>JBHIAO010000187.1:0-10606 GCA_046758565.1 Anaerolineae bacterium
GCCAGGCGTCGCCGGAGGTGGTGGCAGGGCTGCTGGCCGCCCTGGAGGATGAGTCGGGGCGCGTGCGGTGGGAAGCCGCCTGGGCGCTGGGGCAATTGGGTCAGGCGTCGCCGGAGGTGGTGGCGGAACTGCTGGCCGCCCTGGAGGACGACTCAGAGCGCGTGGGGTGGGGCGCCACCCGGGCACTGGGGCAATTGGGCCAGGCGTCGCCGGAGGTGGTGGCAGGGCTGCTGGCCGCCCTGGAGGATGAGTCAGAGTTCGTGCGGGGGGGCGCCGCCGAGGCCCTGGGGCAGTTGGGCCAGGCGTCGCCCGAGGTGGTGGCGGGGCTCCTGGCCGCCCTGCAGGACGAGTCGGAAGACGTGCGGGGGAGCGCTGCCTTCGCCCTGGGGCGGTTGGGCCAGGCATCGCCGGAGGTAGTGGCAGGGCTCCTGCCCACCCTGAAGGACGAGTCGGCGGGTGTGCGGGGGGGCGCTGCCTGGGCTTTGGGTCAACTGAAGGCGAATGGACGGGCTATCAGAGCCCTGCTGCCCATGCTGGATGAGGAGCGTAATAAGGAAAGCATTTTCGTAGGCGGGCGCTATGCCTCCATCTATGATTTCGTCTTCGAGGCGCTGTGGGAGTTGGTGGAGACAGTCGAGGATGAGAACACGGATTGCCAAGATGAACGGATTGGTTGATCTCCTAATCCGTGAATCCGAGAGATCCGCGTTCTCGCATTCAGAACACGGATCTCCAGGATGGGCGGATTGGGGGATGAGAGAATGATCCGCCCATCCTGGCAATCCGCGTTCTTACGACCAAAGTCGTTGTAAATCCAGAACAAACCCTGGGAGAACTGGATCACCCGAGACGGTCTCGGGATTCTCCAAGCAAACAACTTCGGCTGATGGGTGGTAGATATAGACTTTCTGTTCGATAGGATCGATAAGCCAGCCGAGTTGGGCACCGTTGGCGATGTATTCTTCCATTTTCTCCTTCAGGGTACCAATGGCATCCGACCGTGAGCGAAGTTCGACGACAAAGTCCGGGCACAGCGGCGGAAACTTCGCGCGTTCTTCTTCCGTCAGCGCCTCCCAGCGGGAACGTTTGACCCAGGCCGCGTCCGGCGAACGCTTCGCACCGTTCGGCAGCGTGAATCCCGTGGATGAATCAAAGCCGATGCCTGTGCCATCGGCTTCGACCCAAACGCCAAAAAGCGCTGTCAGTGTGAAATTAATCCTCCCCGTTTCGCCGCCGGTCGGTGTCATGATGATGAGATCCCCCCCGCTGGTGAGCTCGATGCGCAAATCGCGGTTCAACTGGCAAAACTCGAAAAAATCATGATTGCTGATCTTCTGTGCGATCGGTCCAAAGTGCAGGATGAGTGGTTCGGTCTGGGTTAAGGTCAGCCCTGCACCATCTCGGGCCGGCTGACCCTCCGCACGGTCCTGCCGCATTTCTGTGGCATAGGCTCGAACGGCTCGCTGCACGAAGGTGTCCAGATCCATGCCATTGTGTTGGAGCAGCGGCTCAACTTCAGCTACCAACTCGCGCGGCACCATGATAGTAGTCGCTTCAGCCATGTTTAGACGCCCTTTCGCTTGAAGTGGGATAAGTTGCTGAGGGTATTTTAGCATAGGGTATTGACCTCATCAAGGAGGGGAAGAGGATGAGCAGCGGCGGCGCACCCGATCCTGAGCCTGTTAGATGAACAGGATCGCAGACACGGCCGGCCCCAGACAACGTTGGTTAACAGATCGGTGAATAGCAAATCTGCCCCACGAAGGCTACTCCTTTGCTCCTCCTCTCAAGCTACGCTATAATTCTGGTCGCTGCTTCAGAGGCAATCTCCATGAAAGAACGTCTGCAAAAAGTCATGGCTCACGCCGGCGTCGCATCGCGCCGGGCATGTGAGGACATCATCCGAGAAGGGCGCGTTGCCGTCAACGGGGTGATCGTCACCGAACTTGGCACGAAAGTCGATCCACACCAGGATACCATCACCGTCGATGGCGAGCCGATTGACGTTGTAGAGAACTACACCTACATCGCGCTGCACAAGCCGCCGAGCGCCATCAGCACCGTCGACGACTCCCATGGCCGCACGACGGTGGTGGACCTGGTCGACGTCGATACTCGGGTTTATCCGGTGGGCCGGCTCGACGCCGACAGCGAAGGCCTGGTCCTCCTCACCGACGACGGTGAGCTAACCCACCGACTAACACACCCGGGTTTTGAGCATCAGAAGGAGTACCATGTGCGGGTGTCGGGTCGACCATCGAAGGAGGCTCTGAAACGTCTGCGCTCCGGCGTGCGTCTGGAAGACGGCCTGACGGCGCCGGCGCACGTGGACGTGTTACGTTACGAGGACGGGAATACATGGCTGTGGATGATCCTGCATGAGGGTCGCAAGCGCCAGATCCGCCGCATGGCAGATGCCGTCGGGCATCCAGTGAAGCGGCTGATTCGCGTGAGGATGGGACCAATCCGGCTGGGAAATCTGTTACCAGGTCAGTGGCGGCATCTGTCGCAGCATGAGGTTGAAGAACTACAGGCTGCGGTTGGGGAAGATGTAGGCACCGGTGTCAAAGAAAATGCGTCGCATCAGTCACCATAGATATCGCGATCGTGTTGAACGGAGCCATCACCGAGCCCACTTTCGCCCAGGCCGATGATATCCAGCAGTGGATCCGTTTCCACGAGAAGATGCCGGGCCATATACTCGGCGATCGCTTCGCGGATCAGGTTAGACATTGTCGTGTCACGCGTCTCGGCAAGCACTTCTAACTGCTGGTGCTGTTCTCTTGTCAAATAGATCTGAGTGCGTTTCATGGTCATGGCAAATCACCTCACCCACCAGAGTTATACATTGCAATTATATCATATGAGATGTATGCAGTCAAGGATCAGGGAAGTTGAAGGACCGTAAACCAAGGATCATCACCATCGACGGGCCGGCAGCCGCCGGCAAGAGCACCATCGGGGAAGCCGTCGCCGAGCGACTGGGCTACCGCTACCTGGACACCGGCGCCATGTACCGCGCCGTCACCTGGATCGCGCTGTTGGGTGGTGTGGACATCCGGGACGAAACCGCGGTAACGGCCGTGGCCGAGGCCATCGCCATCGACATCACCACACCGACGAATGACGACGGGCGGCAGTATACCGTGTTTGTCGATGGTCAAGACGTTACGTGGGCGCTGCGCCGACTCGAGGTCGATGCCAACGTCTCGGTCGTGTCGGCGTACCCCGGCGTGCGTGAAGCCATGATGGCACAGCAACGCCGGATTACCGGTCAGGGTGAGGCCGTCGTGGTAGGGCGCGATATTGGGACGGTGGTCCTGCCAGACGCCGATCTCAAGATCTATTTGGAGGCATCGGTTGAGGAGCGAGCACGCCGGCGCTATAAGGAACGTCTGGCTCGCAGCGAGACACCCGACTACGAAGCCATCCTGCGTGACATGCGCCAGCGGGACCGGCTGGACAGTTCGCGGGCTATGGCCCCTTTGCGGCCAGCCGACGACGCCATCATTGTCAATACCGACAGTCTGACCGTCGAGCAGGCCATTGACAGGGTCATGGATGTGGTATGTCAAGACTCCGACTAGCGTTCCGATATTTCGCCCATGTCACTCTGCGCGTCGTGCTACCCGTCCTCACCAAGCTCGAAATTCGCGGGCGCGAAAACATCCCACCGTACGGACCTCTCATCGTCGCCTTTAACCATCTGAGCCACGCGGATGCTTTCTTGATGATCGCCACCATGCCCTATTCGTTCGAGGCCATTGCATTGACCGATCTGCTGTCGGTACCAGGCACCGGCCAGGTGTTGCGGGCCTACGGTGTCATTCCCGTCCACCGAGACCAGGTCGATCGCGAAGTGATCCGGCATGCCCTGCAGGTTCTGCAGGAGGGTGGCGTCCTCGCGCTGGCCCCAGAGGCTCGTCGCAGTGTCACCGGCGCGTTGGAGCGCGCCCGACCAGGCGCTGCGTACCTGGCGCTGCAGTCTGGAGCGCCAGTCATGCCGGTAGCTATCACGGGCACTGATCGAATTCTCACCGATCTTAAACATCTGTGCCGGCCACGACTGACCGTTACCTTTGGGATACCTTTTACGTTATCTCACCTGGGTGGAGACGGTCGGAGCCGGCGGGAGCAGCGAATCGAGGCTATTGACGAGATCATGATCCGTATTGCACGGATGCTCCCGACTGAATATCGGGGCGAGTACGGCGAGCGTGTCTAATGTGGTTTCACAAGCCCGCAAACTTTGCGATGCGGTTGTTGTTCCGCATTCTCCTGAAACTTGAGACGCGCGGTCTGGAAAACACGCCCCTAACAGGGACCCTCATTGTCGCTATCAATCATACCAGCTTCCTGGATCCGCTGCTTGCCGGCGTTTTCCTGCCCCGTACCATCATCCCATTGGCCAAGGTGGAACTCTTCAGGAAGCGGTTCGTTGGCTGGGTCTTCCCGGCCTATGGGGCCATCCCGATTCATCGGGGCAAGATCGATCGCAATGCCATCCAGCGGTCCCTGGAGGTGTTACGCAGTGGTGGTGCACTACTGGTAGCCCCGGAAGGCACACGCAGCGGGGACGGCCGGCTTCAGCGTGGACACAGAGGAGCCGCAGTGCTGGCAGTGCGGACTGACGCCACGGTCCTACCCGTTGCCATCTGGGGCGTCCATCAGTTCGGACGGAACATCAGGCGGCTGCGACGGACCGAAGCGCACATGGTGGTCGGCCAGCCTTTCCACATTGTCGTCGAAGGGCGGAAGATCCCACGAGAGCAGTTGGACGAAATCACCGACGAGATCATGTATCGGGTCGCAGAACTTCTACCGCCAGAACATCGCGGCGTGTACCAAGACCTAGAACAGACAACCCAGCGCTATTTGCGTGACGGAAGCTCAACCTGACACACGATCCCTTACGAATTTCTTACAATTGCATCAAGACTTTCTGCTCCTCATGTGGTATAATGGAACTACGGAGCTTCGAAGACTCAAAATGCCAAGGAGGTGATAAGTAACCCGCTCAGTAGGGGACAACTAACTCAGCAGGGGAAGACAGCGCCTGGGCTGGCGGCGAGAATCTGGCCGCCAGTTGACGAGGTGGAGGTTCCTCGCCTCGCGGCGAGGTTAACCGGTCCGACTCGACCGGGAAAATCGAACAGATCGGCGGATGCCTCCAGGGCCGGCCCTTCGACGGGGCTCAGGACAAGCCACAGCCCTATCTTTCCCCTCCAACAGAAGCGCCCTGCAAAACCGGCGGGAGACCGGCGGCACAACCAGGAGCGCAGTGGCAAATCAACACCCAACTCTCAGTCATATCAACCTGAAATACGACAGCGTGCGGTGCGTGGGAAGTGAACACGTAAAACGTGAAACGTAAAACGTGATCCGTGATTCGAGATGCGTGATACGAGACCCGTATCCCGGATCCCGTATCCCGGATCGCGGATCCCGAATCCCGCATCCCGCTAGGAGGGGAAACCCATGTGTGGTATCGTCGGTTACGTCGGTGGGCGGCTCGCCGCGCCGATTTTACTGGATGGTTTGAAACGACTCGAATATCGGGGCTATGACTCCGCCGGCATCGCCGTGCTGACCCCCGAAAATCGCATTGCGATTCACAAGACGAAAGGTAAACTGGCCCGGCTGGTTGACGGGTTCAACGGCGACACGCCGGCCGGACATCTGGGCATCGGGCACACGCGCTGGGCCACCCACGGCGCTCCCACCACGCCCAACGCCCACCCCCACCCCGATTGCACCGAAACAATCGCCGTCGTGCATAACGGCATCATCGAGAACTACGCTACCGTGCGCGACGAGCTCACCGCCGCCGGCCACCACTTCCGTTCAGAAACGGATACCGAGGTGGTGGCGCACCTCATCGAGGCGGCCTACCTGGACACCGCGCGTACCGAGGAAGACTTCGTGCGAGCGGTTCGCCTAGCTTTGCAGCAAGTCCACGGCGCCTACGCCATCGCCGCCCTCAGCCAGGACCACCGCGACCTGATGGTTGGCGCCCGACTCTTTTCGCCGTTGGTGGCCGGCATCGGCCAGGGCGAGAACTACCTGGCCTCGGACATTCCGGCCATTCTACACGAAACCCGACATGCGCTGTTCATCGAGGACGGCGAAGTCGTCGCCGTGCGCCGGAACGGGATCGAGATCGTCGATCTTGAGGGCCAGCCGGTGGAGCGTCGGGCCTTTCATGTCAGTTGGGATGCGGAGGCGGCCGAAAAGGGTGGCTTCCCGCACTTCGTGCTCAAGGAGATCTGCGAGCAACCCGAGGGCCTGCGGGCCACCCTGCGCGGCCGGCTCGATGGTTCGACAGGGCTCACCACAGGCGGTTCGACAGGGCTCATCACAGGCGGTTCGACAGGGCTCACCACAGGGGATGCCCAAGTGGTGTTGCCCGAACTCGACGATCTGAGCCTCGGGGAAATCGATCGGGCGTACGTCGTGGCGTGCGGCACGTCATTCTATGCCGGCCTGGTGGGCAAGCTGGTCATCGAGCGCTGGGCGCGGCTGCCTGTTGAGGTCGCCATCGCATCAGAGTTCCGCTACGGGACGCCGGTGCTGGACGCACGCACGCTGGTGATCCTCATCACCCAGTCGGGCGAGACCGCCGACACACTGGCCGGCTTCCGGCTGGCCCAAGCGGCGGGTGCTCCCACCATCGTACTGACCAACGTCATGGGCAGTTCCATCACCCGTGAGGTCGATGCAGTGCTCTACCTGCAGGTCGGTCCGGAGATTGGCGTAGTGGCAACCAAGACGTTCACCGCACAACTGGTGCTGCTCGATCTGCTGGCATTGCATCTGGCCAGGGTTCGCCTGTCTGCGTGCGACGCACAGGCAGGCGGCACACTCGACGACTCCGCAATCGGCTCCATCGTCCGCGACATCCGCCGGCTGCCGGACCAGGCGGAATCGCTGTTACAACTGGACGATCAGACCGCAAAACTGGCCCAGATGTACAGCGATTGCCGATCCTTTTTCTTCTTCGGGCGCGGCTTCGGGTATCCAGTAGCTCTGGAAGGTGCGCTGAAGCTGAAGGAAATCAGCTACATCCACGCTGAGGGCTATCCGGCCGGCGAGCTCAAGCACGGCCCCATCGCCATGCTGGACCCGACGATCCCGGTGGTCGCCATTGCAACCCAGAGCGCGACCTACGACAAGGTCATCAACAACATCCAGGAGGTTCGGGCGCGGGATGCTCAGGTCATCGCCGTGGCGACACAGGGAGACACCGAGATCAGCCGGCACGCCAACCATGTGATATACGTGCCGGCCACGGACGAGGCGTTGTCGCCGATCCTGAATGTCGTCCCATTGCAACTGTTCGCCTACCACATGGCTGTCACGCTGGGTTGCGACGTGGATCAACCACGCAACCTGGCCAAGAGCGTCACAGTGGAGTAGAAGGGGAACTAAGAGGAACTAGAAGGAAACTAAGGGGAGCTCAAGAGGAACTCGTTTTTGGACGTGCGTTTGCTTAGGGGCAAGGGTCGGCCGGCTCTTGCCCCTACGTCTTTGTGCCAGTATAATCGCTGGCGAATAGATCCGCCAGCTAACAGCTCAAGCCGGCTGAAGACCGGCTCCATCCGTAACTTCAGCGCGTCTTCAGCGCGCTTGTACTCTTTGCCTGAGGATTTATTCTCAGGCGGCAAAGCGACAACTTTCGGGTTTAACAGTCGTAGAAATTATTGGAGGACCTCTGGATTACACTCCATGTCAGTGACAATCAACATAGCTATGAAAACCAAACCGGGACAGAAGGTGGGATTAACAATGCGGCGTTGGATTTTAATACCGCTGTTGTTTCTCTTCTTTGTTGCGACGCCGGCCCTGGCGCAGCAGAAAGTCTACGAAATCTCGAACTACGACGTGGATCTGGTAATGCAGACCGACGGCTCGTACCAGGTGACGGAGCAGATTACCTTTGATTTCCAGCAAGGCACCTTTACGTTTGCCACCCGAAATATTCCGCTGAAGTACATCGACACCATCGAAGACATCCGAGTGCGCAGTGATGACGTGATCGTGAAGGAGATTACGCAGGACGTTCGGCGCGGGGAGCAGTTCATCCGCTGGACCTATCCGGAGCGCACCAGTCCCACGACTTTCACGCTGTCCTACACTGTTCATGGTGCCCTGTTCGAAGCTGATGGCAGAAATAAGATCGACTGGGATGCCATCGGGACAGCCTGGTCGGTGCCAATACGCGATGTGGATGTGCGCGTAACCGTGCCGGCCATCTTCGGCCTGGCCGCCAGTGACATTCGGATCGAGCCACGGGACGAAGGCTGGCTCACGGAAACGTCCGACGGTTTCCTTGCATCGTTCAGATATCCACGCCTGTCACCAGGTACAGCTTACCGAGTTATCGTCTCCTTTCCCAGGCAACTGGAAGGTCGCACTGGCCCTCGCGTGACCCCTCGGCAACGCGAAGGGCGCATCAGCCGCTCCACACTGCCAAATCGACAACAGGTCTTGGGGGCGATCATCGCCGGCCTGCTGGGCGTCGTCCCTGGGCTGGCCGCATTTTTCCGCTGGCGCGGCCCCTGGTTTGAACTCGCCATGGTCGAGAGGCCGGACGTCTCGTTACCCCATGCAGCGGTTCTGCTCCAGGGAGCATCCACCGCCGGCCAGCGGGTATTTCCTGCCGTCGTCTTCGATCTGGCGGCACGCGGCCATCTGACCTTGCGTCGCGTAGAACGCAAGTGGTGGGTATTCAGCCAGAAGAAAGTCGAGGTCGACCTCCACGAGAACCCGACTGACCTCAACGAGTTTGAGCGCGACCTCATCGACGAGATGCGCCAGTACGAAACGCTGGAAGACTTTGGAAGCAAGGCCAGATCGTTTCGGAGCAATACGCTGAAACAGATTCGGGCGCGTCTGTTCGATGAAGGCTACCTGGAAAGCCATCGGCCCCGATCAATCCGGCTTTTCGTCGCCGGATTTGCCATGGACACTCTCGGCGTTCTCGCTGTTCTTGCGGGCATCTTTGTCGAAGGCTGGTTCTTGGTCGTGGCCGGCCTGCTGTTCGGCCTAGGTGTTGGTGCCATTATGGCCGGCACACGCATGTACACGCTGACAGAGAAGGGTGCACGTCTCCGGGCGGAGATCGAGGCCCATCTCGACAACGTCCGCCAGGAGATCGAACGGCTGCGCCAGTACGATCCGGCCGAAGCAGCCCGAAGCTTCATTCGCGAACTACCGTGGCTCTCACTGGACGGCGACGTCGACCAGCGGTGGGTGAAGAAGCTGGCCGACTCGTTGAAGGAGGCCAGGGAGGACCTTTCAGTACCGCCGTGGGCCGAGGATCTCACCGACGAGACCGTCGAGGCAGCAAGTCAGGCTTACGTGGCGTTCCAGCCCTATTATTACGTGACCACGGCCACCGCAGCCGCCATCGCACCATCCAGTGGCGCGGCCGGCACTTCCGGAGCAGGAGCGGGGGCCGGCGGCGGTGGTGGCGCTGGCGGCGGTGGGGGTGGCGCCGGCTAGTCATATGCGGATCGTCATGGTCGGCCCCTTCGGGCTGAGACGCAAGGGTACCGTGCGAGCCAGGGCCCTCCCCCTGGCCCGCGCGCTGGTTGAGAGAGAACACCACGTCACCCTGCTACTCCCCCCGTGGGACTCTCCGCAGGATGCCGGCCGGCGCTGGACCGATGCCGGAGTCGATGTCGTGAACATCCATCTGCCACGAGCGATTCCCGCACTCGACCACGCCACTATCACATGCCGGCTGGTTGACCATGTTCTGGGCCTGGAGCCCGACGTGGTCCATGCCTTCAAGCCCAAGGCTTACGCCGGCCTGACAGCGACGGTCCTGTGGTGGCTTCGCCGGCTCCGAAAGACCGACATCCGACTGGTGATCGACACCGACGACTGGGAAGGACCCGGCGGCTGGAACGAGATCGAGCCCTACACACCAGCCCAGCGACGTTTTTTCGTCTGGCAGGAGCGCTGGGGCCTGACCCACTGCGATGCCGTGACTGTCGCCAGTCGGTCACTCCAGACGCTGGTGTGGGGACTCGGCGTTGAGCCCGGGCACGTGTTCTACGTGCCCAACGGCGTCGGGAAGTCCGAAGCTTGTCCCTTCGATAAACTCAGAGCCTGCCCTGAGCCTGCCGAAGGGACATTGCCTGAGCTCCGTCGAAGGGTCCTAAGTCCTAAGAGCCTGTCTGAAGATGCGATTCACCAGGATATGAACGATATATCTCGGGTCGGGGGACCCGAGCTCACCACAAGATATGGACAGCACGGGCGACGTCCTGAGCCTGTCGAAGGGTCCCCTGACCCGGTTTTTCAGACAGGCTCTAAGTCCGAGGTCGTAGACGGCCCGACAACAGCAAAAAGGGTTTTGCTTTATACTCGGTTTGTAGAGTTTGAGGTGGAACGGCTCGTGGCGATCTGGCAAAGAGTCGTTGAATCAGTGCCGGATGCGCAGTTGGTGATCGCCGGGCAAGGACTACGAGGCGAGGAAGGGATGTTAATGCGATTGGCACATGACGCTGGGATTGGGGAACGAATTGTGTACCTTCGATGGCCGGGGCGGGCGGCGATGCCGGGTGTGTTCGCCTCGGTTGATCTGGCCGTCATGCCC
>JBHIAO010000188.1:0-10496 GCA_046758565.1 Anaerolineae bacterium
AAATCCGGCGCCAATCATGGTAAAATGGGACCCAAGAGGAACGACCAACGAGCCATGTTGGCGTTGGTTATCAAACAAACCAGGGATATTAGTCATCGAAAGCACAAGGGATGCGCGGACAACCACGGGGCAAAGTCTGGACCCAGCGGGATCGATTTGGCTATGACCGTGAAGGGGATATCCTGTATATCTCCTTATAACCATGTCCTTCAAACCCGCAAGCGCGCCCCTTGGGGATCGTAGAGCACGTCCGCAGCAACCTCAGCCGGGATGCGCTCGCCGAAGATCTCGACCTCAAGCGGTGTCCCCACCTCGGTAAGCTCCGGCGGCAGGTAGGCGTAGGCGATGGTCTTGCCAACCGTGTAGCCATAGCCGGCGCTGCGCACGCGCGACACGATGCGGCCGTTCGAGTAAACCGCCTCACCACCGTAGATTAGCCACGGATCCCCGTAAAGCACCAGCGTGCACAGCCGGCGCTGAAGCCCTGGTGCCTTCGCCTCCAGCAGCGCCTCCCGTCCGACAAAGTCGCCCTTTCCCAGCCGTACACAAAAGCCCAGGCCGGCCTCGTAGGGGTTCTCGGACGGCGTGAGATCAACGCTCCAGTAGCGATACCCCTTTTCCAGCCGCAGGGAATCGATGGCTTTGTAGCCGGCCGGCTGAATGCCGAACGGTTGGCCGGCCGCCATCAAGGCGTCCCAAACCGGGATGGCGTCGTCAGTTTGGATGTAAAGTTCCCAGCCTAACTCGCCCACGTAGCTGACCCGTTGTGCCCATACCTGAGCACCGGCCACGTCGATGGCTTGGGCGGTCATGTAGGGGAAGGCTTCGTTCGACACATCGCTAGGGCTGCCGGCCTGCAGCACATCCCGGGCGTGCGGTCCCCACAGCCCCAGGCAGGCCCATGCCTCACTCACATCGCGGACCTTCACCGAGCCATCGCGCGGCATGTGCATCTGGATCCATCCGAGATCTCTGTAGACAAAAGCGCTGCCGCTGATCACCCGGAAGTGGTCGTCAGCCAGGCGGGTGATGGTCAGGTCGCTCTCGATCCCGCCGCGGGCGTTGAGAAACTGGGTATAGATCACGCTTCCAACGGACCTGTCGATATCGTTGTCGGCCAGCCGTTGCAGCAGGGCCAGGGCACCGGGGCCGCGCAGCTCGATCTTCCCAAAGGAGCTCAGATCGAAGAGGGCGACCTGCTCGCGGGCGGCCCGGTGTTCTTCGTCCACCCGGTCAAAATAGGCAGGGCGACCCCAACCCCACCTGCGCTGATCGGCGCCGGCCCGCCGCCAGGGCTGCCCTGGTTCGTAGTAGTTAACCCGCTCCCAGCCGTTCTTTTCGCCGAACACCGCGCCTAACTCCTGTGTGCGTGGATAGACAGCGCTGACCCGCTGGGGCCGGCCCCACTCGTTCTCGTCGTTGGGATAGCGCAGGTAGTAGTAGTACTTGTAGACTTCACGAGCCCGCTCGGCGACGTAGGCTGGATCGGCGTGGATCGGCCCGAAGCGTTGCACGTTCATCTCGTGGACATCGATGGAGGGCGCTCCTTCGACGATCCACTCCGCCATCAGCTTGCCCAGGCCCCCACCACCGCCGAAGCCGTTGAGCGACATGCCCGCGGCAACGTAAAACCCACGCAGTCCGGGCACCGGGCCCAGGCAGGGCTGGCCGTCGGGGGTGACCGCATCCGGGAAGTTGAGCAGGTTTATGGCCTCTGCCTGCTCCAGAATCGGGATCCGCCGGATGGCGCCCTCTATCAACTCTTGAAACAGGTCCCAGTCAGAGGGGAGCGGTTGCTCAGAGAACCCCCAGGACACACCGTCAATGGACCAAACCTTTGGGTCAAGCTCAAAGCCGCCGATGAGAAAGCCCCGCACCTCTTCGCGGATGTAGACCAGGTTATCCGGGTCGCGCAAGACCGGCGTCTCACGCGGCAATTCATAGCCTGGGATGGGCCGGGTGGTGAGGTATTGGTGCCGCACAGGGGCCATGGGCAGGTTGATGCCCACCATCGCGCCGATCCTGGGCGCCCACATTCCGGCGGCGTTCACCACGCACTCGGTCTTGATCGAGCCGTGATCCGTGTTCACCTGGGCGATCTCGCCGCTCGGGCTCAGGTCGATCCCGGTGACGCGCACCCCTGTATGGACGGTAACTCCCAATTGCCTGGCCCGACGGGCCAATTCCATGGTGATGCTGTGAGGGTCGAGATGCCCATCCTGCCGGAGATAGACTGCTCCGTGGAGGCTGGCGTCCGTCATGTAGGGGAAGAGACGCAGCGCCTCGGCCGGGGAGATGATCTCGACGTCCAGGCCAAGCGCCTTGGCGCGGCTGACCTGCCGTTGCAGGGCTTTGAGCCGATCTTTGCTCGACCCCAGGCGCAAGCTGCCGACCTGGCGCCAGCCTGCCGTCTCGCCCACTTCGGCTACTAACTGGCTGTAAAGCTCAATGCTGTACTTTCTGATCTGCATCATGTTCGGCGAGGTGTGAAACTGCGTGACCAGGCCGGCCGCGCGCGCCGTCGAGCCGCTGGCCAACGCACCCTTCTCTAGCAGCATCACATCTGCCCAGCCCAACCTGGCCAGGTGGTAGGCGATGCTGCATCCCATGATGCCACCGCCGATCACGACGACTTGAGCTTGGTCTTGCATGGGTCTGGCACCTCCGCTTGTTCAGTGGTCAGTGATAAGTGTAACTTGATAACTAACTTGACATTGTTAGATTACAGGCCAAATGTCATTGCGAGGAGCGAAGCGACGAAGCAATCCCCACCGTTGACAGCAATTGAAGGCAGGAGATTGCTTCGCTCCGCTCGCAATGACAAATGTAACATTGTCGAGCTAATCACTGATCAACGATTACTGGTTCTTTCGATCGCGCCGGCGTTGTCTGCGCTGTTTGCGCTGTCTTTCCATCGGTGGTTCGGCCTCAGCCTCGCGTTTCCACTCTGGCGGAGGCATCGAATCTCCGTCCACGAGGCCCTCGAAGGCAGCCCGGATCTGTGCGTCTACCTCGGGCGAGAAGACGGCCGGGTTATCCCGCGTCAGGATTTCGCGCACCCGCTTCATGGCATGTGCATGGGCGTCGAGCGCGCCCTTCTCTTCCCACTGCTGGCGCATGTCCCGGTCGGCAATTTCGGGCAGCAGGGCGCAGGTCTTCATCTGGTCCAAGGTGTGCTGGGTGGCTGCGAACATCTCGCCCGGGCCGACTTCGGCGATCACGTCCAGCGCCAGGTTCTCTGCGCTGAATTCGAAGCCACGTACGATGCGTTTCAGCATCAGACCGATTTCGTTGTCGATCACCGCCTTGGCAAAGTCGAACGTCATCAGCGCGTCAAACAGGCCGCCCATGTTGAAGATATCCACCCCGCCAAGTAACCCCGCCACAGTGGACATTCCGGTCTCGTACCCGGACTGGGCGTCGTTTACTTTCGCATTTGTCAGACCAATGTAGCCACCGTTGGGCACGTTGTAGAAACGGGCCATCTGTGCACAGCCCATGTGCAGGACGCCCGTCTCGATCGCCCCCGGCGCGTACGCGCCCGTCCGCATGTCGGTCACGACCGGCAGGCTGCTGTAAATGAGCGGCTTGCCAGGGCACAACATCTGGGTTAACACACCGTATGCCAGGAACTCCGCATTGAGCTGGGCCAGAGTCCCCACAAGGGTCAACGGTGAGGTCAGGCCGGCATTGGGTACGATGCTGGCGTAGCTGGGCAATTGTTGTTCGGAAAAGAAAATCAACTGCGAGGTTGAGTCGAGATCCATTGTGAGTGGCGAGACGCAGGGGCAGTAATGATGGGTGATGAAGGGGCGTGCCCGGTAAGCCTCCTCCCCCCCGGCGATCAAAGCACCGAGGCGCAATATCTGGTTGGCATCGTCCAGATTGGGCGTGTTGCCACGCACCGGCTTGGCGCAGTTTTTCAACGCGGGGTAGAAGCGTGACAGGCTGAACTGGCCGGGCGGTGCATCGTCGGCCAGCGTTGAGATGGAGAAAACGTCGTAGCCCGGAAGTTCGTTGATCAGATGAGCAGTGCGCGCGATGTCGTCCGAGCGTGCCCGCCGCTCGCGACCCGTCACCGGATCGATGATGTTCGGCGCGGAGCTGCCCGTGAGGATCACCGGTCGGTCGTCCGGAATGGTGCAGTCATACTGAGGGGCACGGGCATAGAAAGTGAATTTTGGGGGAAAGGCTGCACGAAAATGCTCGACGACGGTGCGGGGAAACTTGACGAGTCCTGTCCCCGAATCGACGTGGCAGCCATGTTTCGAAAAAACCTCCCGCGCTTTTGGGTTGCGCACAAGCATGCCGACGTTTTCCAGAATTTCGAGCGAAGCTTTATGAACCTGCTCCACTTGTTCCGTGGTAAGGAGTTCCGTGAACTTCATGTCCCTAATATCCCCCACGAATCATACGGTAACCAGCTTTTGGGCATTCCCCTCGCAAATGGTATACACCAATAACCATTATACCATCTTTTCGCTTATCGCGCAATTCCTTCTGCTGGGATTTGACAACCTTGCCCGCGT
This sequence comes from Anaerolineae bacterium, assembly GCA_046758565.1. GTDB lineage: Bacteria > Chloroflexota > Anaerolineae > Epilineales > JAANWY01 > JBHIAO01. The sequence goes on from JBHIAO010000188.1 coordinate 4,530, forward strand.
GTATTATACTCGCAATGGTATACACCAATGATCCAGGCCGTTACCTTTGACTTTATCGTTTTTCCACTCCCCAGTATGAGCGAATGCAATTGAGGAATTGGCAAGGGGCCAGGTTTATCTACAAAGTGGAAAGGGAGAGCAGCATGAGACTCAAAGGGAAAGTGGCATTGATAACCGGGGCCGGCAGCGGCATCGGGCGCGAATCTGCGCTGCTCTTTGCAAACGAGGGCGCGCAAGTCGTCGTGGTGGACATCAACGACCCCGCCGGCAACGAAACCGTCGAAATGATCCAGGCGCAAGGCGGGGATGCCACCTATGTACACGCCGACGTTTCGAAAGCGACCGACTGTGAAAACATGGTGCGTGCCGCAGAGGAGACCTACGGGGAACTCAACGTGTTGTTCAACAACGCCGGCATCATGCACAGCGCCGACGACAACGCCATCACCACCGAGGAAGACGTTTGGGACTTCACCATGGCGGTGAACCTCAAGGGCGTTTTCTTCGGCTGCAAATATGGCGTCCCGGCACTGCGTCATGCGGGTGGCGGCTCGATTATTAATACGGCGTCGTTTGTCGCCCTGATGGGCGCAGCCACCCCGCAGATCGCTTATACGGCCAGTAAGGGCGGGGTACTGGCACTGTCGCGCGAGTTGGCCATTGTCCATGCCCGCGAGAATATCCGCGTCAATGCCCTGTGTCCCGGCCCGTTGCGGACTGAACTGCTGATGAAGTTCCTCGATACCGAAGAGAAACGACAGCGCCGGCTGGTCCACATCCCGATGGGCCGTTTCGGTGAAGCGAAGGAAATGGCCTATGCCGCCCTGTTCCTCGCGTCGGACGAGTCGTCATTCATGACTGGTACGGCTTTTATCGTCGATGGAGGCATCACGGCGGCGTATGTCACGCCCATCTAGGAGGTGTTTGCATGGCAGAGATACCCTTTGAAGGTCTGGCTATCAACGGCGAGCGCGTCGCCGGCACGGACGGACGCGAAATCCAGATTTTCGATCCAGCGACTGGTGAGGTCCTTGCTAGCGTAGCGCAGGCCAGCGTCGAGGATGTGGATCGCGCGGTCGGGGTTGCGCATGCCCGCTTCACCGAGGGGGCGTGGAAAGAGATGAACACGCGCGAGCGCGGCCAACTGCTCCAGCACATCGCTGATCTGGTTCGGGATAGGGCCGAAATGCTGGCACAGATCGAATCCCGCAACGGCGGCAAACCCATCAGCGCGGCACGTGGCGAGGTCCAGGCGGTAGCCAATTGCTTCGAGTACTACGCCGGCGCAGTCAACAAATTTCATGGACAGACGATCCCCGTGGCTGCCGATGGCACCTCGCTGACGTTCCGCGAACCGATCGGTGTCTGTGCCCTGATTGTGCCCTGGAACTTCCCGCTGCTGATCACCAGTTGGAAGGTTGCCCCGGCCCTGGCAATGGGGAACACCGTCGTGGTCAAGCCGGCCGGCGTCACACCGCTGAGCGCGCTGGCCCTGGCCGATATCGCCCTGGAGGCCGGCCTACCCCAAGGCGTTCTCAACGTATTGCCTGGCGCCGGTAGCGTAGCCGGGGCGGCACTGGTGCAACACCCGCTGGTACGAAAAATCTCATTCACCGGCTCGACTGAAGTTGGGGCCAACATTATGAAGATGGCTGCCGACGACATCAAGCGTATCTCGCTGGAACTGGGCGGCAAATCGGCGAACATCGTGTTTGCCGACGCAGATCTTGACGAATGTGTCGAATCTTCTGTATTTGCGGTATATGACAATGCTGGGCAGGACTGCTGCTCGCGTAGTCGTATCCTGGTTGAGCGCGCCATTTACGACGAGTTCGTTGAGCGGTTCGTCGCTCGGACCGAATCGCTAAAGGTGGGCGACCCCCGGGATGAGAGCACCGAGATGGGACCGCTGATCACGCCGCAGCAGCGCGAGTCAGTCTGCCGGTACCTGGAGATTGGCGACGCAGAAGGTGCACACCGGGTGTGTGGCGGTGAAATCCCGACCGATGGGCCGCTGGCGCGCGGCAACTATCTAACGCCGGCCGTGTATGTGGCTGTGAACAGTGACATGCGCATTATGCAGGAGGAGATCTTCGGACCGGTTGTGGCAATCATGCCGTTTGATGGTGAAGCGGAGGCCGTTCGCATCGCCAACGACAGCCAGTACGGTCTGTCTGGCTCTGTCTGGACACGAGACGTCGGGCGCACATTGCGAGTGGTGCGAGCCCTGGAGACCGGCATGATCTCGGTCAACAGTAGCAGCAGTGTCCACATCGAAGCGCCGTTTGGCGGCGTGAAGCATAGCGGTCTCGGGCGCGAGCAGGGTATGGTTGCGCTGGAACACTACAGCGAATACAAGTCAGTTTTTATTGCTGGAAAATGAACAAGCGAGATCAAGAGGTGGTGGCTGCGTGATGTAGCCGCTTCTGACCAAAAGGAGCCACGTTTCATGGGAGCCTCACAGATACAACCCCCCGCCGGCGCTAGCCTGGCGGCCCTGCTGGCATCGCCTCATGATCCAGCCGAACGCGGACTGGCGGCACGCTACGCACCCATCATCCAGTTCGATGAGCGCGAACCCTTCTTGCCCCTGGTTGCCGGCTACACCATTTTCCGCGCGGACGCCGATTCACCCTCATTTCCCCGCCGGATTGAACTGAGCGCGACTGGCCAGGCGCCGGCAACCAAGGCCATCGAGTACGCTATCTGGTGGGATTGGGACATCGGCCATCTATATGAGCTAGAGCATGTCTGGGTCTATCTGGATGATGACGAGCAGGTTGTCCGCGCCGAAGCGAGCTGGCATGGAACCTACTACGACATGTCAGTAGACGGGGAACTGGCCCTCACTGATCAACGCCTACAGCTCTACTCGGAACCGGGTAAACACGCCTTCGCACCTGTCATCGGTTGGTTGGAGGAGCGTTCTCGGCGCACCCGGCGATCCTGCACCCGCCTGGCCGGAATCGGTGGTGTACACATCACGCCGCTCCTTCAGGGTATCATCACCTGCAAGACACCCATGGCCGACCGGCTGGTTCACACCTACCTGCAACGGCGTGCCTTTGAGCCCAGCTACGATTTCAGCCAGGTTCTCCCGTTGCCGGTGGAGTGGCTTGTGCCCTGGCCGGCCCTTTTCGAGTGGATTCCGGGCCGGGTCGCCTGGCGGGTGGACGAATTAGAACGCACCATCCCGCCCTCAGAGCGACGCGTGCTGCGCATTGCACACCGGGGTGCGTCTGCCTATGCGCCAGAGAACACGCTAGCGGCCATCGCCAAGGCGGCTGCGTTAGGGGCCGACATGGCAGAACTCGACGTACAGATCAGCGTCGACGGCGTGCCGGTGATTCTTCATGACGCCGACCTGGCTCGAACGACGAACGGAAGTGGCATGGTAAGGGAGCATCTGGTGAGTGAGCTCAAGGAGCTGGACGCCGGCGACGGGGAACAAATCCCCACGCTCGAAGAAGCGATTCTCAGTTGTGTGGAGCATGAGCTGGGGCTGTATTTGGAACTGAAGACCAGCCAGACCACAGCGGCTGTTGTCGACCTGGTTCGGCGGCATGGCGTCGAACGAGAAACCATTGTCAGCTCATTCCGGCCTGACTGGCTGGCGGATCTGAAGGCGCTGGCGCCAGAGATTGCCACGGCGGTGCAGTTCGGATCCGTTTACGTCGATCCAGTGGCTCTGGCCCAGGCCGCCGGCGCTGAATACGTTCATCCGGCCTGGGAGAACCAGACACCCGAGCCGCATCGCCTGCTAACAGACGAGTGGATTGCCCGGATACGGGCTGCGGGATTGGGCATCATCTGCTGGCACGAGGAGCGCTCGGCGGAGATTGCTGCCCTGCGCCGGCTTGGGGTAGACGGCATCTGTAGTGACACGCCGGACAGGCTAATCAGTGATCAGTGATCAGTGACCAGTGATCAGTAATTAGAGTCTGTTTACTGATCACTGTTGTCTGATAACTGATAACTGATTACTGATCACTGACTACTGATCACTGACTATCGTGGCTGATTTGGTGAAGAGCTCGTAGCCGCCATCCGGGCGAGCCAGTGCGATTAACTCGATGGTGATCTCTACCTGATCCCCATTCTTGAGTTCAAAGGGGACAGCAATCGGCTCAACGGTGAGGGTGAGGGGAACCAGCTTGCCACCGGCTGTTCGTGCCCGGCCGGCCTCTACCACGACTCGTACGCGGTCGTAGCGACCTGCTGGCACGTCGCCGGCCCCCACGTGGATCGTCCCATCAGGTGCGAGAGCTGCCAGATCGACGTGCTCTTGCTCAGGTTTCCAGGTGATCCAATCTGTCTCGATGGGCCGACCGGCCCGATGAACACCTACCGTCTCGACCGTGATTTCCAGTGCTTCCAGTCGGCCCGGATCGCGTATGTCGGCTGCCAGCCGAATCGTGACCTGGCCCGTGCCCGATGCTGGCCCACAGCCGGCGAGCAGAACCAGGCCAAGAAGTAGCCCCAGCGATACTACACTTCTCATTGGTTTCCGTGTCGAATTGGCTTGACAAGAGCGATCAGTTATCGGCATCACCTGTAACTGATTACTGATCACTGATCACTGATTACTGTTCACTTTACCCATCGTCTCCCCGTATGATATAATACAAGCAGTGAGGAGGCAAAGGGACATCACTTGGAAATCCAGGCGGCGGTTGCGAAAATTGGGAAGTATGCCACGCGTGAAAGTGGCGACACGGTAGAGATGATTGAGCGACCTCATGGCGGCATCTCGCTCGTCATGGCCGATGGTCAGCGCTCCGGTCGTTCCGCCAAAGCCATCAGCAATGTAGTCGCACGCAAGGCGATTTCGCTCCTGGCTGAGGGAGTGCGGGATGGCGCGGCTGCTCGCGCCACCCAGGACTACTTGTATACCTATCGCCGGGGCAAAGTGCAGGCCACGCTTAATATTGTCACCGTTGATCTTGAGACGCGGAGTATCGTTCTGTCTCGGAACAGCCACTGCCCCGTGGTGGTGGCAACGCCGGACGGCATCCAAGTCCTGGATGAACCATCCAAACCTGTTGGTGTATACCGGGGCACCAAGCCAGTCATCACCGAACTTTCCATCCAACCTGGAACGTATGTGGTTGCGTTCACCGACGGCATTGCGACGGCTGGCGAGCGGTCCCCCGATGGACCGCTGGACGTGCCAAAGTTCGTGGCCCGTTTTCTGGGGATCGGCACACAGCACGCGTTGGGCATGAGAGAACCAGAGGTAGCCGGCGATGCCATTAACGTCGAGCAGGACCAAGTGGATGCCCAGGCACTGGCCGATTCAATTCTAAACCGTGCCCTGGCGCGGGATGATGGCCGGCCACACGACGACATGACCGTCGTTGTGTTGGCTGTTCTACCCCGCACAGTTGATGATGATGTGCGCCACCTGATGCTCCGCTATCCAATTTAACACTTGACTCCACTGAAAAAACCCTCTTGGCATGGCGAGGTTCCAGATATCGGGTCAGGGGACCCGAGCTCACCACAAAACTTGTCCTGAGCTAGTCGAAGGGTATGGACAGCACGGGCGACGTCCTGAGCCTGTCGAAGGGTCCTCTGACCCGTTTTTTCAGTGGAGTCAACACTTGGAAATCCACGCGGGTTTTAAGTCGCGGGTAAGGGCATGGCTGAGCAGTCGAGTCACCCACGCATTGCCGTTGTCGGGCCGTGTGGCTCTGGCAAATCGACGCTGGCCCGGCAATTAAGGGCACTGGGCTACCGGGTGCGCGAGCCGGCCCAGGAGCACTCTGGTGTGCCCGATATGTGGCAAAGAATGACCGCGCCTGACGTTCTGATCTATCTCGACGCTGAGTTGCCAACCATCGCTCAGCGTCGTAACATTCGGTGGGGACAGGACTATCTGGATGAGCTGAACCGTCGGCTCCGGCACGCGCGCCGGCATGCGAGCTTTTATTTGCCCACCGATGGACTCACACCAGTGCAAGTTCT
>JBHIAO010000189.1:0-10485 GCA_046758565.1 Anaerolineae bacterium
ACATCAGATGATCTGAGTCCGTCGGTGTCACAGTTTGCGCGTATGCGCTGACGCGCCGCGCCTCGAGGGGCACAGCATGCTCGACTAATGCGCCGGCCAGGAACAGGACCACGCAGAAGAGCATCAAGATGCCATACACGCTAAACCATCGGCTACGCATGACAGCCTCCTTGCCAAATGGAGCCATTTAGCCGCTCTTTTTCAAACTCTATCCTATTTTACCACACCACCACACCCACAATTGTGGGGTAAAACCGACCGAGAGCCACAGATTAACAGAAACCCACGGATTGGCACTGCACCCTATCCGCGTCTTTCTGGTCATCCGCAGCTCTACTCCTGGCGGCCGCAAACCCCGTACATCTCCGCCATCCCCCGTACGGCCTCCTCGACAAGACGCACAACCTCAGGCGGTCCCAGAACCCGACAGTTTTCCCCATAGCGCAGCAGGGTCTTGGCCGCCATGAACGGACTTGTTATCCGCGCCGTCACCTCCGCCCAATCGTCGTCGCGCATCTTCACCTGCGTCTCTGGAAACCGCCGGCTGACCCCACCCCGCGCAATGGCCGGCGCCAGCTCGTAGCGCAGTGTGTAGGTCCGTGGTTTGCGCCGGCTGGGTGGCAGCTTGGTGGGCAACACCCGCGCGCTGCCCGGCACGATGCGATCCACCCGGTAATTGATGCGGGCATCGCGTCTGCTCTCTCCGTCCGGTCCCTCCCAACGTAGGCAGTGGGCGTCCAGGTAGTAGTGGCCATCCTCGAAATCCAGATCGTATGGCTCCACCACATGGTGAGTTGGGGACTGGCGGCGCGGCGACCGATAGTCGAAGGCCAGTTGACGACGCTTTACGACAGCACGTTCCACCGTGTCCCACGTTTCTTCGTCGATCTCACCGCCGTCCACAGGCTGTAAGTCGAGGCGTGGCATGGCTCGCACGCTGCGTAGAGCTTTCCGACGCTCTTCGGGCAGATACGACACCAGCGTATCGAGCAATCCACGCACGTCATCCGCCCCGGGTGCGCCGGGCTTGAATGTATCGTACAGAAAGGCCATAGCCTGTAGCGCCTCATCTGCCACATCCAGGAGTGGCAACGTTCCCACCTCGACGAGGTGATATTCCCCCTGACGCGATTGAATCGTCAAATCAAAGGTGCCGCGCAATTGCTGGACATCTCGCTCCAGGGCTTTCTCCGCTGCAACGCCGTAGGCGGACTCGCCTACGGCCGCCTTCACAGCATTGATCAACTCATTGCGGGAGGTTGGTCCTCGCTGCAACCGGCGCAGAATCACGAGACAGCGTCGAACCTTCACCCACGTGCTCATCCGCGCGCCATACACATGTTCATCACTCATCAGCAGTCACTCCCAGACAGTTGTCCGTAGACCCGCCTCGCGCCGGCGGTATGCTGGTTGTCTGATCGAATGCAGTCCCCCGAAACAAAACAGCCGCAGCCGGCATGGTCATTCCATGCACAACTGCGGCTTGAATCGGATTCTGAAGCTATAGCCAGCAATAACTACTAATGCCGGCATGTCCCCCTCCTTGCCGACGGAGTTCGGCCCCTGCAAAACAAGAAACCCGCCGGCCAACCTGCACCCGACGGGTTCTCATGCTATGATCTCACACGTCAGGTGTCCGCACTACACCTGGCCGTGCCTTGGTGGCTGCCTCGGAACTAACCAGCCAAGGCTTTTTGGTTTTGGGCAAACATATTGTAACACACTGTACCGAGTAGCGCAACCCCCACTTTCTTGAAGTCTCTTCATTCGCGGGCACATGATAGCCGCCGGGTAACGCGGCAGGAAAAACAAAAAGGGCCGGCCAGGGAGCGGGGGCTATCCCGGCCGGCCTGTTATGGGAAAGTCCTGCCGGCACTGGGAGCAGCGCTCGGCAGGCACCCCACGAAGGAATCGCCATAAATAAGTCTCACAATAACCGGCTTATCCCTCGCAGGCTCAGCACAATAGGAGGCCGCCTAGACTGCTGGAGGCAGCTCTAGCCGGCCTCTTCAGGAAAGGAATGTCGTCCATATGGACGCAACAGCCCGTCCAGAGATACTGTGTCATCGAAAGCACAACAAAAAGGCCGGCGAAGGTTAGCTGAATTACCATGAAAACATCGATGATTCGTCATGGGTTATTTTGTCACGAGCGGCAAGAATATTTTGAATCCCATCCATGGCACCCCTGGTGTCCCCTCAGGGCTGACCTCCCAAACAAACCCCTGGCTGATCTGCCCATTTCGGTACAGTTGAGTGGGGTACGTCCCATCAATCAATGGCCACTCTCTGTGCGTATCGATGCCATCCATGGTCAGATCGACTGCAGCGACGGTCTCCGTCACCAGCGTCTCCAATCTGGCCAACTCGGAGTCAAGCTCGTCATCCGGCACATCGTTGATGATGGCAAGCCCCATTGCCTCGACCTGATCTGCTAGTTTCCTGGCTGGCGGCAAGGAATCCAGCGTTTCCGACGGCAACGGGTAGCGCTCCAGCGCCGCCAGTACGCTATCCAATGCCGTCACGAAAAACACAGCGGACTCAGTGTGGAGACGTTTGGCGCGGGCACTTGATGCTTGCTGTGCCCTATCGACCACCTCAACCAGCTCGTCGGATCGCTGCTGAGCGGCCGATACATAGCCGGCGAGGATATCCCGCCCGCTGATCTCGATATTTGTCTGTCCTGAGCCATTGTAGACAGCGGACTGTTCGAACAGAACGACGCCGGGATCTCGCCGGACCTGCACCTTCAACTCAGTATCAGTCGCGTTTTGATAGCTCAGAACCGCATAGACTACGACTGTCCCCGATCGAACGGCTGTGACTTCACCACCGCCGGGCTCGACGCTCATGTGCAGGCCGGCTTCGACCTGGGCAAACGCGGTGGGCCCACTCAGGCATGTAAGAACAACCATCAGCCAGAGAGTGACAAGAGGCCATCGATGGAGCCGGCAGTAATCAACTGCCCTGGCAATCCAACAGCGGGCGATGATCTTGCCTGCTGCTGACATCAGACGTCTGCGTTTCATCATGACAACAGTGTTCGCTGGCAAAAAAGACAGTGTGGGGCGTGCCAGTGATCTCGAAGTACTCCCAATACCCAAGAACTTCCTGGCTAGACGATGCCGCTCCGCCCAGCCCCTTACTCAATCACAAACTTGCCGTCTTTCATAATCTGTTTCCCATCCACCCAGATGTCTACCTCCGTCGGAATTATGTCTACATGCCGTGGGGAGTCCCAATTGGCACCGGTTTCTTTCGGGTACGGATGACCAAAAGCAAGATGAACTCCAGGAAACTTCTCATCCTGAAGAAGATTACCGATAAAGTGAGTCAGTCCGACATTGGTTCCAATAGCGAACTCGCCAACCCTGTTACCGAGCGGAGACGTAAAGATATACTCTTTGAACTCCTGTTCCAGCTCCTTGTTCTCAGATTCAACCTCCCACACGTAACCATCCCTGATATGTACAGTGAGAGGGACCTTAAGATATCCGTACTTTTCGGAGAAGAAATCACCCACAACCTCGGCGACTACCATTCCGTTCACATCCGCCGGGCAGGTGTATGTCTCGGTACCAGGCAAGTTTTGCCACGGCTCTCCGTGGCGTATCTTTCCATGGCTGGAGATCCACTTGAGTTGTGGGTCAAACTTAGCAATGAAATCCGTGCCCTTCTTACTTGCCACCTTGATTTCTCTGGCACCACAAACCAGCTCATAAACCTTTTGGGTGATTTCGTACAGAAGGTTGTGATCAACACTCATTCCATCTCGCATAATCTCTCTGGTGATATTGATCATATGGGCATGTCGGCATCTAAACCGGTGATGCAGCAAGTCGATCAGCTTGAAACGGAAATTTTCCAACTCACCAGCCTGACCTTGAGCGGCATAGATTGAAACAGTTGGGCTGAACCCCTCAATGTCTTGTCGAAGCTGCGAGGGGAAATCTTTCAAGGGTCTTGCACCGTAGTTTTCAATCTTCAATATCCTAACTGCATCCGTGACTTTGGATACCTCATCAAAAAGCGCCTGCCCAATCTCCCAAGTGGCCTCATCACTCACAATGACAACTCGGTCAGTTGACTGAACCTGCAGACAGTCACAGATCGCATTTTGTGCACCCGTTTGTAAATCACTCATAACTAGGCCCCCCTCCATCGATTGTGTCGATGATACCGCACGCATTTGGCAACTGCTCATTCAACTGTCACTGACGAATATGCCTCACGTCAAGGCACGGTCCAGATCGTGCCTGTCCCTCGCATGGGATCGCCGTCGAAGGTCGTCACCGGTCAGCGTTCCACGTGCGTCAACGGGTTCATGGGTTCTATCTACTACGTCTTCTATTTGCACCGAAACTTTCAGCCGTAATGGCCACCGTAATGTTTTTAGGCTACTCTGAGGACCAGAGTCTTCCGTGTACGACGGGCCGGCGTCATGCGTAGAGAGCGGTTTCTCCCCCACAGCGCTCCTCGCCTGGCGCCGGCCCGTTGTATATTGGTTTGCCTGTTTGGGGATATTCTTCGGTGACGAGGGAGAGCCTGTCCGAAGACGTGGTTTCACTGACTGGCATCCAGGTGAGCCGAGGCTACGAGGATCTGACCGAGACTGATGCCGCCATCGTTGGGGGGTACCTGGCTGTGGAGCAACACCTCGAAGCCGGCCTCACTCAGGCGCTGCGCCGTCCGCTCCGTCAACCAACGGTTCTGAAAGCAGCCACCCGTCAGCGCCACCCGTTGCTCTCCCGCAGCCTGGGCCACGGCCAGGATAGCCTCCACCAGTGCGTTGTGGAAATGTGCGCCAATGATACCTGGTGCCACGCCACGATGCAAGTCCTGTAGCAGTGCCTCTACCAGGGGCTGCCAGTCAACGACGAAGGACGCAGGACGCAGGACGCAGGACGGATACTGGTGTTCGTCGCTCGTCCTTCGTCCTTCGTCGCCCTGGTCTTGAGGGGTGAGGGCGATCGGATATGCGCCGCCCTCGCTCGGGTCGACCGCAAACTCCAACGCCATGGCCGCCTGGCCCTCGAACGTGACCTGCTGGTGCAGGTCGAGGAGGGCGGCAACGGCGTCGAAGAGCCGGCCGGCGCTGGTTGTGACAGGCGTGTTCACACCACGCTCCAGCATCTGTGCCAGCAGCCGGCGCTCCGCGGGACGGAACGCGCGTACCGGCGCCAGGTCATCTCGCTCCAGAGCCGCATCGCCGTAGAGTTCCCACAGCAGAGCCAGAGCCGCCCGGCGGGGTTCGTGAATCGCGGCTTCACCCCCGGGCAAGCGGAAGGGGCGCAGGTGAGCCACCCGCGTGAAGTCTGCTGCATCGCCCAGCAGGAACTCCCCGCCCCACACTGTCCCGTCGGTGCCATAGCCCGTGCCATCCCACGTCACCCCCAGGGCCGGACCCGCCACGCCGTTCTCGGCCAGACAGGCGGCAAGATGGGCGTGGTGGTGCTGAACAGCTACCAATTGTGAATTGCGAATTGCGAATTGCGAATTCCGTGCCCAGCGCGTTGAAAGATAATCCGGATGCAGGTCGTGGGCGATGGCGACGGGCGTGGCCTCATAGAGACGCAGGAAGTCGGCGATGACACGCTCGAAAGCGTCCATGGCTTCTGGTGTCTCCAGGTCGCCGATGTGCTGGCTGAGGAACACTTGCCGGCCCACGCTGAGGGCGACGGTGTTCTTGAGGTGCGCGCCCACAGCCAGGATGGTCGGGAACTCGCACTGCACCAGCACCGGCAGCGGGGCGTACCCACGGGCGCGACGGAGCAGGCGCGGCTCATCGTGCACGACCCAGGCCACGCTGTCGTCCACGTGCCGCTCGATGGGTCGGTCGTGCACCAGGAAGAGGTCCGCGATGCGCTGCCCTGAGCCTGCCGAAGGGTGCCCCAGGCGTTGGATCGCTTCGTATTCGTCGATGCAGATGGGCTCGTCGGTCAGGTTGCCGCTGGTGGCGACCACGGGGAAGTCTACCTCCTGTAGCAGGAGGTGATGTAGGGGCGTGTAGGGCAACATAACCCCGAGGTTGGGGTTGCCAGGGGCCACTTCGTCGGCGACGGGGGTGTCGGGCCGGCGTCGCAGGAGCACGATGGGCGTCTCCGGACACGTGAGCAGGTCTTCAGCCTGGAGTGGAACCTCGGAGAGTTCTCGTGCCTGCTCCAGGTCACGCACCATCAGGGCGAACGGCTTGTCGCGGCGCGGCTTACGCTCCCGCAGCCGCGCGATAGCCTCGCCGTTGCAGGCATCAACCATCAAATGAAAACCACCCACCCCCTTGACGGCCACGATCTGGCCACTGCGCAAAGCCTCGGCAGTCTGACGCAGCGCGTCGTCTGCTTCGGCAGCCAGTCTCCAGCGACCAACCGTCTGGGGCCAGTGGTCCGACGAGGACTGGGGGAGGATGGAGCCCTCACCCCCCCCCCCGCCCCCCGCGCCGCGGGGCCCCCGCCCCCCCCACCCCCCCCCTCTGGGGCGGCGGGGGGGGGGGGGGGGGGGGGGGGGGGGCCTCGTGTACAGGGCGAGCTGTGGTCCGCACACCGGGCACGCATTCGGCTGCGCGTGAAAGCGCCGATCCAGCGGATCCTCGTACTCGGTCTGGCAGCCCGGGCACATGATGAAGCGGCGCATGGTGGTGTTGGGCCGGTCGTAGGGCAGGGCCTGGATAATGGTGAAGCGCGGGCCGCAGTTGGTGCAGTTGGTGAAGGGGTACCGATGCCGGCGGTCGGCCGGATCGAGGACCTCGGTCAGGCAGTCGTCGCAGGTGGCGATATCCGGCAGCACGAGGACCGTCCTGGCACCTTCTCCCTCGCTGTGCCGGATCTGGAAGCTGTCGTAGCCGGCGGGTTCGAGCCAGGCGGTGTCCAGCGTGTGGATGATGGCGCGCGGTGGCTTCTCAGCCGGCAGGCGCTCCAGGAAGCGCTCCAAGTCCGACTGCGGCCCTTCGAGCTCAATGAAGACGCCACGCGTGTCGTTGATGACCCAGCCGGCGAGCGAGTGCTCCGTGGCCAGTCGGTAAACGAATGGTCGGAAGCCGACGCCCTGAACGGCACCGCTTATTTCAACGCGTATCCGCTGCGTCGTGGGCTGTGGCACCTGTTTCGCGGCCAACTGCCAGATCTTCCTTCAAGTTGCGGAATGAGATTACGGTACTATCTTATAGCATACACCAAGAAGACAGGCAAGACCAATTTGCCGGGGTCATCCCCTGGACTGGCCGGCCGAAGCCCTGGGAAGCTCGTCTCCAATACGTGACGCTGCCGACGCGATGTTTGCCTGCTGCGTGCCTGGCTATTATAATGTACTGGATGGACCGGCGACGGCTAGATAGTGTGAGAGGATGCGTCCAATGCGAACACCAGCAGGTACTGAGTGCCCCTTCTACTACGAGGACTACTATCGCGGTCGTGAGGTGCAGGAATGCCGGCTGATTAAGCAGAATCCGAACTCGGACCTATGGCAGCCTTCACTGTGTGAGGGCTGCCCGGTACCAGGAATCGTGCGAGCTAACGGCTGCCCGAATTTGCGGCTTGAGGCACGGGTTAGCCGGCGCTTTGGCATCCTGAAAAGGGTGCAGGTTGATGCTTTCTGCATCGAGTACCTGCGCGAGGTGGCAGAGCCAAAGGTCGGATGCGGACACTGTCACGAGTTCGAGCGCGGCGGGGGTTAGTGTCGCACAGATGAGAATCATTCTGATTGCCATGCTGGGCTTGCTGCTCGCCTGCACCTCAACCGGCCAGGTTGCCCAGCCGACCATATCGCCGGCTGGCGTTGGTGGCCAGACACCCACCGCAGAGCCGACGCCGGCTGAGGAGCCTGTCTATCGCTACAGCCAACTGTTGGCGCGGGATTCGATCCGACCGGTCTACACACCGGAGTTTGTGCCGGCTGATCAGGCACCCCTCGCCGATGACGAACTGGTGTTGGGGATCGAGATCGATGGGGAGGCAAAGGCCTATCCGATCACGGTGTTGAGCTTCCGTGAGATGGTGAACGACGAACTGGCGGGGGTACCGATCCTCGCCACCTGGTGACCGCTGTGCTATACAGGCATGGTTCATGTCCGCAAGATTGACGGCGAGCCGGTGCTATTCGGCAACCAGGGCGCGTTATTCATGAACGCCATGACCTGGTGGGATCATAAGACCGAGAGCATTTGGTCGCAAGTATGGGGCCGTTCAATAGAGGGTCCTCTGAAGGGGACGGGGTTGGAGCTGCTGACCAGCAGTACTGCGCCATGGGGGACCTGGAAGGCGCAGCACCCGAACACGTTGCTGATGACCAACAGTCTCGGTGGATTCCGGCTGGGCCGGCGGGCCCGGTTTCAGCCGAACTACGTCATCGGCATCGAGTTTGACGGATTCGCCAAGGCGTACCCGTACCCCGTCGCCGAGCGAGAGCGAGTGATCAACGACGAGATTGGTGGCCGGCCGGTTCTGATATACGTCGATCCCGAGACGCATGCCGTGTCTACGTTTTTCCGCCTGGCTGATGAACAGACCTTGATCTTTGCTTTGCAGGATGGTCAGTTGGTGGACCGGGAAACGGGCAGCGTGTGGGACCCCGTGCGTGGTCTTGCGACCTCTGGACCACTGCAGGGGATCGCGTTGCGGTCTGTGCCCTACGTGCCGGCGTTCGATTGGGCATGGCGGGATTTCTATCCGCATAGCGACCTCTACGCTGGTGAGTGATCCGCGTTCTCTTCCTTGACATAGCCAGCCCCGCGTGGTATACTGGAATCAACTTGGGCCTGGCCGCGCACTGCCGGCCGAGCCCCATCCTCTCTCTTCCTGATGTTAGATACGCAAACTTTGTCAAGGAATAGCCGGCCAACCAACAGGCTTTTGACAGCAACCCGGATCGTTATGATAAACTGAAGTGAGCGCCGGCCTCCTCCCCACGCACGTTACACACTGGCCGGCCTCACATTCGCCCGTTACCTCAAGCAGTACCTCAAACCTGTAGGGGGAGAGTTACGCACAGCGGATCGTTCCCTTGGTCTGTGCTGGCGGACGAGGTGCGCTGCTGTGAACACGACCAGAGCAGTCGGATCCGCCGTTAATCCTCCTCTCCGGAGGCGGAAGGATGTACCGCAACGGACAGCCTGATAACACGCAATATGTGTCCGTGGAGACCCGACGGCGGCTGCACATCCTCTACCTTGTGGTCGCAGCCATCGCCCTCTGGATTGGCATCACCGGGATGTTGCGCGCGTTGCGTGAAGTGGGGCGACCTTTCGGCGGCTTCGTCTCGGGCTGGGCCCCCACCACCTACAGCCTGGGGGTGGCCGTGGAAGTACCGTGGCATTGGCCGGGCCCCCAACGGGGCCTACGTGGCCACGACCGCATCCTGGCCGTTGACGGCGGCGATCCCTTGGCGTTCCATGAGGTATTCGAAGCCAGGGAGGTGGGAGATGAAATCACGTACCTCGTCGCCCGGGGGGACCGGCGGTTCACCGTGCGCGTACCCTTGAGCCGCTTCACGACGGAGCAGTTCATCGAGCTCTACGGCTTTATCTTCCTCGTCGGTCTCTCCTGCCTGCTGGCGGGCTACGTTCTGGTGCGGGACGCCCGCAACCGCCCCGCCTTCCTCGTTGCCTTCACCCTGTTGGCCCTGGCCGGCACCCCCTTGTTCCACGGCCATAACGGTAGCATCAGCCGGTTCTACTACAATTTCCCGGCGCTGGTGTTGCTCTACATCCCTTCGTACCCAGTAGCTGGCGCGCTTCTGACTCACTTCTTCTTCATCTTTCCATGGCCTCTTGCGGTGCTGAAGAATCGTCCCTGGCTGGTATACCTTCCCTACGTGGTGGCTACGGCCCTTATCCTCTTCCTGGCTCTGGCCACCTGGACAGGTGGTCTGTGGAATACGGTGGCCTTCTGGCTTTTCCTCGTGTCTGTCAGCGTGGGGTTCTTCCTCTGCACAGCCCGATCCCTTTGGTCGTTTACTTCGACTAGGCTCAGTACAAGCCTGCACTCCGGACCTGAGGGGCGAGGCCAGGTCGGCGGGCTGGGAGTCGCCTGGGCTGTAGGCTTCCTGCTGTTGCTGGGCGGCGGCGTGATCCCCTTCTTCAGCGGCGGAACCTCCATATTCCTCACCGGGTTGTTCATTCCCCTGATCATCCTCTACCCCCTGATCCTGGTTTACGCCGTGCGCAATGTACAAAGTCGCCCCCTGCGCAGGGAGATCGGGAAGACCCAACCAGTGGTAGAAGGCAAGCCACAAGATTTCGGCAAACCCCTCACTACCCGCGAGTTGGAAGTGTTGCGACTGGTTGCCCGGGGAGCGACGAACAAGGACATTGCCCGAACCCTCTCCTTGTCCCCACACACCGTCCCCACCCACCTTCGCAACATCTACCGGAAACTGGAGGTACGCAACAGAACGGCTGCTGTAGCGGAGGCCCGTCGTCGAGGAATTCTGTGAGAGCAAAATCATGAAACCGAAACTGGGGTGAAAAAGTAACTTCCGGTGAGACGGGTCGCCA
>JBHIAO010000190.1:0-10482 GCA_046758565.1 Anaerolineae bacterium
GCAGACGGCACAGCCGGCAGGTGATGAGGAGACAAGGAGAGGGGGAGAGGGGGTGACAAGGAGACAAGTGACCTTTGGGATGGCAGATGGCTCGCAAGTCGCAGATCCTCCTTGTCGCCCCCTCACCTTGTCTCCCCCCCTCAGAGAATTGACCCCCTTGTCGGTGTTTGTTATAATTATAAAACAGGCACGGAGGGATGGCCGAGTGGTTTAAGGCGGCGGTCTTGAAAATCGCTGTGGCGCTTGCGTCACCGGGGGTTCGAATCCCTCTCCCTCCGCTATTCCTCTATCATTCCGATCAGTTTCTCCACTTCAGTCCGCTCCGCGTCACT
The DNA here is from genome assembly GCA_046758565.1 of Anaerolineae bacterium. Classification (GTDB taxonomy): domain Bacteria; phylum Chloroflexota; class Anaerolineae; order Epilineales; family JAANWY01; genus JBHIAO01. The sequence continues at coordinate 333 of JBHIAO010000190.1, forward strand.
CGACGCGATGGTCAATGCGGCGTTCAACTCCTTTAGGGCATCACCCTGGCGATCCGAGGCCGCATACACAAGCGCCAGACTTTCGCGCACCTGGACATCATCAGGATAGTCGTTGACAGCGCGAATCCGTGCTCGCAGCACCTCTTGCCGATCCCGGCCAGCCTGCATGGCCCTGCGATATGCCTCAGCCGCCCTCTCCAACTGACCTCGAGTCAGGTAGATGTCCCCGGAGCCGGCATAGGCACGCCCCAGATGCTCCGGCGATCCGCTGTCCACAGCATGTTGATATTGAGCAAGGGCCTCTTCGTTCATTCGTAGCGCAAAGTACGCGTCGGCCAGATCCAAACGCAGATCGGGGCTGTGCGGATTCAGGTCGACCGCTGCCAGGTAGTGTCGGAGTGAGTTCTGAAGTCGCTGCCGGCGCGTGGTCTCATCCGGTGCCCAGTCGGCCCATACATGGTACATCAACCCCAACTGCCGCTGATGATCACTGTCGCGGGGCGACAGGACCCACCCTTGTTCAAAAATCTGACGCGCCTGCTCCATCCAGACATCCTTCGTCGCCACTTCGGACGCCATTCGGGCCTGTTCCACATAAGCTCCCCCGAGGTAAATGTAGTACTGATCTTGCCAAGGCTGTAACGTCGCAGCTCGCTGTAGATTCGGAGTCGCCTGACCCCAAAGGCCAGCTTCCATAGTTGTCTTTCCCACTTTCTCGTAGATATCGGCCTGGATCCGAGTAATATCCACCTTCCAGACAAGGAGAAGTGCTGAGAAGGCGATCGCTGCAGAGAGAATCGGCCGATTCGACTGCACCACCCGACGCGAGGATGCTCCACTCCATTGTAGCGTGGCCGCGATACCGACGACTGTCACCAACAACCACGCCACAAAAGCCAGATAAGAAGTATTCAGACGATCCAGCGTCTGGGCGTTCACTCGATGGAACAACGCAAATGGCAGGAGCCACACCAGTGAAGTCATCGCGTATACGAGTGCGTCTCCGCTAAGCGACGAGACGTCCGTGGCGAATCGATCACGCTCCAACAGAATAATCAACCCGGTGAACAACCAGGTCGCCCAAATGAGAGCCTGGGCCGGCCCGCGAGCCCCACTCACGTTGAAGCCGTGAACGAAGGCGTAGCTCAGTGTGCCTAAAAGGACAGTCGAGACTAGAGCCATCGCGACAACGGGTCCTAGGCTCCCGGCAGGAACAGCGAGAGTGGTGCCTTGACCCCGAGACCGACCCCGCCGGCTGCGTCCGAGCCGACTCCGGACCGTCCGCCGGGACACCGGGCGTCCTCCCGGCTGGGTGTCCCTCGCTCCAGAGCCGGAGCCCCGGCGCAGTAGCGCCGGAGAACGGGCCGGCTCGGGCTCGTTGATTCGACCGGTGCCCAGCAAAATGATGAGCGCCGTGTACACCCAGAAGTACGAATGTGTTACCACGATCCCGATACCCGTCTGGGTCTCCACGAAATGGCCCACGATGGCAGCCAACAGTGCTGCTTGGAGCAGGCGCATATCGCCCCCATCAGACTCAGCAGCCGGTGAAAGGACAACTTTGCCAAGTAGATACACAACCATGCCAGCGATTATTCCGGCCGGCACGCCGACGCCGGCGAGGACCAGATCGCCGCGCCACAGCCAGGGGATAATCAGTCCAAGCACAGCACCGCCCACCAGCAGACCGATCAGACCACGGGCCTCGGGTCGCGTCTGTACTAGCCCGAGCCACTGCAGTGCACGGTAGAGAACCACGCTGTAGAGAAGCAGATACGCGACGACGCCGAGCGTGCCGTTGGAAAACAGGACGTCGAAAACCGCGTTGTGAGCTCGGTCAAACGTGCCATATTGGCCACCCCCCTGGAGAACCCACAACTCCACCGGCATGAACTTGGTAAACACAGGTTTCATTGTCTCCGGGCCATAACCCAGCAAGATTCGACTCGGGTCGGCACGCATCGTGTCCAGGACAGTATCCCACGCCAGCACACGGGACTTTACCGTTATGCCCTCCGAGCTGGCCAACCGACTGAAACGCGCCACGTAAGGCAAGCTTCGGAGCGGTTCGGTCGGCAGCCCTGGGATATTCAAGATCACGAGAAAGGCGACGGCCGCTACCGCCACGAACACGCCGGCCAGCGCCCAGCGACGCTGACCGCGGAGCAACGCCACCAGTAAGACAAAAACGAAGAGTTCGACGAGCAATCCCAGGATCGGACCACGACTCTGGGTGAAAACAACGGCCGCCAATTGAAGCACGAATAGCCCGCCGTACAAGAGACTCGTGAGGGCGGATCGAATGGGCCGCCCGGACCATCCCCCAGCCGATTTCAGGAGCCGCCATAGAGTCAAGGGCATCACCATCGCCAGATAGGCTGCCAGGAAAATAGCGTTCCCTAACGTCGAAATAACACGCACCTCGACACCGACTTCCGAGAATTGAAGCAGCGACATGCCGTAGCGCTGGAGAATGGCGTAGACGGCAACCGGGAATGACGTGAAGAGGAGAACGGTGATCAGATGATGGAGTTGGTCTGCACGCTGGAGAACGGATAGAACGACGAAGAACAAGCCCAGATATGTGAGCAGAGCATATGTCCCCTGGGTCCGTTCATAGGAGCCCCACCAGCTCAGTCGGGGCGAGATCGAGGTGATGGTCGAAGCGAGGGATACCAGGAGAAGCACCAGTGCCAGGACTGCTATGGGTGTTACGCGCAGCGCATGTATGGCCGCTGCAACCGTATGGCCGGCGCTGGTCTCTCGCGACAGGCGGGATGATGCAAACGCGCTGCTCTCAATGCTTCGGATGACCCACGCAGCCACCATCAGGGTGACCAGGATCTGCAACAGTGCCGCTTTATCCGGCTCAAAGACCTGATCACTGAATGGATTTAGAAAAGTAGCAACAAGGACAGGTACTACCAGCCAGCCGGCCTCGATAAACTTCTCACAAAAGCGCCCAACGGTCGTCATAGCCGCCCCCGTGACAGCCGCGGCCAGTCAGAATCAGAGATGACAACGGTGAATGATGACAGATGGCTAATCGCTGACAGCTTTTTTCTCATTAGCAGGCGAAGAGAATGTTCTGCTTGAATGGGGTAGTTGCAGGCTTCCGTCTGACGGATTCTAGCATGCCCGTGCCCCTTGTGTCAAAGTGCGAGCTCCAGGGCATCGGAGGAAGTCGGTTTTGCTAAGAAGTGGACCTTGCCTCCATAGTGGCACACGCTACAAGAAATGGAGCCTGTTTGGCGCGGATCTCGTTTTTGCACGATACAAATCTCCAACGATGCACATGCGCCGACACCGAGATTCCCGATTCGGTTGGGCGCTGCCGACGCACAGCCACCGTAGAAGGGCTTGCGCAGCGAATGCTCCAAGGCCCGTCCTCGGGCCGGCATGACCTGCCAGGAGCATACAGAGACGGCCCGGGGACGGGCCTTGGAGCTGCAAAATCGGATTCGCTGCGCAAGCCCTAGAAGGCGCAGGCTTGCCTCCGAGCGCTGAGTGGCGTATAATACGAGAAAATGGGTTGTACTCCAGGGAGTAGAGCTATGAACACCAGCAGCCGGCAAATGAGTGATACGATCGCGATTCTGCGTTGGGCGCTGCCGATTCTCATGGCCATCTTGGGGGCTGGCTACGCTTTCCTTCAACACATAGTGCTCGAGGGAAAAGGCATGTCACCAGACGTGGTCCGCGAGGTCATGTTCCTGGGCCTCACCGGCCCTCTGCTGGCCTGGCTGACGCTGGCATGGGCTCTAGATGCAGCACGAAGTCGCGAGGCGGCCGAGAACGAGCTGGCACAGCGCAATCGACAGTTGGCGGCTCTCAACACTGTCGGTGGCGCAGTTGGTCGATCTCTGGAGCCGGACAAGGTGCTCAATGGGGCTCTGGAGAGGGTGTCTGAGGTGATGGCGCTGGAGGCGGGTGAAATCCGTGTCCTTGAGGGAGAGAAGCTGGCCATTTACAGCCATTACGGTGTATCATTAGAGTTTATCGAACAGGAGAGGGGCATTGAGCTGTGCCAGTGTCTTTGTGGCTCGGCTGCACACAACGGGCAACTGCTGATTGTCGAGAACGTTCCACAGGACCGCCGGCTAGATGGACAGCCCTGCGCTATCCACGGTTTTCACTCCATCGCCTGCGTGCCGGCCAGATGCCGAGAGCGCGTCGTAGGCCTGATACACCTGGCCAGTCGGACACCGCGTGTCTTTTCCACTGAGGACCGTGAGTTGCTGGTGGCTATCGGCAACCAGATTGGCCTGGCCATCGAAAACACCCGGTTGTACTCTGAGATCAAGGCGCTCAACGAGGAGCTAGAAGCCCGGGTCGTGGAGCGCACATCACAACTGGAGAAGGCGCGGCAGGAACTCGCGCACAAGGCCGGGCAACTGCAGCAACTGCTCACCGATACCGTCCACATCCAGGAGCGAGAACGAGCGCGGATCGCCCATGACATGCACGACGGTGTGATCCAGTTGGTTGTGGGGGCTTTGTACGAGATCCAGACGGCCAGACAATCCTTCACCGATGACCACGATGGGCTGGAGCGGCTGGAAACGTCTCTGGAGCTGATACAACAGGTCGAGGCTGAGATCCGTCGCGCCGTTTACGATCTCCGGCCGCCAATTCTGGATGCCAAGGGATTGGTGCCGGCCCTCCGCGAATATGCCGGCCGATTTCAGTCCATCGCGGGGATGCCCTGTACGTTTCACGTTTCTGGTACGCCTCGCCGGCTGGCACCCGAAGCGGAAATTGCCATCTATCGCATCGTGCAAGAGGCACTCCACAACGTACAGAGCCACGCCAACGCCTCGACAGCAGAGATCCTGGTTCGGTTTGGGCCACCAGGCCTGTGGCTGATGGTCCAGGATGACGGCCAGGGGTTTGATCCCGATTCAGCCCCCACCACTGCCGGAGATCACATGGGACTTCTGGGCATGCGAGAACGAGCCCAGAGTATCGATGCCGAGCTTGACATCCAGTCCACACCGGGCGAAGGAACATGCATCGTTCTGCGTGCGCCAGCCAAGCCTGTGGCGCCGGGGTAGAGGTGAGAACCATGCCGATTCGCGTGCTGGTTGTCGATGACCATCCGGTGGTGCGCCACGGCGTTCAGCACCTGCTGGGCAGCGACCCAGAGCTCGAAGTCGTGGGAGAAGCCGACACAGGCCCCGGCGCACTGAGGCAGGTGGAAGCCCTTCGACCCGATGTTATCCTGCTGGACATCCGGCTGCCCGGTTCCGACGGCGTCGAGATCACCCAGCAGGTGCGGCGGGCCCACCCCGACGTAAAGATCATCATGCTGACGGCCTATCTGGACGACGAGTACCTGCTGGGGGCGCTGCGGGCCGGCGCGCATGGATACCTGCTGAAACAAGCCTCGCATGAGACGCTGGCCGAGGCGATTCACAAAGTGCATGCCGGCGAGCGGCTTCTCAGCCCGACCCTCATGAGTTGCGTCCTCGAAGAGTTCGAGGCCATGGCTCGCGAGCAGATTGCTGAGGAATCGGAACTCACCGAGACGGAACTCCAAATCTTGAACCACATCGCAGCCGGCGATACCACGAAGGAAATCGCTCAGAAGCTCCACTGGAGCGAGGCGACGGTGAACCGTCGGGTACAGGAAATCCTCGTCAAGCTGAATGTTTCCAATCGGGCCCACGCCGTGGCAGAGGCCATCCGGCGTGGGTTGATCTAGGCTGGATGGCTGGGAGTGAAGATGGCTGGATAGCTGGATGGTTGGATGGCTGGATAGCTGGATAGTTGGATGGCTGGATGGCTGGATTGATAGGATTTTAGTAGAACCTGACAGTTTTTAGAATTGTGGGCTTGCGTCCTCCGCGCTATAATGGGGCGAGGTAGGAGGGAGTGTGTTTTCTCCCCACCAAAGTTTCCTCTCGGATCATCTGCATCATCTTGTTCTTCCGTGTTCCCATTTGGGAACTGCGTACGGCAAAGGAGGTGAGCAAGCCCTATGGAATTCAGCCGTAGAGACTTCCTCAAGATCTCGGCCACGGCCACCGGCGGTTTTCTCCTACCGGCCGGCACGGGCGTGGCCAGCGTGCCAAGATTCCAACTAGGTAAGAAGATCGGTGAAATCCCCACCATCTGCACCTACTGCGCGGTGGGATGCGGCCAGATCGTGGCCGTGGAGGGCAACCGCGTCACCAACATCGAGGGTGACCCGGACCACCCCATCAATCAGGGCTCCCTGTGCAGCAAGGGGTCGGCCGGCTTCCAGATAGCCAACAACCCGCGCCGGCTGACGAAACCCCTGTACCGCGCCCCCGGCTCGGACCAGTGGGAGGAGAAGAGCTGGGACTGGGTGCTCGACCAGATCGCCCAGCGCATCAAGGGCACCCGCGATGCCCACTGGATCGCGAAGGCCCCCAGTGGCAAGGTGGTGAACCGCACCGAGGCCATCGCTTTCCTGGGCGGCTCTCAGAATACCAACGAAGAGTGCTACCTCTGGGTGAAGGCGCTGCGATCCATGGGCCTGGTGTACATCGAACACCAGGCGCGCATATGACACTCCGCTACTGTTGCGGCTCTGGCAGAGTCGTTCGGTAGAGGAGCAATGACCAACCACTGGATCGACATCCGGAACGCCGATGTCATCATGATCATCGGCTCCAACGCCGCCGAGAACCACCCCATCTCCTTCAGGTGGGTTCAGGCGGCCATCGATCGAGGCGCCAGGCTGATCAGCGTGGACCCGCGCTTCACCCGCACTTCGTCGCTGGCACACCTGTACGTCCCAATCCGCTCAGGCACTGACATCGCCTTCATGGGTGGGTTGATCAACTACATCCTGGAGAACGAAAGGTACCACAAGGAGTACGTTGCTGCCTACACCAACGCGCCCTTCCTCCTCAACCCCGAGTTCAGCTTCAAGGATGGTGTGTTCAGCGGGTACAACCCCGACAAGCAATCTTACGACAAGTCCACCTGGAGCTACCAGCTTGACGATGAGGGCGTGCCCAGAGAGGATCCCACCCTGCAGGACTCGCAGACGGTCTTCCAGCACATGAAGCGGCACTACAGCCGCTACGACCTGGATACCGTCTCCGGGATCACAGGCGCGCCCCAGGATGCGCTGAAGCAGGTCTACGAGCTGTACAGCAACACGGGGGGGTCGGGCAAGGCCGGTACCATCATGTACGCTATGGGTGCTACGCAGCACACATACGGCACGCAGAACGTGCGCTCCTACGCTATAGTCCAACTCCTGCTGGGCAACATGGGCGTGGCTGGCGGTGGCATCAACGCCCTACGTGGTTTGCACAACGTCCAGGGCTCGACAGACATGTGTCTGTTGTTCCACATCCTGCCCGGCTACCTCAAGACCCCCATCGAGGCCGACGAGACTCTGGAAGCCCACCTGACTCGCGCCACCCCAAAGAGCAATGATCCCAAGAGCGTCAACTGGTGGAAGCACTACCCCAAGTACATGGTCAGCCTTCTGAAGGCCTGGTGGGGGGATGCAGCTACGCCGGAGAACGAGTTCGCTTACCAGTTTCTGCCCAGGAACAGTGGCAACTACTCCCACATCAGCCTGTTCGAGGCTATGTATGGGGGCGACGTCAAGGGCCTCCTCGTCCTGGGGCAGAACCCGGCCGTCGGGGGGCCCAACTCCAACATGGAACGCAAGGCCATGGAGAACCTGGAGTGGCTCGTCGTCAGCGAGTTATGGGAGACGGAGACAGCGGCCTTCTGGCAGCGGCCCGGCGTCAACCCGGCGGATATCAAGACCGAGGTCTTCCTCCTGCCGGCTGCCGCCTGGGTAGAGCGGGATGGGAGCGTCACCAACTCCGGCCGCTGGCTCCAGTGGCGCTTCAAGGCCGTGGACCCGCCGGGGGATGCCAAAGAGGACCTCTGGATCATCAACCAGATCATGCGGCGGGTGCGGAGCCTATATGCGACAGAAGGTGGTGCGTTCGCCGATCCCATCGTCAAGCTTACCTGGAACTACGGTGACGGCACGCCTGACGTTGAGGAGATCGCCCGGGAGGTGAGCGGCACGGCCCTGGTGGACCTGAAGGACAAGGACGGCAACGTCATCGTCAAAGCAGGTGACCAGGTGAAGAACTTCACCCAACTGCGGGACGACGGCTCCACCGCCTGCGGCAACTGGCTGTACAACTACTACACCCAGGAAGGCAACCTGGCCAAGCGCCGCATCACCGAGGACCCCGCCGGCATCGGTCTGTATTCGCAGTGGGGCTGGGCCTGGCCGGTGAACCGTCGCATCATCTACAACCGCGCTTCGGTGCACCCCGTCACCGGCGAGCCGTGGGACAAAGAGCATCCGGTCATCGTCTGGGACGCCAGCGCCAAGAAATGGAAGGGAGACGTCCCCGACGGTGGCACGCCGCCCAACACCATCCACGCCTTCATTATGAAGCCCGAAGGCCATGCCCGTATCTTCGGCTTTGGCCGTGCCGATGGTCCCTTCCCCGAGCACTACGAGCCCTGGGAGAGCCCGGTCACCAACGTCTTTTCCAAGACGCAGATCAACCCGGCAATCAAGGTCTGGGCCTCGACCATGGACTACAAGGGGGCGGCGGACAAGTACCCCATCGTCTGCAGCACCTACCGGCTGACCGAGCACATGCAGGCCGGCGCCATGACCCGCAACCTGCCCTGGCTGGTGGAGCTCCAGCCCGAGCTATTCGTGGAAATCAGCGAGGAGCTGGCCGCCGAGAAGGGGATTAAACCGGGCGAGCGGGTCATCGTCGAATCGGCGCGGGGTCAGGTAGAGGGGGCGGCTATCGTGACCAAACGGCTGCGGCCCTTCAGCATCAACGGGCAAACAGTTCACCAGATCGGAGTGCCGTGGCACTGGGGTTACAGTGGGCTCGCCACCGGCGACAGTGCCAACGTGCTGACGCCGCACATCGGTGACGCCAACACGATGATTCCCGAGTACAAGGCCTTCCTGTGCGATGTGCGCAAGGCGTGAGGAGGTGGTACAAGATGGCAACAATGGCAATGCTTAACGACGTTTCCAAGTGTATGGCTTGTCGCGCCTGTCAGGTGGCCTGCAAGGGGTGGAACGATCTCCCGGCCGAGACCACCCGGAACTGGGGAACGTACGAGAACCCTCCCCGTCTGTCCGCCCACACGTGGACCCGGGTGCAGTTCCGCGAGACTGCCGCCAGTGCGGTCGAATGGGCCTTCCTGAAGGGACAATGCATGCACTGCACCGATGCCCCCTGTGTGGCCGTTTGTCCCACGGGTGCCATGCGCAAGGTGGACAACAACTTTGTGGTCGTGGATCAGGACTGGTGTATCGGCTGTCGCTACTGTGTCCAGTCCTGCCCCTACCAGGTGCCGGCGCTAGACCCGGCCACGGGGACGGTGAAGAAGTGTACCTTCTGTGTGGACCGGGTGACCAACGGGCTCCGGCCCGCCTGTGCCAAGGCCTGCCCGACCGGGGCTATCTCCTTCGGTACTCGGGAGGAGATGATGGCCCAGGCCCAGCAGCGCGTGGCGTTCTTGCAGGGTAACGGTTTCTCCGAGGCCCAGGTCTACGGTGATAGACAACTGAGTGGCCTGAACGTCATTTACGTGTTGACCCATCCACCGGCATTCTATGGTCTGCCCGAAGATCCCGCCCAGCCCAGCGTGACGCTCTTGTCCGACTGGCTCAGCGGTCTGGGGGCAGGCGCCATCCTCGGTGTGGTTCCGTTCTGGTGGATCTTGAAGCGGCGCACGGAAATGGCGATCCAGGAAGGAGGTGAGTGACCATGACAAGCGAGATGGCGTGGGGATGGTTGGTGGTTCTCTACCTGTGGCTGGCCGGAATTGCCGGCGGGGTCTATGCGTCGGCCTATATGGTTCACCGGTTGAATGGCCAGCGTCATCGCCGCCTCCTGAGGGCCTCGGCGGCCGTGAGCCTGGTCTTGCTGGCGGTGGGGGCGCTACTGCTCATCGTGGATTTGGGCCGTCCAGAACGCTTCTGGCACCTGTTCCCGCAACTCCGCTCCGATTCGGTAATGTGGATCGGGAGCTACGTGCTAATTATCCTCTCGGTACTCTGGGCGGGGTTGCTGGTTTGGATGCGGCGCGGGCGACCGGCGGCGGAAGCCGGTGACGGCGCAGAAGGCCCGTTGAGTGCCCTGGGGTTTGTCCTGGCCCTGGT
>JBHIAO010000191.1:0-10479 GCA_046758565.1 Anaerolineae bacterium
GGCCGGTGTCCACTTATGATGTCCCGGAAGAGGAGTGGATTTACATCCCGGTGCCGGCGCTGGTGGACGAAGCCTTGTTTGAGGCCGTCCAGGAACAGCTAGCGGAGAACCGTGAGCGGGCACGGCAAGGCAAGCGTGGGGCACGTTATCTGCTGCAAGGTCTGCTCGCCTGCGGGCTGTGCCAGTACGCCTACTATGGCAAAGCCATCAGTAACAAAGCCGCCAAAGGCAAAACCCGGAACTACGCTTACTACCGCTGCATCGGGACTGATGCGTATCGTTTCGGCGGCGAGCGGGTCTGTGATAACCTGCAGGTGCGAACCGATAAGCTCGACCAATTGGTCTGGGACGAAGTCCGGGCGCTCTTGGAAGATCCAGGTCGGCTGGAGCAGGAGTTTCAGCGCCGGCTGAACGCACCGGGCACCGAACAGGATGAACTGGTCGTCATGCAAGCCCAGGTTGACAAAATCCGCCAAGGTATGGCACGATTAATTGACAGCTACGCCGAGGGGTACATTGAGAAGCAAGAATTCGAACCCCGGATCTCCCGTCTCCGGCAACGACTGGCGGCTCTCGAGGAACAGGCCCAGCGACTGCGTGATGAGGCGGCCAGGCAAGCCGAACTGCAACTGGTGATCACGCGCCTGGAGGACTTCGCCGAGCAGGTTAGAGATGGCCTCGGGGAGGCAGATTGGAACACGCGCCGCGAGCTGATCCGCACCTTGGTCAAACGGGTTGAGATCGGCAAAGAGGAGGTCAATGTCGTTTTCAGAGTGACCCCGCCCCCTTTTGATTCAAGCCCCGAACGGGGCAGTTTGCAACATTGTTGGAGGGGTATGCAGCCCGCTGCTCACCAATGTCTTTTTGCACGAATTCGACGATTGGTACATCCGGACCTATCGCGTTCGTCCCGAATGGTCACATTTGGCTCCGTCTAGCTTGCAATATCGACGGAAGAAAGAGATTGGTGGGACGCTCATGCTGACCCGTTACGCCGATGATTGGGTGGCGGTTTGGAATGGCAGTCGAGAACGCGCCGAAGAAATCAAGGCCGAGATCAAAGCCTTCCTGGCCGACGAACTCAAGCTGAGGCTATCGGAGGAGAAGACCCTCATCACGCATATCGATGACGGCTTCGACTTCCTGGGATATCGCATGGTGGGCGGCAAGCGATGGTCGGATGGACAATGGTGTCTCTTTTCGTGGGTTCCCCAGAAAGCCATACGGCGGTTCAGGGACGCGGTGAAAGAAATTGCCCAGAATACCTTCACCGATGAAGTGGCGGCCTTCGCAGCCCTCTCGGGTCTCATCCGAGGCTGGGGCAACTACTATGCCTACGCGGCAGAGAGTCGGCTAATGGACAGCCTGGACGCCTTCATCTACCAGCAACTCTGGCAATACTGCCGACGCAAGAACCAACGGGTTGGGGCGAAAGAGGTGCGCTTTGTTCCTACTCTACGTAGCGGGGGCGGGTCGGGCGACCGGCCCGCCCACCGTAACTTATGCGGCTTGGCGGCTGGGCCAACCCACGCCGGCCCACCCGCCGGCCCCACACTCCCCCCGACCGCCGGCCCGGACCCACCCCGCAGCCACCGCCGGCTCTCGCTGCCCCATGCAGCCTCGACGCCCCGCCACCACGGTTGCGGACCCCGCTCAGCCAGGCCGCATAACGGATGCGAGTTGAGCCGCGCTTGCGTTGCCTGTCGCGGTTCGATACCTCACGTGTGGTCGTCGACCAGCGTTAGGAGCCTCGATATCGGGCGTCGGCTCCAATGAGCTGAGCCTGTCGAAGCATCGTTGTCCGGGATGGCAAGGGCATGCAAGATCGGGTGACGGTCCTTCCCGACAGTCTCGTCGTGCCCCTCCAGGAGCATTTACAGCGCGTGAAGCACTTGCACGAGCGAGACCTGGCGAAAGGGTATGGTTCGGTCTACCTGCCTTATGCTTTGGAACGCAAGTATCCCAATGCCAACCGCGAATGGATCTGGCAGTACGTGTTCCCCGCCACCCAACGATCCAAAGACCCGCGTACGGGGGCCGTGCGCCGGCATCACATCCACGAGAGCACCCTACAGAAGGCGGTCAGAAAAGCCGCCAGGTTGGCCGGCATCACCAAACGCGTCAGCCCTCACACCTTCCGACACTGCTTCGCGACGCATCTCCTGGAAGATAACTACGATATCCGGACGGTCCAGGAGCTGCTCGGACACAGGGCATGCCCTGAGCCTGTCGAAGGGATGTGAAAACCACGATGGTCTACACCCATGTCCTGAATCGAGGTGGACTGGCCGTGCGCAGTCCGCTGGATACCTGATGCCGGCCAAATATGAACCCCAGATTCCTCTGAGTTCCCCTTAGTTCCCCTGAGTTCCCCTGAGCTCCCCGATCTCCCCCGAGCTACCACCGCCGGCAACCGGTACGCCTCCGCCACCGGGTGCAGCGGGCGCTTGAACCACAGCGGCCGGCGGTTGCCATCCGGTGAGACCTCTCGGGCCGGCCGGGCCTTGGCCAGCCACTCGCGGTACACGTCTATGGACTTCTTGGTGTCCACGCAGATGTCGCCGTAGCGGTCGCCGGGGCCGGCCTTGCGCACCGTCACCCGCTGGTGCCAGCAGTGCATCCCGCTGATGGGGTCTGGATGCACGGGGAAGGTGATGTTCTGGTGCACACCCGGGTCTTCCCACCAGATGCGCTCGGTGTCGGGATCGCTGCTCTTGTAAGGGCGAATGCCCTCGAGCAGGTGCAGCTCATACTCGCCGTCGCCCTTCTCGTCGAGACGCAACACACCTGATGCCGCCGGGTTCATGTGGGTGGCTTGCCGCAGACGCCAGCGGCCCAGGTGGTGCGAGCAGGCCACAATGCCGGGGCGCATGCCCTCCGTCAGCCAACACTTGATCACGAAGTAGCCGATGTCGGTCTCGACGCGCACCAGGTCGTTGTTCCGGACGCCAAGCCGCTCGGCGTCGCTGGGATGGATCCACAGCGGGTTCTTGTGCGAAATCTCGTACAGCCACTTGGCGTTGGCCGACCGGGTGTGGATCAGGTTGGGCAGACGGTAGGTGGGCAGGAGCAGCATTTGCCCCTGCTCTTTGTCGATGTTTTCGGGGTGGACATGGCTCTTGATGTAACCGGGTAGCGCGTGCTCGGGCCAGCCCCACTCCCTGAGCGTCGGGGAGTAGAACTCCAGCTTCTTGCTGGGCGTCCCGAAGCCGGCCCGCACCACACCGTCTACCTCAACGCCAATTGCTCGACCATCACTTCGACCAGGTTCAGTGCAAGCTCTGTAGGCGATCCCTGTCTCGGGGTCGATTTCGGCGCCGTCGGCCTCCACCGAACGCTCGTAGGGCGCGTAGTTTTCCTCGGTGACGGTGAAGACGCCGTACTTACGCATGTACTCCAGAGACGTCAGCCCCTCCCCGGCGGCGGCTTCGGGCAGGCCGGGCACGCTGTTCTCGAAGATCCAGCGATAGTACTCCTCGACGGTGATTTTCTCTCCCGGCCGGTACGGACTCTCGAAGTGCTGCCGTACCCCCAGCTCGCCGTCCGGGTCGATGCGCCAGGAGAGCTCGATCCAGAACTCGTTCTCTTCCCACACCTCGCCAGGGTTGGCCTGGTAGGTGAATTCGACTTTCTGCCCCATGCGCTCCATGGCGACGCGCATCACCGGCTGGCGGAAGGCGATCCACTGGCCGGCATGGGTCTCCTGGCTCATCAGGTCGTGGCGCTCGCCGGCGTGCCCCATGGGCAGCACATAGTCGGCGAACCAGGCCGTCTCGTTCCAGGTGGGCGTCAGCGCCGCATGCAGCCCGATCTTCGACTCATCCCGTAACACTTCCATCCACGTGAAGCCGTCGGGGTTGATCCACAGCGGGTTGTAGACGCGGGTGAAGTACACGTCCAGCTTCCCGCGACCCTCTTTCAGGAAATGGGGCAACAGAAAGCTCATCTCGTAGAAGGTCAGGGGATACTCCTCGGGCCAGGTCAGCTCGTTCCAGTGGGTCGGATGTGCCGGCGTGGTGTGGGGCTTCGGCACAAACTTGTTCCACGAATTGGCCGCCGTGCCGCCCTCGGTGCCCACGCTGCCCGTCAGCACGTTCAGGAACCACAGGGCGCGAGCCACCTGCCAGCCCCCCAGGTTGCCGCTGGCGGCCGAGCGCCACACGTGGGTCGCCAGTCGGCCCTGCGCCCCCGCCACCACCTCGGCCACTTCGACCACGCGCTCGGCCGGGATGCCGCTTTCCTGCTCGGCGAGCTCGGGGGTGTACTCGGCGTAGAGTTGCTTCAGGATCTTCTCGAAGTTCTCGAAGCTCGGTTCGACCTCGGGGTGTTCGGCGTGCAGGTACTCTTTCCAGTTGACCCAGCGCCGGAGGAAGTCGCGGTCGTACTTGTCATGTTGGATCAGATGGTTTGCGATACTCAGCACGAGGGCTGCCTCGCTGCCCGGCCAGGTGGGCAGCCAGTAATCGGACATGCTGGCCGTGTTGCTGAGACGTGGGTCCAGGGTGATGAGCTTGGCGCCTTTCAGCTTGCCCTCGATGATGCGCTGGGCATGTGGGTTGAAGTAGTGGCCCGTCTCCAGGTGGGCACTGACCAGCAGTGTCACCCGGGCGTTGGCGTAGTCGGGCGAGGGACGGTCGAAGCCACCCCAGAAGAAGTAGCCGGCCCGGGCGCCGGAGGAGCAGATGTTGGTGTGGGAGTTGTGGCCGTCAACGCCCCAGGCGGCCAGCACTCGTTCGGTGTAGCCGTCCTCGCCGGGCCGGCCTACGTGGTACATGATCTCGTCACGCCGATTTTCGAGAATCGCCCGCCGGATGCGACCTGCGATGTCGTCTAGTACCCCATCCCAGGTGACCCGCTCCCACCTGCCCTCGCCGCGCTCCCCCACGCGCTTCAGCGGGTACAGGATGCGATCGGGGTCGTTGATCTGGTTGAGGGTGGCCGGCCCTTTGGCACAGGTGCGTCCCCGCGAACCGGGATGTACGGGATTGCCCTCGAATTTCTTGATCTGGAAAGCCTCTTTGTCGATGTAGCTCAGCAGCCCGCAGGCCGCTTCGCAGTTGAAACACACCGTCGGCACCAGCGTATAGCGGCGGGGCACCTTGCGCGGCCAGGCCTTGGCGTCGTACTCCACCCAGTCGTCCCATTTCTCCGTGGGCGGGTAGTTGGTGAGGCCCTGATTTCCGATCATCTGCTACTACTCCGTCAAATCCTGCTACGAAAAAAGCTGGATAGCTAGATGGCTAGGTGGCTAGGTGGCTGGATGGTTGGGCAATCTGCAAGCCAACTAGCAATCTAGCCATCCAGCTTTTTCGTCCAGTCCCAGGAGCAGCAAAGGCAAGACGTGGCCCAGAATCTATCACGGCTTCATCCTTCAGAGTCTTTCTTATGGCTCGATGCTTAACACAACTGCCAACGCTTCAGTGATTTCTTGCATCGCTGTGTCGGAAAGGCTCCCCAGGCGTCGGACAAATCTTTCCTGTGCCACTGAGCGCACCTGAAAAGCATCTGCCGTTGAGGGCTTATCCAGACCATTCTCTGCGTCGGGTTCCAGCCGAACCATCCATGGTGCGACGGCATAGCGGTCCTTCCACACTGTGATAGGTACAATTACCTTCAACGGCAGAATCCCGATAGCATCATCGTTCACGATGACCGCTGGGCGGGTTTTCTTGATCTCGGCACCAATCGTTGGGTCCAAATTGATTAGCCAGACTTCCCCCCTACGCATAGAAATCCTCGTCGTCGAGAGTGGTGAAGATGGTCAGTTCGCCGTCTGCTGCGTAGTCGGGTAGTAGAGCTTGAGCTGCTACAGCCAATTGCTGTTTCCTCTGTGTCTGAGGGAGGGGTTCTTTCAGTTGTCGAAGGTCCTCGCGAATCAGACGCAAGGCCTCTTCGACAACCATAAGGCGCTCTATGATGGTAAGCTGCTTGAATCCTTCCAGGATCTCTGTCTGTGTCATTATTTCCTCCTCAGCGGAATATTAACCCCGTCCTCCAGCACGAGGATTATACTCTGACCCACAGGGATTTTCAAGACGATGATGGGCTAGCGGTTTAGCTGTTCGGTATCTCCTGCGGTGCCATCACAAAGGCATACTCGAACACGAACAGGCCGACTATAGCCCCCAAACCACCCACAGCCCCCAGCACCACCTGTCCGGCACCGATCAGCGCAGCCAGTCCCAGGAGCAGCAAGGGCAAGATGTGCCCCAGGGCGACGGATCCAGCCCAGAAGTGCCACCGATAGCGTCCGTGACTGATCTCATGAGTCGCCCGGGCCGCCACCTCGCTGGCGTGAGGCATGCCGAGCTCGCCCAGCAGGGTCACCCCCAGGTCGGTGAGCAGCGATGCGCCGAAGGTCCACAGCAGGGCCTGGTTCATGCCGGCCGGCAGGCGCACGAAGACTCCCACGACCAACAGGGTGCCGGCCCCGACCATCAGGGCCTGGACGAACAGGTGAGCCGGCAACAGCGTGCCCTGCCACAGATCGCGTCCCTCGGCCTGCCCGAACAGGAAGGCGGTGTAGATGGCCGACGCCACTGCCAGGATGAACCCGGCTAACAGCACAAGCGGTCGGACAAAGGCAATCAGGCGATCGACGATGACCAGATCGACCAGTGAGGCCAGCCCTCCGAGCGACTCCAGCGCGAGCCAACCGCCGGCCACGAGGCTGAAGCCGATCAGCATGAAGGACCCACGCGTCAGCCACGATTTCCACTGGGGTCGGGTCAGGATGGCGTAGAAACGTTCCGGACGCTCCAGGTCCCACACCAGCAACGCGGTGGTGAGCCCAATGAACTCCAGCGAGAGCATGGTGCCGAGTAGCGCAACGCCGCGGCTGAACGGAGCGATGCCCAGCCCGAAGATGAGGGCCAGCAGCATGAAGACCCCGCTGCCGATGCTCTTGGTCACCAGGTAGGCCGGCACCGGCCAGTGCCACGGGATCTTGTGCTGGGCGTTGTAGGCTGTTTGAACCATCTGCTCGGCCATGCGCCCCTCACCCATCTGGATCGGGCCGGCCCACGTCCCGACGCCCTGGGCTGTGGGCGTGCGGATCGGAGCGCCCGAGTGAGCTGTGCGAGGTGCGCCGTTGCCACGCAAGGGCGCGCTGTGGCCGGTCTCCTGACCGCGCCACCTGTCGATCTGGTTGATGGCGCGCGCCTGCTCGCTGGCGATCTCGACGGTCGTGAAGGTGTCGTTGATGTGGGAGGCTGTTGGCGTCAGGGTCACCTCGTCGGCGTCGATGTAGAAGAGCCTGGGGGCTGTGCCCTGCTCGGGCTTGCGGACGCTCACGTCGTGGCGGCCCAGCAACTGGCTGATCTCACTGGCGGGATCGTTCAGGTCGCCCGAGATGATGGCCCGCTCGGGGCACACGACCACGCAGGCCGGCTCCAGCCCGATCTCGGTGCGGTGTGCGCAGTAGTGACACTTGGCGGCCGTGCCGTTGTCGGGATCCACGTAGATAGCGTCGTAGGGACAGGCCTGCAAACACGCCTTGCAGCCAATGCAAATTCGGGGATCGAAGTCGACGATGCCATCCACCCGCTGGTACATGGCGGTAACAGGGCAGATGCGCACACAGGGGGGATTGGCGCAGTGGTTGCAACGGGTGACCTGGAAGAACCGCCGGGTGTTGGGGAATCGTCCCTTCTCCACGTACTTGACCCAGGTGCGATAGACACCCAGAGGCACCTCGTTTTCGGACTTACACGCCGTGCTGCACGCGTGGCAGCCGATGCATTTGCGGTTGTCGATGATGAAAGCGTAGCTCATGGTTCCTTAACTCCAGGAATATACGCAGTACGCAGTACGTCGTTACCCCGCAACGTTTGCGCTGTCCGCGAGAATGTGGCGGCGAATACTTCATTGCGAGCGGAGCGAAGCAATCTCCTGCCAGGTTGGGGATTGCTTCGCGGAGTTCATCCTGAGCCTGTCGAAGGGCTCGCAATGACATCCATAGAAGTTTGGTTGCAGCCAAAGGCCGTGCTAATACTACAACGAGATTTCGACATAACATACGCTCTGAGGCCCGTCCTCGGGCCGTTCTTGGTCAGGTTTCGCAGCATAGCCGGCCCGAGGACGGGCCTTCGAGCCTTGCAGACACGGAACTCCCTCAAAGTCTCGTTGTAGTACTAAGCAGTCGTCATGAACTGCGTTCACCCTGAAGCACGAAAATGCTGGATGGCTAGATGGCTTGCAGAGTTCTCAGCCATCCAGCCATCTAGCCAACTAGCCAACTATTTTCGGAGCAGTACGTGTTGCGTATTGCGTACTGCGTATCTCGATTCACTGGCTTGCTGCAGCCAGGATGGCGGTGGTGAAGTCCTCCGGGGTCACGCCGGGTGACTGGACCGTCAGGCTGCGATACACGTCCTCGATGCGGCCACGCACCTGGTCCGCCGCCAGGTTGATGCCACGTAGTGCCTGCTCCAGTGCACCCACGGCGAAGGCCGGCAGCAGGGTGAAATCGCCGGAGATGCTCAGATCGTCGATGCGCCCTTCGTGCAGGCGGGCCGTCACGCGGATCAGGCCACCGGGGGCCTTGAAGGCCGTCTCTACCACCCGCACGTCCTCGTGAATCTTCACGCCCACCTGGCGCAGCCCGCCCTTCTGGTACATCCACTCATCGGAGGTGAAGCGCGCGTCCAGCTCGACGGCCATCGCTTCTTCCTCGGCTGTCCACTCACCGGGCACGATCTCGACGTCCAGTGCCTCAGCGCACTTCTCGATGTACAGGTCCTTGACCGCCTGCCGGACGGGTATCTCGCTGAGTTGCTCAGTCATTGTGGTCATGTATTGTTCCAGGCTCTCAAAGATCTTGTCGCGCATCTTCTCCGAAGGCACCCTCAGCACGCGCGCCATGGTGGCCTTGTCGAAGGTGAACATCAGGCTGCCGACAACCACCTCGGCCAGGCCCATCTGGGCGGCGCCTGTGCCGCCAATCTTCTTGCCATCCACGTGAATGTCGTTGATGGGCCGATGGTAGGCATCGATGCCCAGAACCCGATAGGTCTCCACCAGCGGCCGCACGTAGAGCTCGAATCGCTTTTCCAGGGAGTGGGGCAGGTGGTCACGGTGGAAGATCCACTGGGTGAACACCTGACCGTCGTCCAGATACACGGCACCGCCTCCCACCTCGCGACGCAGCACCGGCAGCCCGTGGGCCTGGCAGTATTCCAGATCGACCTCTTTTTCGAGGTCTTGATGGTAGCCGATACACACGTAGGGGTCCGTGGGGGAAACGAGAATGATAGTATCAGGCGTGTCCTGCGCCATGGCGTAGGCCACCGCATGGTACACTGTCTGTGAACGGAGCGCGGAGACCGTTCCGAGATCGAGCAAACGTATCGTTGTCATCGTATCTACCTCCATCGATTGCAGCATTGTGCTGCTTGTGCTAACTTCAGTCCACACAGCGGAAACAGCGGACCTCCAGGGCCTCGATGCGCGCCATATACTGGTCCACGGCCTCGTCAGCAGTGACTAAATGGTCTCGCTCGGCTTCCAGGTTCACCGGGCGCACCTTTACCAACCAGCCGGCTCCGTATGGGTCCTTGTTGGCCAGCAGGATGTCTTCGGCGAAGCCGGCCTCGTTCGTCTCAAGGATCTCAGCGGTGAAGGGGGCGGGAAACGCCCCCACCCACTTGCCGCTCTCAAGGGTTGCCAGCGCCTTACCCCGACGGATCACCCGGCCCACCTTCTTGAAGCGCACGGCGACCAGTTTTCCGCAGCGAGTCTGCGCGGGATCCGTCATTCCCAGAATGGCAGTCTCACCGTCGAAGCGGACCCAGACGTCTCGTTCCACGTCGAAATACAAGTCTTCGGGAATCTCGCAGCCGTAGTAGATCATTTGCGTAGTGCGTACTGCGCAGTGCGTATTGCATATTGCGTACTGCGTATTGCGAGGTCATGACGGAGTACGCAATACGCAGTACGCAATACCTCAGGCACAGGAGATACCCTCCGCTTCCAGGAACTGCCGATACGCTTCGATCCCTTCCGCTCCGGTCACCAGATCTGCTTTATCAGTTTCCCAGTCGCCGGGCTGGATGCGCGCAAACCAGCCGGCATCGTAAGGATCCTCGTTGATGAGCTTGGGGTTGGTCTTCAAAGTTTCGTTCACCGCCACCAGCTCGCCGCTAATGGGCGTGGTTACCGGTCCAACCCACTTGCCGCTTTCCAGGGTGCCGGCGCTCTTGCCACGCTTCAGCTTCCGGCCGACTTTCTTAGGCGTAACGCTAATGATACCCTTGGCCAGGTGCTGGGCCACGTCAGTGATACCGATTGTGACGGTGCCGTCGTCTTCGGGCCGTGCCCACACGTGCTTCTCCGGCCAGTAGTACAGGTCGTCGGGGATGTAGCAGCCGTTAATCTCAGCCATGAAACCTCCTTGGTATTGCGTACTGCGTACTGCGTATTGCGTACTACGGCGTTACTCCGCAACATTTGCGTCATGTGCGTGAATTATCGCCTCGTAAA
>JBHIAO010000192.1:0-10443 GCA_046758565.1 Anaerolineae bacterium
TGCCGGAGGTTATCTCCCTCGGCATCGGCGAACCGGACTTTGTCACCCCGGAGCATATCATCGATGCCGGCGTCGCTTCACTACGCGAGGGTCACACCGGCTACACGTCGAATTCCGGCATGATTGAGCTTCGGGAGTTGATCAGCGACCACCTGGCTGAGCGCTACGGCGTTCACTACGACCCCGAGCAGGAAGTCTTGATCACTGTCGGTGTGTCCGAGGCATTGCACCTGGCTGCGCTGGCAACAGTGGATGCCGGCGACGAGGTGATTGTCCCGCAGCCATGCTTTGTGGCCTATGCGGCCTGCGTGCTATTTGCTGACGGTGTCCCGGTCCCCATCCCGACCTACGTCGAACACGATTTCCAGGTGACCGCCGAACAGATCGAGGCCGTCATCACACCGCGCACGCAGGCCCTGCTGATTGGCTATCCCAACAACCCGACCGGAGCCGTGATGAGTCGCGAGCGCCTGCTGGAGATCGCCGATCTGGCCGAGCGCTACGACCTGCTGGTCATCTCCGATGAACTGTACGACCGGCTGGTGTATGGTGTGGAGCACACATGCTTTTCAGCACTGCACGGTATGCGAGAGCGGACGCTTCTCCTGGGTGGGTTCTCCAAGGACTTCGCGATGACAGGCTGGCGGATTGGCTTCGCGTGCGGACCGGCTGATCTGATGAGCGGTCTGCGGAAGATCCATCAGTACATCATCATGTCGGCCCCCACACCGGCTCAGTATGCCGCCATCGCGGCCCTGACCGATCCGCGATCTAAGGCGTCGGTCCAATCCATGCTCGAAGCGTACGATCGTCGTCGGCGCGTCATCGTTGACGGACTAAATGACATTGGGCTGGATTGTTTCGAGCCCCACGGCGCATTCTATGCTTTCCCGTCGGTGGAGCGTACCGGCCTGTCCTCGGAGGAGTTCTCGGAGAAACTCTTGCTGGAGGAGCAAGTGGCCGTGGTGCCGGGCAACGCCTTCGGTGCCGGCGGTGAGGGGTATGTGCGGTGTGCGTACACGGCGTCCATGGAAGATATCGAGGAAGCGCTCAACCGCATGGAGCGGTTCGTGAAACGTGAAACGTGAAACGTGAAACGTAAGGTGCTTATGGTGGAGTTATTCACGTTGTACGCATTACGCATTACGCATTACGCATCACGCATCACGCATCACGCTTCACGTTTCACGTTGACCTTATGGCTGGCCGGTCTGGTGACAACCATCGTCGCCTGCCGGCCCACAGGTCCGACGCCGGTTCGGTTTACAGTTCCAACGGCGATCCGGCACACGCCCACATCGGTGGCACTGACGCCGGCGGTACAGGCGTCGCCGACGGGACCACTACTGTCGCCGGAGGTGCCGGCCCTTCCACCGACAGAGCTGGCGCCGACCATGCCCGAGCTCACCAGCGTTGGTTTAGTCACACAGGCCGGCTGGAACGCCCTGTCGCTGGTGCCGGGCGGTCGAATTCTGGCACCTACGGCGGGCCACGATAGCATTCTGTGGGTTGCGTCAGCCGGCTCGGGACTGGGCCTGTACGTGCACAACTTGCGAACTGACAAGACACGAAGCCTGGCCGGGCCATCGACGCCTGGCGGGTGCGTTTGTCGCGGCTACAGGCGCGGTGACTGGATCGTGATGGTCGAGGCGGAACCTGGTGCTACCTGGTGGGAGGTGTCTGCTCTCAACTTGGCCACAGACCTGCACGTCGCCGTGGGGCGAACGGACGATCCGGCGACGCTGTCTGCATTGCGGCCCAGCGAGATTGCTGTCAACGCAGAGGGGCAGATTGTCTGGAAAGATGTCGCCACCAGTGCTGGTGGATCAGTCGTGGAAACCCTGCGTCTCCACAATGCCAGGACCGGTGAGGTGTCGGATATCATCAGTGTCCGGTCACCGGTCGGGATCGGTCAGATGACGATGTACGGCGACTGGGTGGTGTGGAGTCAGGCGACCGAGGGTGAAGCCGGCACACGCGGCGATGTATTCGCCTACAATGTTCGATCGGATGCGTTGTTTCCCATCGGGGAGACGGGGCGTGCCTGGGAGCCGGCGATTTGGGGAACGACTGTGGTTTGGAAGCACGCGGACGGTCCGTTCGCAGATGGCGATGTATTCCTGTTTGACCTGGAGACGGGCGAGGGCCGGCTGTTGACCGCGGGCGGTGAGGTGTCCCAGGTCGGTGTAGGCGATGGGTTTGTTGTGTGGTCCTCGGCCTCAGCGGGGGTGGTTGTTCGCCGCGATCTGCAGGCCGACACCGACGAGGTCATCGGTCGTGGGGCCGTGGGCCGGCTGGCGGCCGGTGCGAACACGGTGGTCTGGCTGCTGGACGACGATCCGGGAACGCTGTACATTGCGTGGAAGCGGTAAGAGGACTGCCAACGGCCGACCGCCGAGGGTAAGGCAGTGGGCTGGTGCGTATCTCAGAAGCGTGTGTTCATTTATAGATGGGAGAAGACAAATGGCTGCGCTAACCTTAGAATTGCCGCCTGCGCTCCTGCGTCGGCTGGAGCGGTATGCTGCTGAGCGTGGCGTCGAGCCACAAGACATCGCTCGAGAAATTCTGGAGCGAGAGTTGGGCGACGGGGCTGAAGAACAGGCCCCACAAACTGAGCGGGCGCGTATCCGAAAAGCCTTACGTGAGGCCGGACTGACCCGCTCTGTGGGTCAACGGCTTGTAGATAAGTATGTACAGGTCATGAACCCCATGGAGCGTGCCGCAATGCGTCAGCGTCTGCAGCGAAAGCAGTTCAAACCTTTACTGAGTGAGATCATCATAGAAGACCGAGGCATACACTGATGCCCATGTTCTTCTTGGACAGTAGTGCCATTGTCAAGCGCTATGTAGCGGAGCCAGGTAGCGCCTGGGTACGGGCTCTATGTGACGACGAAGATTCTGTCATCATCCTGGGCGAGATCACACTTGCTGAAGTAGCTGCTGCGTTCTCGCGTATCGTGCGTGAAGGACGGGCAACGGAGTTGGAGCGACAAGAGTTCTTGGACTTATTTCTTGGGGATGCTGACCAGGAACACGAGCTTGTCCCAATCGATCGGCCCGTGATCGATACGGCAGTTGACCTGACGCAACAACATCCCTTGCGAGGCTACGATGCCGTGCAACTGGCAGCTGCCCTGAGTATCAACGAGGGGCTTGGAGAATTAGGGCTTCCCTCGCTTGTGTTTGTAGCTGCAGACGATGTCTTGCTGGCGGCGGCTACAGCGGAGGGACTTGACACAGAAAACCCCATTCACTATCGCGACCAGGATGTGTGAGAGAGACGGTGGAACGTGGGGAGGCTGAGCGAAAATCGTGACGCGCACACGCGATTATGAAGCCGTCATTGGCCTGGAAGTTCATGCCGAATTGATGACCGAGTCGAAGATGTTTTGCGGCTGTTCGGCAGCATATCATGGGGCAGAGCCCAACACACTCGTGTGTCCCGTGTGCCTGGGCATGCCTGGCTCGCTGCCGGTCATCAACAAGCGGGGGATCGAGTTCACGGTCAGAACGGCCCTGGCGCTAAACTGCGAAATCGCGGAGCTCGCCAAGTTTGACCGTAAGAACTACCATTATCCTGACTTGCCGAAAGGTTACCAGATATCCCAGTATGACATGCCCCTGTCAGGGAACGGTTGGTTGGAAATCGAGGTAGATGGGCAAGCCAGGCGAATCGGGGTGCGCCGCGTTCACCTGGAGGAGGACACGGCCAAACTTACGCATGTGGATGGCTACAGCCTGGTTGACTTTAACCGCTCCGGTGTCCCACTGCTAGAGATTGTCACTGAACCGGATATCCGCTCTCCCGACGAGGCACGGGAGTATTCGACGCGGTTGCGGCACATCTTGCGGTGGATCGGTGTATCGACTGGGGACATGGAGGCCGGCGCTCTGCGAATTGAGCCGAACATTTCGGTCCGGTCCAGCGGCAGCGAAGCTTTCGGAACACGCACGGAAATAAAGAATTTGAACAGCATCCGCGCTGTTGCACAGGCGCTGGAGTACGAGATTCGGCGACAGATTGACGTTTTGGAATCGGGTGGCGCCGTTGTGCAACAAACTATGGGTTGGGACGAGGACCGTGGTATCACAGTGGCACAGCGGTCCAAGGAATTCGCCGAGGACTACCGATACTTCCCCGAACCGGATTTGCCGCCGCTGGTTCTGAAGCCGGCCTGGATAGACCAGATTCGCGAAGCACTGCCGGAGTTACCCGAGGAGCGCCGGCGGCGCTACATGAAAAGCTTCGGGCTCTCGGCGTACGATGCCGGCGTCTTGACCGCGAATCGTGCCACGGGACCATACTTCGAACGTGCAGTGGCATGCTATGACGGAGACCCCAAGAACGTGGCCAATTGGGTAACAGGTGAGCTTTTCCGCGTCTTGAACGACACTGGCACGCCTATCGAGGAAAGTCCCGTCGAGCCCGAGGTGCTGGCGGACCTCCTCCACATTGTAGACCGGGGCGTGATCAGCGTGAGCAAGGCGAGAGATGTCTTCCAGACGATGGTTGAGACTGGAAAGGGTGCCCAGGACATTGTTGAGGAGCGCGGACTACGCCAGATCAGTGATGAGGACAAGTTGCTGTCCGTGATTGATGGTGTGATCCGGGAAAACCCACAGCCGGTGGAGGATTACCTGAACGGCAAGGAAACGGCGATTACGTTCTTGATTGGTCAGGTGATGCGGGCAACACGTGGTCAGGCAAATCCGAGCATGGTGCGGCCTTTGCTAGAAAGGCGCCTGGCAGCGCCGGAGTCGGCGATCAGTGATCAGTGATCAGTAACCAGTAATCAGTAACCAGAACTTGATTACTGATCACTGATTACTGATTACTGGTTACTGATACGGCTCGGTGCTGAGCCAGCCTAGAATCTCAATGAGGAGGCAATAGCGAACGATGGAAAAGATGGCAATTGCAGAATACAATCCCTGGGAGATGGCCCTCGAGCAGTTCGATCGCGCTGCTCAGTATCTGGATCTCAAAGACGGCATCTACCAGATGATGCGCTATCCAAAGCGGGAGTTGACCGTCAACTTCCCGGTCAGGATGGACGATGGTTCGGTGCAGATCTTCACCGGGTACCGGGTGCACCACAGCACCGTGCGCGGTCCCACGAAAGGTGGGATTCGCTACAGCCTGGATGTCACCCTGGATGAGGTGCGCGCTCTGGCCATGTGGATGACCTGGAAAGTCGCCGTGGCTAATCTACCGTTTGGCGGGGCCAAGGGTGGCGTTATCTGCAATCCCAAAGAACTGTCCGAAAACGAGTTAGAGAACCTTACCCGCCGCTACGCTACGGAGATTAGCATTCTGATGAGCCCGGACGGCGACATCCCGGCGCCGGACATGGGTACAAACCCGCAGGTTATGGCCTGGATCATGGATACCTACTCCATGCATCGCGGTCATTCAGAGCCGGCTGTCGTCACCGGTAAACCGGTGGAAATTGGTGGCTCTCTGGGCCGGCTGGAAGCCACCGGTCGAGGCGTGCACGTGATCACCGAAGAAGCGACCGATTTTCTTGGCATGGAGCTTGCCGGCGCCTCGGTGGCTGTCCAGGGTTTCGGCAACGTTGGATCGATCAGTGGCAGGTTACTGCAGGGGGCCGGCGCCCGGGTCGTGGCTGTCAGTGACTCGCGCGGCGGCGTTTATGATCCCGATGGACTGGATGTTTTGGAGGTCATCCAGCACAAGCAGCAAACGGGATCGGTCGTTGGATTCGGCAATGCCGAGGACGTGACCAATGCTGACGTGTTGGAGTTGCCGGTTGACATCTTGGTGCCTGCGGCGATGGAGCACCAGATCACCGAGGCGAATGCTCCCTACATACAGGCCAGACTTATCGTGGAAGGGGCCAACGGTCCAACAACGCCTCAGGCGGATGCCATTTTGAAAGAGCGCGGATGTCTGATCATCCCCGATATTTTGGCCAATGCCGGCGGCGTGATTGTCTCCTACTTCGAGTGGGTTCAGGGTCTCCAGTTCTTTTTCTGGAGCGAGGAGGAGATCAACAACCGCCTGCGACAGGCCATGTGCAAGAGCTTCGCCGATGTCCTGGAAATCATGCGTCTTTACGAAGACGAGGACATCGACATGCGGACCGCGGCCTACATCCTGGCCATCAGCCGCGTCAATCAGGCGACGCTGTTGCGAGGCATTTATCCGTGAAAAAGGGGAACTTAGAGGAACTAAAGGGAACTAAGGGGAACTCGACGTTCTCTCAGTTCCCTTTAGTTCCTCTCTAGTTCCCCTGCAGTTCCCAGAGCAGAAGTGGCTAACGAAGATATGATCACGGTTGAACTGACTGGCATGGCCCACGGCGGGGCTGCTCTCGGCCGGCACGACGGGAAGGTCGTCTTTGTCGATGGTGGGTTGCCGGGCGAGGTAGTGCACGCCGCGATTGTTGACGATCGCAAGCGGTACGCAAAGGCTCGCGTGGCAGAAGTCGTGACCCCTGTATCGGCCCGGGTTTCACAGCCGCGATGTCCTCACTTCGGTGATCCCAGACGGCGTTTCAGTGTGGACGGGTTAGCGGAGGCCGGTCTTTTCTGCGGCGGATGCCAGTGGCAGCATGCCAGTTATACGGCGCAGTTGCGCTACAAGCAGGCGATCGTCGCTGACCAGTTGCAGCGAATTGGTCGCGTTGATGAGCCCGTCGTTCGTTCGACCTTGGCGATGGACAACCCCTGGCACTACAGGAACAACGCCCGGTTCCGATTGGGATCGGGTGGGGCGTTGGGGTTTGTCGGGATTGACGGCCGAACAGTGGCTGATATCGAGGTTTGCTACATCATTCACCCGCTCTTAATGGACCTGTTTGAGCAACTGGAACTGGATTTCCCGGCATTGAAGACCGTGTCCCTACGCGCCGGCATCAACACCGGCGATCAGATGGTTATCCTGGAAACAGTGGACGACGAAGCGCCGGCCATAGAAATCGACATAAGTGGTTCGTGTGTATTGCAGTTGTCAGATGGGCCGGCCGTGAGCCTGGCCGGTAACACGTACATCGAGGAGGAGTTGCTTGGCCATCGGTTTCGGATCTCGGCCGGCTCGTTCTTCCAGGTGAACACGGAAATGACGGCTCGGTTGGTGCCGGTTATACGCGACTACCTTGATCCGCGAGGGTACGAGACGCTGCTGGACCTATACTGTGGCGTCGGTACCTTGGGCATATGCCTTGCGGATGAAGTCACCGAGGTGATAGGCGTTGAGGAGAATCCTGTGGCCGTGGACGATGCCCTCGTCAACGCCGAACCGTTGGACAACGTATCGTTATACGAGGGGGCAGTGGAAGCGGTGCTGCCGGCTATCGAGGAGCGTGTCGACATGGTGATTCTCGATCCACCTCGAACGGGCGTCGAGCCGGAAGCACTGAAAGGGCTAGCCAGGCTGCGGCCATCGCGCATCGCCTACGTTTCATGCGACCCGGCGACACTGGCGCGGGATGTTCGCCGGCTGGGTGAGGCCGGCTATCGCCTGGTCGAAGTGCGGCCGGTCGACCTTTTTCCGCAGACGTACCACATTGAATCGGTTGCCTTGTTGACCGTATCTGACTAAAATGGGCTCAACGCAGAATAGTGGGATTAACGTGCTCGAAGGGGACGACAGTCCCCGTATCTTGTACGCTTAGAGTTGCGGGCCTACTATCCCTGGCGGTCGCGGACTGTCGTCCGCTCAGAGCTTCCCACTAATCTGCGAAGACCCCTAAAATGTTGATAGCTCGGCGTGCTGCGTAGTCCGTGAATTCAGTCATCACGCATGACGCATTACGCCCTGATCCTGAGTGCCGGTTTTCGAAAGAATTGAGCAATGGCTGAGATAATTGATACGAAGTTTAGAGAGCGTCTGGAGTCAGATCCCACGCAGCGGATTGACGTCATCGTGCGCACCGTGGACGATCCTCGCGGTCGGGTGCCCCAGGTGACGGCGCACGGCCTGCACGTTCGACATACGTACAGCCTAGTCAAAGCGTTGGCGGCGACGGGGCTTGGCATGTCCGTTCTGCGACTCTCTGATGAGCCGTGGGTGGAGAAGATCGAGCCCGATGAAGAAGTCCGCACTATGAAAGGCGAAGGCGAGACAAGGTGACAAGGAGACAAGGTGAGGGGGAGACAAGGAGACGATTTTCCTTGTCCTCCTGTCACCCTGTCGCCTTGTCACCTTGTCACCTTGTCGCCTTGTCGCAGATAGGAGGAACATCATGGATCCACGCAAGCTGCACGGCACCCTGGCAATGTCCATGGAGGAGACTGCGGAAGAGGAGGCGATGTCCGTCATTGTTCTGCTTCGGCGGACTCTGCGCGCTGATTCCGATGAGGCCGACTACGTGGTGGGGATGGCCGCCGGCCCGGCCGCGTACCGCTACAGCCTGCTGCCGGCTGTGGCAGTGGAGGCGACACCCGAGCAAATCGAGCAAATGACGGGCAATCCGGCTGTCGATAGGATCTGGCCCGACTTACCGGTACACACGATGTTGGATGTCTCGGTGCCCGTGGTACGAGCCCCGATAGTCTGGGATGCCGGCTTTACTGGACAGGATGTCACTATCGCCGTCGTGGATACCGGCATTGACGTCCAACACCCAGACTTCGAGGGGCGTATCGCTGACACAGTCGATTACACCGGCCAAGGGGCTGACGACAATAACGGGCACGGCACACATGTGGCCTCTACTGCAGCCGGCAGTGGCGCAGCCAGCGACGGAAAGTATCGCGGTGTCGCGTCCGGAGCGACGATCATCGCCGCCAAGGTCTTGCGGGGAGACGGGACGGGCAGACAGAGCGATGTGATGGCCGGCATCGAGTGGGCAGTGCAAAGAGGTGCACAGGTCATCAATCTCTCCCTGGGCGGACCACCGACACCGTGTGACGGTACGGACGCCCTCTCCGAGTTGGTCGATGCTGCGGTCGATGCAGGGGTTGTGATGTGCGTGGCCGCCGGCAATTCCGGGCCAGGCCAGTCGACCATCGGCTCGCCTGGCTGTGCGCGTAAGGTGATCACGGTCGGTGCGACAGTAAGCGACCCGAGCACGGAGTACGATCAGGTAGCGCGCTTCTCGTCGCGTGGTCCGACCGCCGATGGCCGGCGCAAGCCCGATTTGGCGCTGCCCGGTGTTGGCATCATCGCGGCGCGAGCCGGGGGCACCTCTCTGGGTGACGTGGTTGACGATCACTACACATCGCTGCAGGGTACCAGCATGGCGACGCCTCATGCAACTGGGATTGCTGCACTGCTTCTATCTGCCAATCCGAACCTGAGTCCAGAGCAGGTCAAGCGGCGCGTGGTCGCCGGGGCGCGAAGCATGCGCCTCGACGGCAATGTGCAGGGGGCCGGTCGCGGCGATGCGTACAACGCGTTCCTGGATCAGGACGGCCAGCCGTTGCCTGTACCGCCGGTTGAGGAGCCAGGCGGTTGTCTGGCTAGCGTGATGAGCCTCCTACGCCGATGATGACGTTATTGACAAGTGGGGAATGTCTGCAGACAACGATCATGGTTAAGCGCTACCAGGGACCGGTGAAGTCCTGGCTGCGTCGGGTCATCTTGCAGCAGTAGTTACTCACTTCATCTTGCGCAATACACCCCGGATGACGGCCTGCAGGCGGGGCACCGCTTGCTGGCCGGCCTCCAGAACTTCGTCGTGAACCTCCGCCACCCCTTCATCCTGGGCTTCTTCTGCTACTTCGATCTCGTCCGGCAGCGCCATATTGCTGATGATGGAAAACCCTAGAACCCGCATGCCACCGTGACGGGCAACGGTTACCTCGGGTGTGGTGGACATGCCGACGGCGTCTGCGCCGATCATCTGGAGAAACCGGAGTTCCGCTGGCGTCTCGAAGGTCGGGCCGGCTAGTCCAGTGTACACCCCCGACTGCAACTCGAAGCCCATGTCTAGGGCGACCTGACGGGCCAGCCGGCGCAGGCGAGGGCTGTACGCCGCGGACATGAGCGGGAAGCGCGGTCCCAGGTCAGGATCGTGTGGGCCACGTAGGGGGTTGAAGCCTGCCAGCCCAGTAAAGTTGATGTGGTCGCGGATTACCATGATATCGCCCGGTGAGAAGCTGGGATTCAGACCGCCGGCAGCGTTGGTGACGATGAGCATGTCTGCGCCTAACGCCCGCATCACGCGCACCGGCAACGTGATGCGCTGCATGCTGTGTCCTTCATAAAAGTGGACGCGACCGCGCTGAATTACAATCGGCACGCTGTCAAGTCTGCCGATGACGAGCTCGCCCGGGTGTCCAGCTACTGTTGATTGTGGGAAGTGGGGAATGTCGCCGTAGGGTATACGCGTTGCGTTAGTAGCCTCGTCGGCCAGGCTGGCCAGGCCGGATCCAGTGATCAGTCCAACCTTGGGGACAATCTGTGTGTAGTGACGTATGCTCGCCGCGGCCTCTTCAATTTGCTCGCGATCGTAGACCTCAGTCATGTTGGTCAGT
>JBHIAO010000193.1:0-10432 GCA_046758565.1 Anaerolineae bacterium
GCTTGGCCTCGATACGTCGCTTGGTCTCGGTACGCTTTGCTACCCGACCTAAAGCTCCTACTCGGCCGACGCTGACGGGTTTCTTTCACAGTGAGTAACGCGACCGCGCTATGGAGCAGCTCGCAATGACACACCGTCCGTTTCCCTGAGTCTGCCCCAGAACTGAAATGCATCTGCCGGATTCAGTGCTTTGCATTAGATATCAGGGCATGGTATAATGGGGTGCCAAGATACTACCCGATGTTCATCATTCGACCTCATTACGGCTTGACGCTGACTCGCGTAGATTTTCCCCGCTCTTTCTCTATGGCTCACTGACACCGAATGAGAGGGAGATATGCCTAACAAGCACATGCCAAGGATTCTTGTGACCGGCGCGTGTGGCCAGATTGGCTCTGAACTGACTCTTGCCCTACGAGAGCGGTACGGGGGCCAGAACGTCGTCGCTGCCGGCCACAAGACGAAGCCCAGCCCGACGCTGCGTGATTCTGGCCCTTTTGAGTTCATTGACGTGACTCAGCGGGAGACGGCCGAACGCGTGGTGAGAGAGTACGAGATTGACACCATCTACCACATGGCTGCGATCCTCTCGGCCGTCGGCGAGAAGAAGCCCCACCTGGCCTGGGACGTGAACCTCAATGGCCTGTACAACATCCTCGAACTTGCCCGGCAGTACAGGTTAACCCAAGTTTTCTGCCCCAGCTCCATGGCTGTTTTTGGCCCCAAAACACCCCGCAACGATACCTCTCAGGAGACAATTCTGCAGCCGACGACGATGTATGGCATCACCAAAGTGGCTGGGGAACTGTTGAGCGACTATTACTTCACACGCTTCGGTCTGGACGTGCGCGGCGTCCGCTACCCAGGCATCATCAGCAGCGAGACCTTGCCCGGCGGCGGCACCACCGACTACGCCGTGGAGATCTTCTACGAGGCGCTCAAGCATAAGCGATACACCTGCTTCTTGCGAGAGGACACGGTTCTCCCGATGATGTATATGCCCGACTGCATCCGGGCGACGCTTATGCTGATGGAGGCCGATCCCTCTCGACTCAAGCATCACTCCGACTTCAACTTGGCGGCGTTCAGCTTCTCCCCCGCGGAGTTAGTGGCGGAGATCAAGAAGCATATTCCGGAGTTCGTCTGCGAGTACAAGCCCGACTACCGCCAGGAGATCGCCGATTCCTGGCCGCGCACGATTGACGACAGCGCGGCGTGGGAGGAATGGGGCTGGGAGCCGGAGTACGATCTGGCAGCGATGGTCGAGGATATGCTTAAAAAACTCGGAGAAAAACACGCGGAGGGAAGGTTGTAGTCCAGCGTCCGAAGTCCGAGGTCGGACATAAGCCAATGATGATGAATCAGGCCAGGATTGAACAATTGCACAACGCTGTGATCGCGGAGGTAGCACAAGAGCGGGAGGCCAGCTAAAACGAAAGGCTACAACGTAAAGGGTACTCGTCAGGTTTCACGTCGGTTCAACATTTTGCCTTAGCCATCAGGATATGATATAATAGGCGTAGAGCGCAAACGTAACTGACTGATAACCTAGCAGGGTAGGCGGCCATTTGCTGCCTGCGATGATGATACGAAGAAATCTCTCAGGGCGGAGAGAAAGGGGGTGTCCCCAAAAGCTTTATTTAGCCAAAGAGCGGTTGTCGAGGAATTAGAAAGGAGACATTATGACAGCAGACGTCGTACAAAGACCAAGACAGAACGGGCTCTGGCGTGAGATGCTGGATGGATGGGTGATAGCCTTGACCGAACCTAGCCTGGATACTTTCCGTGCCCAGAAAAGCCGGGCTGATCCACTAAAAACGGTGCTAGGAGTGGGTCTCTTAGGGCTGGTGGTTGGGTTGTGGGCCGTGGCCGTCGGGCCGACTTCGCTGGTCGCTGGAACAGAGGCTGTGTGGGTGAATCTGTTGCAGGTTATCTTTTTCACCGAAGCAGACTTCTTTATCCTCAGTCTCATCCTGTTCTTCGTTGCCAAAGGGTTCGGTGGAGAGGGCAGCTTCACCCAGCACAGCTACCTGTTGTCCCTTGTTGCCGTGCCCTTGGGCATGATCGTGACCGCCCTTCTCTTCGTGGGCGATAAATTGGGACTGACCCTGATGGCTATCCTGAACCCCCTCAGCCCGGTGGGAATCGCAGGTATCCTCATGGCCCTGTTCGGTTTCTATGGGCTTCTTTTGTTGCTCTTCGCCTTGCAGGCAGCTCACGAGATGCAGGCCAGCGCGGTCTTTTACACCCTGGGCGCACCGGTAGCCGGCTGGGGGGTCCTGCGAGTAGCCTCCATGTTCGCTGCGGGCGAGGAGAACATGATCACCACGCAATGGGACTTTATCTCCGGGCAGTGGACAAAGGGAACAGTGCAGGAATTGCTGTTGGGCCATCTCTGGCTGGTAGTATTCTCTGTCGCCATCGCGGTCGTGCTCGGCGTGGTGATTGGGGTATTTATCACCTGGCCTTCGCGGCGCCCGCAACTCTCTCACCTGGTCATCCTGATTCCGCTGGCCTTGTTCCTTCTACTGTGGGCCGCCTCATCAGGTACATTGGGAGAGGGGATAGCTGATTCGATCATGGATACGGCAAAAGGCTGGGACCGTTCGCTCAGAGTAGAAGGCTTCTTTGCGGCGCTGGTCAGCATCGTGGGCGCGATCGTCTCCAAGCCGGCCGCAGTAGGGATGATCGGAGCGGTGTTCACAATCATCTTGTATGCGCTGTTCCTGGCCGGTGAAACGGCCAGCGAACTGACCCTCTACGTCGCCGGGATTATCTTGACTATCCCCAGTGTGGCGCTGTTCGGGGTGATGATCAAACCGCTGGGCATCGGCCCTTTCAATGCGGCCTTTGCCCTCATCCTGTACGC
This sequence comes from Anaerolineae bacterium, assembly GCA_046758565.1. Lineage (GTDB taxonomy): Bacteria > Chloroflexota > Anaerolineae > Epilineales > JAANWY01 > JBHIAO01. Next base: position 2,870 of record JBHIAO010000193.1, read on the forward strand.
CCAACTGCCCATCCTGCGCAACACCTACACCGGCATCAGAGAGGTAGCGCCAGAGATCATCGAAGCTGGACGAGGGATGGGCATGAGCGAAATGCAACTGCTGCGTAAAGTCAAGCTGCCCATGGCCATCCCAGTCATCATGACCGGCGTGCGCGTGGCCATCGTCATGCTGATCGGAATCGCGGCCATCGCGGCCTACATCGGCAACGATACCCTGGGCGAGTACATCTTTGCCGGCATTCAGCGAGCTCAGGAGAAGCGATACATCGCTGGGGCGATCCTGGTGGCCATCTTGGCTCTGGCAGTGGACTACTTCCTAGGTTGGCTCCAAAACCGATTGACCCCTGAGGGGCTAAAAGGCAGGCGAGAGGCAGCTTAACGAACGAGAAAGGAGGACAAAAATGATAAAGTTTGAGCATGTGACTAAGATATATCCCGGAACCGCGTCCCCTGCGGTAGATGACTTGTCGTTCACCGTCCCCACGGGCGAGATCTGCACCATCGTGGGCCCTTCCGGTTGTGGCAAGACCACCACGATGAAGATGGTCAACCGGCTGATCGAACCGACTGACGGGGACATCTTCGTGTTGGACGAGCGGGGTGAGATGCGGAACGTGCTGGCGATGGATCCGATACTTCTGCGGCGAAGCATCGGCTACGTCATTCAGCAGATCGGCCTCTTTCCCCATCGCACCATTTTGCAAAACATAGGCACGGTGCCTGAACTGCTGGGATGGGATGAGGTGCGCATCCGCCGCCGGGCAGAAGAGCTGCTGGAAATGATGAACATGCCCCTCGAATTCCTGGATCGCTACCCCCACGAGCTGTCGGGCGGGCAGCGACAGCGCATCGGCGTGGCCCGAGGCATGGCCACCGACCCGCCGGTGATGCTGATGGACGAGCCTTTCGGGGCCGTTGACCCCATCAATCGCAACATACTCCAGAACGAGTTCCTGCGCCTGCAGCAGGAGATCGGGAAAACGATCCTGTTCGTCACTCACGACATAGACGAGGCGATCAAGATGGGGGATAAGGTCTGCATCCTCAAGCAGGGCGGCAAGTTAGAGCAGTTCGATTCGCCGGCCAACATCCTTTCCCATCCAGCCAACGAGTTCGTGGAGGACTTCGTCGGAGCCGACCGGTCCCTCAAGCGGCTCAATTTGGTTCGGGTGGATGGAGTGATGGACTCGCGCCCGCCGCTGCTTCAGGCCACGCAGAGTGTGGAAGAAGCCCTGCGCTTTATGAGTGAGCGGGAGCTGTGGTTCGCCTACGTGGTGGACGCCGACCGGCGACTGCAAGGATACGTCAGACGTAGAGACCTGAAGGGAGCGACTGGCTGGGTGGACGAGTTCGTGGAACCGGCCGCCGCAGCCATCCAGATGGGCACCAGCCTGAGAGACGCCCTGTCGGAGATGCTGGTGGTGGACTATGCCAACGTCTGCGTGGTAGATACCCAGAGCCGCGTGCGAGGCTTGATCAACATTGAGATGATCCAGAAAGCCGTGGTCGAAACTTCGGCGGCTGCCGGTGAGGAAGGGGAGGACTAGCCAATGGAAAGGAAAAGTACCTCTGATCGCGATGAAGAATTCGGCCTGCAGCCGATGAAAAGGAAAGGCATCTTCGGTCGCTTTGACTTCCCCTCTCTCAGTGACATACTGGGCTGGACGGTGATCCCGGTGCTCATGATCATCGTGGTGATCTTCGTCTACAATCAACTGCTGCTCACCATCGAACCGGGGAGCATGGAGGCGAACCTGATGGGCAGCTACGAGATCGGGTTCAAGAACGTCATGGATGCCGTGATGGAGCACATACGCCTCATCCTCATCTCCACGGGATTGGCCATCGCCGCCGCCGTACCAGCCGGCATCCTGATCACTCGACGGGGATTCCGCGACTTCTCCGGCCTTATCCTGGGCGTGGCTAACGTCGGCCAGTCAGTACCCAGCATCGCTATCCTGGCTGTCTTCATGGGCGTCCTGGGGATAGGCGCCAAGACGGCCATCTTTGCCCTCTGGCTGTACGCGCTGCTGCCCATCGTACGCAACACAGCCACCGGAATCGAGGAAGTGGACCCCAACGTCATCGAAGCGGCCACCGGCATGGGCATGACCAACCGCCAGATCCTGATCCAGATCGAGCTGCCGCTGGCTTTCTCGGTTATGTTCGCTGGTATGCGCACCGCGGCGGTGATCAATGTGGGTACGGCTGCGCTGGGCGCGTTCATCGGCGCCGGCGGATTGGGAACGTTCATCATCACGGGTATCCCGCTGATGCGGGATCGCATGATCCTGGTTGGCGCCATCCTCACAGCGGTCATGGCCGTCCTGGTGGACTGGGTTCTGGGCAAGGTCCAGGATCGGCTGGTTGCCCCTACCGCCAGAGCGTAGGGATTGACGGATTCGGTATGGATAACAGCGAAGGAGGTGATTGTTTGCACCTATCGTTTGGTAGACTCAAGCGGAACGCTAATCAAACCAAAAAAGGAGGAATCTCGTGAAGAAGAAACTGAACGTATTGCTAGCTGTAGTGGTCATTACCTCTCTGCTGCTGGCAGCTTGTGGGCCCCAAGCTACGCCCACTAAAGCACCTACCAAGGTACCAGAGGCCACCAAGGCACCGGAACCTACCAAACCCCCTGCTGTGGAAAAGGGGCTGATCGTCGTCGGTTCCAAGGAGTTCACCGAGCAGATCATCCTGGGCCAAATCGCCGTTCTCGCTTTGCAGGATGCCGGCTTTGAGGTGGATGATGAGACGAACCTGGGCGGCACCGCCGTCAACCGCGAGGCGCTGCTGGCTGGTGAGACCGACATGTACTGGGAATACACCGGCACTGCCTGGATCGCCCACCTGGGCCACGAAGACCCCATCACCGACCCTCAGGAGTGCTACGACAAGGTGAAGGCCGAGGACGCCGGCAACGGCCTGGTATGGCTGGCCATGGCGCCCTTCAACAACACCTACACTCTGATGATGAAGCAGGACACGGGGGCAGAGTTGGGCATCGAGTCCATCTCCGACCTGGCCGAGTACATCAACGGCGGCGGGGACGCCAGCCTGTGCACCGACCAGGAGTTCTACGCCCGGCCCGACGGCTTCAAGGGAGTGGAGAAGCTGTACGGCTTCCAGTTCGACGAAGACCAGGTGATCATGATGGACCCCGGTCTGACCTACAAGGCGCTGCAAGATGACCAGTGCACCACGGGCATGGGCTTCGCCACCGATGGCCGCATCCCCGCCTTTGGCTTCTTCAACCTGGAGGACGACAAGCAGTTCTTCCCCGTCTACAACCCCGCGCCGGTGATCCGCAAGGAAGTGCTGGACGCGAATCCTGGCGTCGCCGACGTGCTGAATCCCATCGCCAAGGCTCTGACAACTGAGAAGATGATGGAGATGAACAAGCGGGTGGACATTGACGAGGAAGACCCCGAAGACGTGGCCCGCGACTTTTTGCAGCAGATGGAAAAGGAGCAGGCCAGGGGCCTCGTGGTCGTCGGTTCCAAGGAGTTCACCGAACAGATCATCCTGGGCCAGCTCGCCGTTCTCGCTCTGCGGGATGCCGGCTTTGAGGTGGACGATGAGACGAACCTGGGCGGCACCGCTGTCAACCGCGAGGCGCTGCTGGCCGGTGAGACCGACATGTACTGGGAGTACACCGGCACCGCCTGGATCGCCCACCTGGGCCACGAAGAGCCCATCACCGATCCCCAGGAGTGCTACGATAAGGTGAAGGCCGAGGACGCCGGCAACGGCCTGGTATGGCTGGCCATGGCGCCCTTCAACAACACCTACACTCTGATGATGAAGCAGGACACGGGGGCAGAGTTGGGCATCGAGTCCATCTCCGACCTGGCCGAGTACATCAACGGCGGCGGGGACGCCAGCCTGTGCACCGACCAGGAGTTCTACGCCCGGCCCGACGGCTTCAAGGGAGTGGAGAAGCTGTACGGCTTCCAGTTCGACGAAGACCAGGTGATCATGATGGACCCCGGTCTGACCTACAAGGCGCTGCAAGATGACCAGTGCACCACGGGCATGGGCTTCGCCACCGATGGCCGCATCCCCGCCTTCGGCTTCTTCAACCTGGAGGACGACAAGCAGTTCTTCCCCGTCTACAACCCGGCCCCTGTGGTACGTCAAGAGATCATGGACAAGTACCCCGGTGTCGCCACCGTCTTGAATCCCGTCGCCAAGGCTCTAACGACTGAGAAGATGATGGATATGAACAAGCGGGTGGACATTGACGAGGAAGATCCAGAAGACGTCGCCTGCGACTTCTTAAAGACCGAGGGCCTGGTGGATAGCTGCCCATAGTGAAGTCCGTATGACCCTATCCATATACCCCAAGAGCAACCGGTCGCTCTGCCATTCGGCGAGCGACCGGTTTGCTTTGGGGGGGGAAGGGACGTATGGATGCAGCATTTTGCTTTGGGTGTTGGGGTGTGATATAATGAGATTAGGAGGAGGCAGCGATGAAAGCGGTTCGCTTGGTCAAGCCAGGGCAGCCCCTGGAGATGCAGGAGGTGCCCGTGCCCACTGTGGGCGCGAGGGATGTATTGGTCAAGGTCAAAGCGGCGGGCATTTGCCGCTCGGACGTGCACTACCGCGCCGGCGTCTCGCCAGTCCATCCCCTGCCCATGACGCTGGGGCATGAGGTGGCGGGCGTGATCGAAGAAGTCGGCACTGAGGTCAGGAACGTCAAGGTGGGCGAGCGGGTGTGCCTGCACTACCTGGTCACCTGCGGCGATTGCCGCTACTGCGCCAGGGGCAGCGAGCAGTTCTGCGCCTCAGGCTCGATGATCGGCAAGTACCAGGATGGCGGCTACGCGGAGTACATCGCCGTGCCCTCGCGCAACGCCATCCCTCTGCCCGATGACATCCCCTTCGAGCGGGGCGCGATCATGATGTGCTCCTCAGCCACGTCGTTCCACGCCCTCAACAAGGCGGAACTGAAGACGGGCGAGAGTGTGGCGGTCTTCGGCGTCGGCGGGCTGGGCATCTCGGCGGTGCAGTTGGCGCAGGCCTTCGGCGCACTGGACGTGTACGCCGTGGACATCAACGCCGATAAACTGAACCTGGCGGAAAGCTACGGCGCTATCGCGGTGAACGCCAAGGAGGCCGACCCGGTGGCGGAGATCAGCCGGCTGACGGGCGGCCAGGGCGTGGACGTGGCGCTGGAGCTGGTTGGCTTACCGCAGACGGTGGAGCAGGCGGTGCACTCACTGGGGGTGTTCGGGCGGGCGGTGCTGGTTGGCCTCACCGACCAGCCCTTCGAGCTCAACTCCTACCGCGACGTCATCCTGAAAGAAGCCCAGATCATCGGCTGCTCCGATCATCTCTTGCAAGAGCTACCCTTGCTCGTCAAGTTGGTCCGCCGGGGCGCGCTAGACCTGTCGTCCGTGATCACCCGCACTGTGTCCCTGGATGCCGAGGCCATCAACGCTGCGCTGGACGATCTGGAGTCCTTTGGGCCTGAGGTCCGTACGGTGATCACGCCCTAGCACTTGACCAGAAAAGGGATTGATGATACACTGTAAACATACATAGAGAGAGTTTTGAGTTTTGGGTTTCGGGTTTCTCATTCCGCAACCTGAAACTCGTATTGCGTAGGAGGATAATCGCTTGACCCGGAGTACTATTGCTCTTCCCCGACTAGCAATGCTAACCCGCCAGCAATGCGAGGTCGTCCATCGCGCCTCGCTGGAGATATTGCGGCGCAAGGGGGTGCGGGTGTATCACGATGGCGCGCTGGCGCTGCTGCGCGAGACCGATGCCGTGATCACCGACGGCTTGCAGCGGCCAAGTGCTCTCTCCAGGAAATCATCTACATTTTGAAATAAGGAGGATACCAGATGGTAAACGAAAGACTATTCGAGGAGATGACCAACGTCGTCATCGCTGGTCTGCCAGACAAAGCGCGCGAACTGGCCAACGAGGTGCTGCGCGCAGGGATTGATCCGCTGGCAGCCATCGAGCAGGGTTTCAAGCCAGGCATGGACGCCGTCGGCGAGGGCTTCGCCAAAGGGGAGCTGTTCATCCCCGATCTGATGATGAGCAGCAAGGCGATGCAAGAGGGTATCGCCACCCTGGAGCCGGAGATGATGAAGCGCAAACAGCAACTCCAGACGCTGGGCAAAGTGGTCATCGGCACCGTGCAGGGGGACATCCACGAGATCGGCAAGACGCTGGTGGCCACCATGCTCACTGCCAACGGCTTCCAGGTGCGCGACCTGGGCGTGGACGTGTCGCCCCAACAATTTGTTGACGCCGTGCGCGAGGTGAACGCCGACGTGGTGGGCCTCTCCGCGCTGCTCACCACGACCATGCTCAATCAGGAAGCCGTGATCCTGACCCTCAAAGAAGCCGGCCTGCGCGACCAGGTCAAGGTCATCATCGGCGGTGTGCCCGCCAGCCCCGAGTGGGCCTCGGAGATCGGGGCCGACGCCTACGCGGAAAACGCGACTGAAGCGGTCGAGGTGGTTAAAGGGCTGGTGCAGGCGTAGAAGCCGTGAAGCGTGAAGCGTGAAGCGTGAGAGGAGGAACGATGCGATTGCCCATTGTGGAACGATTGGCCGCGGGCGAGGTCTTGATCGCCGACGGCGCGACGGGCACCATGCTGCTGGAGGCCGGGCTGCCCACGGGGACGCCGGGCGAGGCGTGGGTGCTGGAGCGGCCTGAGGAGATCATGAGATTACACCGCGCCTACGTGGAGGCAGGCTCCCAGATCATCCTCACCACCACCTTCGGCGGCACGCGGGCGCGGCTCAAAGCGGCGGGGCTCGAAGTCCAGGTGGCGGAGGTCAATCGCCGTGCCGCAGAGCTGGCCCGCCAGGTAACGGGTGACGATCTCTACGTCGGGGGCGACATCGGCCCCACGGGCGAGATGATGGTTCCCCTCGGCCCGCTGACCTACGAGGCCGCCGTTGAGCTCTTCGCCGAGCAGGCTCAGGCGCTGGCGGCGGGGGGCGCGGATTGCATCTACATCGAGACCATGAGCGATCTGAATGAAGCGAAGGCTGCCGTCGAGGGGGCGCGGCAGGCGTGCGACCTGCCCGTCTTCTGCACCTTCAGCTTCGACACCCATGGCTGCACCAGTATGGGGGTCAGCCCGACGCAAGCGGCCCAGGCCATGGCCGCTTTGGGTGTGCCAGCCACGGGCGCCAACTGCGGCCATGCGCCTGAGGAGGTGCTAGACATCCTGCCCCAGATGCGCCAGGCCGCGCCCGACGCCTACCTTATCGCCAAGCCCAACGCCGGCCTGCCGCGCCTGGTCAAGCGCCAGGTGGTCTACGACGCCACGCCCGAGAGAATGGCCGAGCTGGCTCGCCGCTATGTGGAGCTGGGCGCCCGCATCGTCGGCACCTGTTGCGGCTCCTCGCCGGCCCACATCGCGGCCGTTGCTGCGGCCCTGAGAATAGGGTAGGGGCGACCCTTGCGGTCGTCCTCTGCCAGACATGGGCAACCGCGAGGGTTGCCCCTACAGGAGGATAACCAACATGAGAGCAAACTACCAGGTTAACGCCACCACGCAGTTTCGCGTGCTGTCCGATGATCAAATCGAGG
>JBHIAO010000194.1:0-10392 GCA_046758565.1 Anaerolineae bacterium
TGACTTCACCCATTTGCCTTTCCTCCGTCACAGCTCAATCTGAGTATATTATACACTAAAGTACGTTGGCTCATAAAGTGGAGCGCAGGAAGCGCGCAATGGCTGACAAGATCTCTGAGCCCAAGAGCGACGTCCCCATCCAGGCCAGGGACCCCACCATTCGCAACGACACGTGGGCATCGAAAGGCCACCGGGGTGGATTATGATACTTCTGATAGCGGTCCTCGAGCCACTCCAACTGGTGATCGATGTCAGCACTCTCCACAACGTTTGTGGCTCCGTACTCCTCGATGTAACGCTCCAACTCGGCAATCTCGCCGGCCAGGCTATCGGCCGTGCGCCGGAAGCCCTTCCCCTTGTCACGCATAATGCGATGCGTGTTCCACATTGGGAAGAGGAATGTGATAATCGCTACAAGGGCCAGGATGATCAGGAGCACCTGGTACAACGGTAGCCAGCGGTAGAGGCCCAGGGCATGCCAGGCCAGACGAGTCAGCAGCCCCGGTTGGGGATCGTTGACCCTCTGAATGCAGCGCAGCACGCGATAACGCGGCGCATCGGCAGCAAAGTTCAGGCAACTGCAGACGCGAATTGAGAAACCCGCTGCTTCTTCAGTTGACGGGCGCGTCCCTGAAGTTTGATACTGGTTGCACAATGCCCCGTAGTGAGCGATCAGGGTCTCCGGCACCGAGAGGTCCTCGACGATATGGCGTTCCAGGCGCGCGTAGGACAGCGAAAATATCAACACCCAGACGGCAACGAACAGCCCGGCCAGCAACACGACCTGGGCGTGGGCAAAGTAGAGATCACCCAGCGGCTTGAGGCCACCACACTTGTCGGGGTGGGTGGGCCGCACGTCCAGGCCGAAGCGGTAGCTCAGCCGGCGGGTCACGACGACTGTGGCGACCATCTTCCACAATAGCGTTCCCAGCACGTATCCCGCGATCGGACCCAGGACATAGATGAGCAGGCGCAGTGGGAGGCGCCATGGCGGCGGGATGGGGTTGAAATTTAGGTAAAAGACCGAATAGACGGCGACGGCCAGTCCCAGCGCCCGCGTGACCCAGGCGTAGCGCTGGTGATTCAACAAAGCATTGTACTCTTTCAAGAAATCGAGATATTGCCTGACCGGATTGCCCTCGCCACCGGCGATGATGAGGCGCCGGCGCCACAGTGTGTCGAAGGTATTGGGTACTTTCTCCCGAAACAGGGAGCGCAGCAACCACACACACCCGAAAACGATTACAGCGACGGAAATCAATAAGACATCTAGCCGGCGCGAGGTGAACCAGTAAACGAGCAAGCCGGCGGTTGTCAACACGATGAAAGCCAATAGATGATCAAGGAAGAATCGAGTCAGCGGATCCCGCGTTTCGACCTTGAATGATTCGATCTCGGTGTAGACCTGCTCCGTAGTGCGAGCGAAGGTCAACTGCCGGACCTGCCGGGGCTGGAAGAGCTGACCATCCTCGGCACGCATAAACAGAACCGGAGCGCCCCACTCACCCGGCATGGCCTCGTCGCGCGCCGGCCGATCATCGCCGGCCTCGATCTCGGCCTTGATGGCGACCCGGCCCACGGCTGCGGCGGCGTCGATAGGTAGGGTACGAACGATGGCATTGTAGAACTCAGCCGCAAATGTGCGGGCGGCAGAATCGGGAAGGCTGTATTGCATGGCCAGTGCTGCCGGGATACCCGCCCGCACGAGGCTCGTGGCGACGCCCACGGCGAAGTTCTTAGCTGGTCCGGTTGAACTTTCACAGTCGTTGATGAGCACCAGTCGCAGGGCCGGGACGCCTTTTGTGACGCGCCCCAGGTCTTCGCGGAGCAACAATCCGCCCAGTGAGTCGCCGCTAACCTTACGGGCCATGCCGTTTTCTTCTTCAAGTAACAGCACAGCCTGCTGTGTTTCGGCGTCAAACGCGCTGAAGCCCAGGTAGTGGAGGATGTGAAACTCGCTGCTGCGTAGCCGGCGCATCAGACCCGCGTAGGTTGCGTGCAGCAGGAATTCGACTTCCATCACACCTTCGGCTTGAGACCCGCTGAACGTCGCTTTCAGCTCAGCCGCCTGGGATTCGCGATTGAGGTCGGGGTAGTTGACGGGGCTGGCGATGATGACCAGAATGCGCAGCGGGCCGTCGACCTGTAGGGATGTGATGGGTTTGGGTACCTCGGGATAGCGGACGACAGGGGTGTTGATGCTTAAGCCCAGGAATTTCTCGCCGTCGAACAGGAACTCCCAGGGCAGGACAGCCAACTGATCGCTTTCAATGTGCAGACGCAGGCGAAGCCGGCGGTCGGGTGCAGCCGCCCGGCTGCGCTCGAAGTGGGCCAGGATTGGGGCGGGGAACAGAGCCTGGTGCAGTTGCCGGCCAACTTCGCGCACCAGTTCAGGATTGGCACCCTCCTGCTCGATAAGTGGTAGCGCCAGAGCCAACTGATTGAGGTCGAGCTGGAGCCGGACCGGGCCGGCCTCGCCCTCCCTGGAGACGACATAGATTTGCTCGTCCCGCGTGACACGCAGGTCGAAATTGTCATAGATGAGAGACATGTTTCTCGAACTCCGTGGGCTGACTGCCTCACATGGTAAAAAGCGAAACGTAAAACGTGAAACGTGAGGCGTGGTACCCGGCACATTTTCACGTTTTACGTTTCACGTTTCACGCCCGGTTTATCAAGCCACTACAAGCCGCTCAGAATAACCCCGTCTTTGGCACGCATGAACAGGACGGGTGTGGCGAAGTCGGGCAGGTCCAGGCCGACTTCCATGGAAATGGCGTTGCGCGTCGTTTGGATCGCCGCGTCCACCGGCCAGCCCAGGGCCAGGGTGCGGTAGAACTCGTCCGCGAACAGTTTGGCCGTGCTGTCGGCAATGGGATACTGCATGGCAATCACAGCCGGGATGCCGCGCCGCACCAGATGAGGCGCCATGCCCACGAAAGCCTGATGCGAGGAGGTCGCTGCACCCTGGCAGGCGTTCAGAATGACCAGACCCAGGCTGCGGTTGCCCAGGAAGAAGTTGCTGAAGCTCTCGTCATCCATCAGCCGCGCCATGTTGTCCTGGTCTATGAGGGCCAGAGAACCTTTGTCGCCCTCGAAGATGCCATGGCCGACGAAGTGGAAGACGTTGTAGGACTTCTCCCGGAGTTTCTGGCTGATGTTGCGTCTCGTGGCGTCGTTGAGGACGTCCATCTCAATCCGATCGGCCTCCAGATGATTCGCCAGCGCCTCGCGAATCAGACGCTCTTCGCCCTCGGAAGCCAACCGCGCAAGGTCTTGCGGGCTGGAGATGACCAGCAAGATTTTGAGCGGTGGGCTCGCGGCTTTGATGTCGCGTCTGGACATTGGGACGGGAACATACCGGCACAGGACGGTCTGGGTAGAGTTAGCCAGGAAAGTGTTGGTATCATCGTCGTAGAGGAACTCCCATGGCAGGGCCGAGAGTTCTGGCGGTTCAATGATCAGACGCAGCCGCACACCGTAACCCACTGCTTCAGCGCCGGCCACGCTGGCTCGCAAGTGGCCATGGATGTCAGCAGGGAAGAGAGCCTCGTAGAGCCTGGTTCCCAGCCCTTTCAACAGCGCTGCATTCGTGCTACGTGCCGGCAAGTCAGCCCGCACCGCGTCGCGCCCGGCTGCGTGCCGGCTGCCGTGCTCGATGAGCTGCAGGGAGAGCCCAATCTCGTTTATGTCCAGGCGCAGTTCGCCCTCCTCTTCCCCTTGCTCCGACGAGGCACGAATCTTGTGATCGGGTGTGACCAGCAACTGGAAATCGTGGTAGTTCATTGCTGTCCGTGGGAACCATCTACCCAATAATGGTCGTACACTCCTCGTTGTTCTGCTCGTTGGATTCGTCCACGTGTCCACCCGAATCCACAACGACGCATACGGTGCAGTCGGGATCGTAGCAGTTGCCACCCGCCGGCAAGGCCTGTGTGATGGTCCTTGTTTCGCCGGCTGCAAGACCGTCAATGCCCACAGTCGTCTGCTGCTGCAAGGCCGGGTCGCCCTTAATGAGGACCTTGAACGGGCCAGCGGCAGCTCGTCCGACGTTGGCGATTGTGACGGTCACGGTCGTGGTACAGACTGAGTACGAACAGTCCACATAAGGTGCGTCGATACTTCGCACCGTCAGATCCGCCTGTTCGCGAACCCACTGGAAGGCCCATTCCCGGCTTGGCGGGCTGAGTTCTCGGACCACTCGGCCACCTCTGGCCTCAACCACGACGATCTGCCAGTGGTACCAGCCAGGCCCGAACCGCCAGATGGGGTGCTCTGGACCGATGGTGAACGCAAGTTCTCTGCTCAGGCCAATTCTGGATTTCGCCTGACCCCCGAACCAGACCCGGATATCAAAGTATTCGTTCGCACCCAGAGTCCCATTCCATATCCATTTAAGGGTCAATGGTAGCTTGTAGACTGTGGATTCATTTGGCGGTTCCGACAACTTCGGGGGTGTATATGCCGGTGTAGGTGTAGGAGTCGGTGTCGGCGTCCGCGTGGGCGTAGGCGTAAACGCAGGTGTGGGAGTCGGCGTAGGAGTGGGGGGCACCACACCTATCGGCAAGGTCGCTACGTCAATGTTGCAGGAGACGAAGGACGGGCCAGCGCTGACCCAGCCAACGTCACGGCCCACCGGGACCTGGATCCACCGACCGTCGGGGCTGCGTGCCAGTGGTTCGAGGTGAGCACCGTTAGGCAGTACCCCGATCGGGGGATCGTAAACAGCGCCCGGGCCGTAGCGCAGGTTCAGTCCACGAGCGACTACCGTGCACAGTGGCGCCGGCGTGGGGGTGGCTGTGGGTGTTACCAGTTCTACTGCCGGCCGGGGATCGCCTGGTTCCCCATCTCGTCTCGGCGGTGTCAAGCTGAAACCCAGGAAGCAGCCATTGGTCATGGCCAGCTCAGCATAGTGATAAGGTTGGCCCGGGTTGGAACGTAGACTGAGGATCTGACCCTCGCCAGGGCCCGCTGTAAGCAACTCACGATTCATATCGTTTCGGCGAGGATCCAGTACCAACAGGGAACCGCTGCCCGGCTGCCCGTGGTTCATCACCGTGACGTCCAGGGCACGCACGCGGCTGAGCACCGGCCGGAAGTCCATGAGCAGTTTGCCGGCTTGCATGGCGATGTCCTGGATGCCATCGCCATTGCAATCTTCCAGCCAATACGCAGGGCTGCCGAAAAGGCCCTTCGGATCCAGCGTCAGCCTCACAGCCCCCTTCACACCGCCTTCCAAGTCGAAGGCCTGGCCGGGCTGGGGCAGTTCTGCCAGGGGCTGGGTATTGGTCAGGGTGTCGGCATGGGGCCACAGCACCTCGCCGATCTCTGGCTGGGGGACGCCGCCAACCACGCTACCGATCCACTCGTTAACGTCTTCCTCAAGGTAGGTGATGCCGGCACTGGGCTCGCCGAAGGGCGCGATCCAGCGAGCGATGCCGGTGGTCATGGGTTTAGTCACACCGTCGGCAGTGACCTCCAGGTGACCTTCGTCTGCATCGAGACCCACCACCCACTCCAAAGGGGTGTCGGCTTCGCGCACCACCATGAAGCGGGTGCCGACAGCGGTGATGACGGCGAATTCCGTCCGAACCGTGAAGCGACGATTGATCTCTTGTTGCGGATTGAAATCGTTGATCAAGGCACCACCGTTTTGCAGGACCGTGACAAAGGCCGATTGCTCGTCGGCGGAGAGTTCTTGCAGCACCAACTCGCTGTCGCGCAGCACTTCCACCGTCAACAGATCGGCAAAGCGCAGGATGGCCCGGCCATCTGCGTCAACGTCTACACCCTCGCCGACTCTCAGGAAAGTCTGCCGGGGTGAGGGCAGGGATTGGCGCTGTCCATCCGCCGCAACGGTGAAGACGCCGTCGCGGCTCGATTCCGTTTCAACGGCGCTTGAGGGTGGTTCAGCCGTGCTCGGCTCCGCTGTGGGCTCGCCCACAGGTCCTGGTCCACCACAGGCGGCCAGTGTCCACAGGGCAAGGACCAGTAGACATACCAGACTCTTTCGACGGTTCATTTGTGCACCTCCAAAAGGCAGTAAAGCGACAAGTAAGACAGGACAGGAGCAGACAAGCACATTTTATTCTCCACGCGCCGTAAATTCAAGGCTGAGCGTATAGGAGCCGGTGGTGTTATCGTAACCGTCCACGACAATCGTGTAGACACCACCCTCAGGTAACACCTGCTCCCGAATCTCGGGGTTCCCATACTCGAAGTCGTCAGCCAGTCTCGAACCGTCCGGCTTCAGCAGCCTCACGGTTATGCCCTGTCTGCCCCCTGTGGTCCGGTTGTCCACGAACACTGTCACCCGGTCCCCCGCTGCACCTTCGAACACGAAGCAGTCCTCGTCACCAGAAGAAGCGATGCTTTCCTCTATGCCATCCCCGTCAGCAAGGGGTGTACAACCGGTTCTGAGAGCCTCGTCTGTTGCCACTAGTGTGGCCGCCGGCGTGGCCCTTGATGTAGCTACTGCTGCCCGAGGTGCGCCCGGTTCCCTGGCTGGAGTAGGCGGTGTCAGGCTGAAGCCCAGGAAGCAGCCATCGGCCATAGCCAACTCGGCGTAATGATAGGGCTGGTCGGAGCGCAGGCTGAGGATTTCAACCCGGTTTTCAGCAACCTCGATGGCGCGCCGGCCAATCTGTTCACGCGCCGGGTTAAAGACCTGCAAAGAGCCGCTGCGTGGCTGGCCCCGGTTCAGCACAGTTACGTCCAGTGCCCGGACACGGCGGAGCACGGTCCGGAAGTCCATCTGCAACTGGCCGGCCTGCATCACAATGTCCTGTACGCTATCTCCGTTGCAATCTTCCAGCCAGTACTCGGGGTTACCGGAGAGCCCCTCAGGATCTAGAATCAGTGTAACGCCCCGCAGAGCGTGCCACCATTCTGCAACACGGTGATGAACGGCGATTGCTCCTCAACGGGCAGTTCTTCCAGGGTCAAGGCACCGGCCCGTAACACTTCCACCTTCAGCAAATCAGCGAAGGTCAAGATGGCCCGTCCTCTGTCATCCACGTCCACGCCTTCACCCACCTGGAGGAAGATCTCATCCGGCGCAGGTAGTGCCTGTCGTTCACCATCGGCCCGGATTGTGAAGACGCCGTCGTGTTTTGATTCGGTTCTGACCGCCGCCTGCTCGGAGCTGTCGCCTCCTCCACAGGCAATCAACACCAAAAGAAGGGCAATCACCAAACAGGTCAAGGCAGTTCGACGCGTGACTAGCATCGTCCTCCCGTGCAAAAACTTAGCCAGGCTGCAGTGATTCGTCATGCCGCAGGTCGGGGTTTAAGCCAAGGAAAAACCCTGTGCCGGCCGCGCCGCCCATAAGTAGCAACCATCCGACATGATCATTGAAAATCAGAGCCAACTGTCCCGCCACGATAAAGGTTACCATGCCCACCAGTGCCGTCAGCACCAACCGGGGCAACCCACCCAGCTTCAACGGCAAAGTAGCAGTACCCGCCACACCTAAACCGATCAAAAGCCCGGCAACGAGTGTCCGATCTGGTTGCGGCGACCCGGCAGAGACATACCCTATTAACACGAGACCCAGGCTGAAAAAGACTGCACTCACCAAAGTCATAACCGCCCAAGTTCGAACAGGCCGATCGTAATCCTGTAAACTACGCAAGGTCACGCCGGCAAAGGTCCCACTGCCGACTGCCAGAGCACCCATCACCCCGGAGACGGACATGCCCAACAAGACAAATCCCAGGTAAAAACGAAAGGGGTTATGGACGTTCAGTTCCAAACTCGCTCGCCACAGCCCCAAGAATATTCCCATACCCAGTGCCAGGCCCCAGAAGCCACCCTGCAGGCCCTGGAGTGTAGCTCTCAGAATCCGATGTTGGTTGCGCTTCCAGCGGACCGTCCACACCTGACGCCGGACAGAGCTGCGCAGATCGGCCGGCAGCAACTCATGGCTGGTCGGCTGCAGGTCACGTACCGTCACCAGAGCCTCTGTCGCGGCATCGACAGTAGCCGGATCGGCCGTGGCTTCAACCAATTGCTCTACCGCCCTGCTATCAGCAACCCGGCCATTGAAGCTGGTCAATTCGGCAATGGCGCGGGCTGTAGCCTCTCGTACACTTGGGTCTGGGTCTTTGATCGCAGCTTGGGCCAGGGCAGCAGAGACGTCGTCACCTGGGAGGACGGCCAATCGACGGGCGCCCTGGCGGCGGGCGAAAGCCTCGGGGTGTTGGAGCAACCGTAGCAAGATGCGCCGGCAGGCTGTGTCAGAAAGGGACGCCTGCCAGTCGCTCGGGTGTTCGTCGTATCCGACGGCGGCCGCATACAGCATCTCCACTTCAGCGTCGGAGAGGCGCACGCGGCCCTGTTGGGCCGCCGCAAGCCGCAGATCGTCGGGTGCCAGCAGCCGGCCCCGGCTCTCCCACTCAGGTAGGGACTGGCGCAAGATCTCGCGGACCTTTTGAGCGGTCCAAAAATCGTCGCCCAGCCAACGCGCGATGTGAGAGACCAGGTAGTCATGGGTCAATTCGTACTCCAGCCGTGGATGGACCACCTGCTCAGATGTGATCTCGTAGCGCTGTATCAGTCGTTGTCGGGTCAGTTCGTCGAGAATGGCAGCGGCCTCGGCCGGCTCGACGTCGGCGGCGCGGGCCAGATCCTCCAGCGCCAGTCGTTGCTTCACCCCGCTGCTGCTCACCAAAGCGCCTAGCAGCGTCCGTACCGTTGGTTGCTGCTCGGGCCGAAAGCTCAGCACAGCCTGGTCCAGGTAGTTGCCCAGGATAGCTGCCGTGCCGCCCAGCTTGCGGAACAGGGCCAGGGTGATTTGCACGCCGTCGTCGCCGGCGGAGTCCCCAGCCTGTTCAACAGCCTCCTGGTAAAGCCGATCGCACACGATCTGCAGTTGCGGTGGTGCCACACCGCCCTCGGCACCCTCGTACAAATCGTCCAACAACGTCTCCACCAGAGCCGGCTCCCAGGTGACGCCGAAGAGCCGGGCCGGCTCTTCGATGGCCACCCGAGCCGCCTCGCGGCCCAGCCGTTCCAGCCGAAAGCGCACGTCCAACAAGCTGGGGAGGTGCGCCTCCAGGGCCTGCAGCCGGCCCAGGAAATCCTCCCGCAGTACTAACACCAGCCGCAAGTCCAGGCTGCGGTCGTCAAGCATTGCGTTTAAGAAAGCGATTGCTGTCTGCTGTTCGTCAGGGCTGTAGGCCAGGAAGAACTGCTCGAACTGATCCACCGCCAGCACAATAGGGCCATCCAGCACCCGCTGCCACTCTCGGATTATGTCGAGGAGATCGCTCTGATCAGCGGCCGGCAGCGTCGCCTGCTCCCCGGCATGGGTCAGGCTGCGGCGCATCAGTTCCGGCAACGGTCGGCCCGGGGCCGGCACGCAGGTAGCGAGCAGGGCCCGACGCTGCGCCAGTCGAGGGCCGGCGCCGGCCTGCAGGAGGCTGGTCTTGCCGCTGCCCGATTCGCCGTACAACACCGTTAACCGGTGGGCCAGGATGCGGTTGGTCAGGCGCTGGCTCTCCTCTGTGCGGCCGGTGAAGATGGCCACATCAGCACCGGTGAAGCTATCCAGCCCCTTGTAAGGCCTGGCCGGCAGCGGGGGTTGGGCCAAATGCTCCAAGGGATCCGGCGCGACAGGCCCCGGTTCCTTCACTGCTGCCTTGACTGCCTGGGCCAGAGCATCCAGAAAGGCCACCGGGTCCCGAGGGCAGATTTCCACGTTCTGACCCTGCCAGTACTGCTTCTCCACGTCGTCCAGTGGCTCGGACACGATGGCGTAGGCCGTGCGACGATAATGGGTCAAGTTACGGGTCACCTGACGGAAGAAGCCTTTGAACTGGTCACTGTTCAAATCATAGCCCAGGAACATCAGGGTTTTGGTGGCGAAGAAAGCCCGCACCACATCGCTGATTGTCGGCAGCTTGGAGATGAAGTCGTAGACGTCATCCTCGGTGATCACCAGGCTATCCGGTTGGCTGATATCGCCCTGCATCTTGATCAACGTCACCTTCGACTCGTCGAAGAAGGGCAGGTCGGTGTCCCGCACGATCAGCACGTAGGGCTTCCGGAATTGCTCCAGCGCCTGCTCCAGCGCGCGATCAAAACGGGTGGTGATCACCTTGGTGCTCGGCAGCACGGCGTCGGCGATGAGCTGATGGATGGGCGCCGGCTGGCTACCCAATCTCTCCAACTCCTCCCGCAGAGCCAGGATCAGCGCGCTGCGGCCCTGCAAAACCTCGAAATCCCGCGCCACAGCCGGCAGGCTGCGGTCGGGCCGCTGGTATTGAATGCGCGCAGCCAGGGCGTCGGCGATCTGCTGCACTGCCGGCGGTTGATCCGGCCCCTGGCGCAGGCCAGTGCCCACGAAGAGAACCGCGTTATCCCGGACGATTAGTTGTGCCAGGCGAGTGA
>JBHIAO010000195.1:0-10377 GCA_046758565.1 Anaerolineae bacterium
GGTGGGGGGGGGGGGGGGGGGGGGGGGGGGGGCCCTGCGGGGGGGGGGGTGGGGGGGCGGGCATCCTCCACCTCGCCGCGAGTGCGGAGCAGGTATCGGAGCATCCGCTGGGGCGGGCGATTGTGGACTACGCTCTGGAGCACGGCATCGACCCTTCGACAGACCCCTCGGCAGGCTCGGCAGGGACCTCAGGGCAGGTTCTGGCCGAGGTCACGGACTTCCAGGCAATGCCAGGCAAGGGGGTGCGCGCCCGGCTGGAGGGTCGCACCGTCTTCGTGGGCAGTCCGGCCTTCTTCGCTCAGGATCTGGGGATGGACCTGGCCCCGATCCGGGCGGACCTGGAGCGATTGCAGGGCGAAGGCAAAACCGTTGTGTTGGTTGGCCAGGCCCTTCAACCAGCCTCAGGACAAACCTCCGACGATCCGTCATCCGTCATCCATCATCCATCGTCCATCGTCGGCTTGATCGCCATCGCCGACACCCTCAAAGAGGACGCCCGAGAAGCCATCGCGCGCATGAAGGCGGTAGGGTTGAAGCCGATCATGATCACCGGCGACAACGCACGCACCGCCCAGGCCGTGGCGGTTGCTGTGGGCATTAAGCAAGTGCTGGCCGAGGTGCTGCCAGACGAGAAGGCGGCCAAAGTTCGGGAACTCCAGGCCCAGGGCTATCGGGTGGCCATGGTGGGCGACGGTATCAACGACGCGCCGGCCTTGATGCAGGCCGACGTGGGCATCGCCATCGGCGCCGGCACGGACATCGCCATCGAGTCCTCGGACGTGATTCTGGTGGGCGAGCGGCTGGGGGGCGTGGTGGATGCTTACCATATCGGTCGCAACTCGTATCGCAAGACGGTGCAAAACCTGGCGCTGGCCTTCGCGTTCAACGGCATCGGGGTGCCCCTGGCCACCACGGGGCTGGTGCACCCTGTGTGGGCCATGGTGGCCATGGTGCTGAGCGTGAGCACGGTGCTGGCCAACTCCTTCGCTGGCCGGCTGCTGCCCAAAGTCAAGGAAGCTGAGCGCGAAGTGCCTGAACTGCACCGCCTGGAGCTGCGCGTCCCATCCATGCACTGCGAGGGTTGCCTTAGCACCATCACCCGAGTTGTGAGCCGGCTGCCGGAGGTAGAGGCCGTGGAAGGCGACCTGGAGGGGAAAACGGTCACGGTTCACTATCGGGATGGCCGGACAGCGCCAGACGAGACTTGTACTGAGCTCAGTGAAGCTCAGGCCAGGATGCAGAAGATGCAGCGCGAGGATGTACTTCCCCGAGGTATTTGGGCGGAGTTCCGGTGGGCTGTTTACGGTGGTGCCGGCGGAGTAGATAGCAAATACAACGGGGCCCGGCAAGTCGCCGGGCCCTTCTCTTGCAGTTCCGAATCGGCATGTCCGCTCCCACGGCCAGGAACTTGCGGGTGATGGGCCTTTGTAGTAGAATGACATCCATAGCCTCCCCCTGAGTCAGGAGAGGACGATGTCGTTGCCAAACCCATTCTTCCATCGCGGTCCCATTCGCGACCGCGCCTATTTCTTTGGCCGCGAGCATGAGACGGCCCAGGCGCTGTCCCTGCTCGGCAACGGGCAGAGTATCTCACTGGTCGGGCAGCGGCGCATCGGCAAGACCTCGCTGCTCTTCCACTTGGCCGACCCCGAGGTCTTCACCCAGCACGGCCTCAGCCCCGACGAGCATCTCTTCGTCTATTTCGACTGTGGCGGTCTCGGCAGTCTCGATCAAGCCGACCTCTACCGCGTCCTGCTGGAGGAGATTGCTGATGCGTTGGCAGACAGCGGTTCAAGCGTTGGCCAGCCAGAACCGCTGGACGATGCCCGCCCACTGACCTATCGCGCCTTTGAGCGCGCCCTTCGCCGGCTGACTCGCCAGGGCTGGAAACCCATCATCCTCCTGGATGAGTTCGAGCGGATGAGCCACAACCCCAACCTGGACCCCGATTTCTTCTCCGGCCTGCGTGCTCTGGCTGCCAGATACCCCATCGCCTACGTCACCGCCTCTAAGCGCCCCCTGCTGGAGCTGACCTACGCCGACGCCAGTGTGCTTAGCTCCCCGTTTTTCAACATCTTCGCCAGTATTCGGCTAGGCCTCTTCTCCGAAGGCGAGTCCCGCGATCTGCTGAGTAGCCTGGTAGCCACCGCACAGGCGACCTTCACGCCATCCACCATCGACTTCATCCTGAAGCTGGCCGGCCCCCACCCCCTGTTCCTCCAGATCGCCGGCTTCCACGCCTTCGAGCTGCGCCAGGCCAGAGGCGCCCCGATGGCCGGCGACGACTACCCCGAGCTGCGCCGCAGGTTCCGCTCCCCCACAGATGAACATTTCCACTACTACTGGCGCAACCTGACTGCGGTTGAGCAATGCGTCCTGGCCATCCTCCCTGCCTCCCAGAGCAGCCAACCGGACATCATTCGCCGGCTGGAACAGGGATGCCTGATCCTTCGTCGTGGCGAGGGCTATCACTACCTGTCGCCGGCCTTCAGTGAATTTGTGCAATCGCAACCGGTCGCCGGACTGCTCCAGGCTGGCCCGGTAGCTATCGACGAGAGCCGGCGGCAGGCGCTGCTCCATGGCCG
Organism: Anaerolineae bacterium; assembly: GCA_046758565.1. Classification (GTDB taxonomy): domain Bacteria; phylum Chloroflexota; class Anaerolineae; order Epilineales; family JAANWY01; genus JBHIAO01. Next base: position 2,586 of record JBHIAO010000195.1, read on the forward strand.
GCTCCTGAGCCTGACTCCCACCCAATACGACCTGCTCGTGTATCTGGTTGAGCGAGCAGGACAGGTGCTGACCGACGAGGAGCTGGAGCAGGCTGTGTGGGCCGACGAGTACGTGGAAGATCCGGATCGGTTGAAGTCGGTGATCAAGGGGCTACGCCGGACGTTGGGGGAGGAAGCGACACGGCTGGAGAACGTGCGGGGCGTGGGGTACGTGTGGCGGTAAAGCCTCCTTCCCATGCCCTCAACCTCCCCTACTCTGCCCCCATTCCGCCCCTCAATTTCCCTTGTCCTCGCCACCCTTTTGTGGTATCATGGGGATAGATCATGGATACGAGCCACATGAGGAGGTGATGGCCATAATCCACAGATCTATCGGATCGCAGAGGTTGACGGATCACTGCGGCGATTGCCGTAGGGATGCACAATCCAACTCAGACATGCACTGAGTAAACACACACCAGGAGGTCAAGAATGAAAACACGTTTGATCACAATCATGGTGCTCGTTGTAATGCTCGCAGTACCCAGGGCGCTATATGCCCAGGAAACAGACCCGGCGGCGGTGGCCACGGCTCTCGCGAATGCGGTGAACGCCGGTGATGTCGAGGCCGCGCTGGCCCTCTTCGCCGAGGACGCGGTTGTGGACACCGGGATTCCCCCCTCACCCTACACCGGCAAGGAGGAGATACGCGCCTGGCTGGAGGGGATGGTGGCGACGAACTTCGAAATTGAGATTGAAATACTCCAGGTGGAGGGAGACACAGTAACCGAGAGGGACAAGTTTTCGGATGACGACTTGCGGAACCTGGGTATTGCTCCCCTTGAGGGTATCAGTAAGATAACCGTCCAAGATGGTAAGATCACAGCTCTCATCTTCACCTTCACCGACGAGTCCCTGGCCAAGCTACAGGCCGCCATGGCCGCCTTGCCGGAGACCGGTGGAGATGCCTTCCCTACCTACGCTTTGGTCATGGCGCTTGGTGGTCTGGCAATCTTGGGCGGCCTGGGCTTGGCGCTGCTACGCCGCCGTTCATACCGGAGAGGGTCCTGGTAGGAATCCGTCGGCGTAGGTCACTTCTGGTGGTGAGGAGCTGCTTGCGCGTGTCACGGGTGCAACAGCAAGGCGTTGTCCCCTCATCCGGGCCGGCCGGCGTGAAGTTCTGCAGCCCCATTGGATCGAAAGAGAAGGGCGTTGAACCATCGCCAGCGCCCTTCTTGTGTCTGGCAACTGGCTGGCCTAATTTCCCCCTTTTCTGCCCCTGAATCTCCCTTCTCATCGCCGCCCTTTTGTGGTATGATAGGGGCGGAACATGCCAGAGCGTTCACCCAACCGATGCCCATACCGGGCTGGCGAGGGAGGAGAGAAGATGAATCGAAAAGCCGCGTTGCCGTTTCTTGTGGTACTCAGCCTGCTGCTCGTGTCGGTGGCTTGTGCGCCGGTAGGCACACCGACGGCCGCCCCGGCTGCGACCTCGCCCCTGTCCACGCCCCTGCCACCAGCCCCCCACCTCGCCCCGTGGTATGTGGAGGGGGTCATGGTCGAAACCTACGCCGGCACCGGCGAGCCGGGCTGCAAAGACGGCCCGGCAGCGGAAGCCCAGTTCAATTGGCCGTTCGGGCTGGTGGTAGACGCTGCCGGCAACCTGTACGTATTCGACTGGCGGAACGCCCGCATCCGCAGCTATTTCGTCTAGAAGTGCTGGCACTTCCGCCTCCCGGCGCAGTCGCTCAGCCGAAACTCTACGTGCTCTCGCTGCACGGACCTAGATAGAGCAGCAATGCGCACCTCGTCGTTAATAGTGCACTGATCTGGGTCCCAGATAATCGGGGTACTGAACTTGATAACGCTTGACCTCGAAGTGCTCCTCAACTCGCTCTGCGCTTGAAGCCATACCATTCCTCCAGGCGGAACCAGAAGATCAGGGTGCCCTCCACCAGCACTTTCGGACTCATTCCCGTCCCCCAACTCAACGTTTCCGTATTCTCCCACTGACCACTTGAGCCACCCAAGTGAGAATTATACCCCCATCGGATGAGGAAGTGAAACCGAGGACCATTGCTGGTAGGGTGCTGGGGGCAGAGATCAGCCCCTGCCCCAAATCTTCCCTATTTCGCCCCTATTCTGCCCCTAGATTTCCCTTCAAATCGCCGGCCTTTCATGATATGATAATGACACATTCGTAGTACAAGCTCTTTCGAAGGCATGATCACAATCATGCGATCCAAGGGCTGATCTACAAGGAGGTGGTAATGGTGTGAGTGAATATCGGCTTCCCCCACCGACGCGTGCTGGGTTTATCTGGGCTGATCGACTGATCTGCTACGATTCATTAATAAGGAGGAATACACATGTATCTCAATCGACCCTTTGCATCATTTATTATCCTGCTGGCGGCACTCACCCTGGGCGCTTGCGTCGTGCCGGCCACGCCGGCCGTCGCTCCGGAGGCGGACCAAGAGGACCTTGTTAGAGATGCCAGCGCAGCGTGGGATGACGCGTTCAACGCAGGTGACCTGCCCCGGCTCATGGAACTCTACACCGAGGAGGCCGTCGACATGCCTCCTAACCTGCCAGCGCTCGAAGGCAAGGCAGCAGTCGAGTCCGATTTGCAATATATCCTTGAGGAGTTCACCGCTCATCACGAAACGTCGATAATCGACATCAAGATAGGGGGTGACCTGGCGGTTGAACGGGCAGGGTATACGATGACGCTCACGCCAAAAGCTGGCGGCGACACAGTAACTGAGGTCGGAAAACATATCGTGATCCGTCAAAAGGTTGGCGACGAGTGGAAGGTTTTGTGGGAGATCTGGAACAGCGACGAATAACTTCCTGGTCGAGGGATCGGGAGAGATCTCTCCCCGAACAGACTGGCATGCAGAGGGAGCGCGAGGGTCACTCTGCGCTCCCCCGGATCGATTGCCCGTCGGCTACCAAGAAATAGGATCATGTTCACGAGAAACCTCGTCAAAGCTGTCCCTAAGTTTCTCGCTGAGAAAAACGTGCCGACCAATAGAGTGCCCCTCAATTCCCCTTCGCTCCGCCGGCCTTTTGTGGTAAGATGATGACAGAGCTTTGAGAATGCGGGCGATGAGACGTTCATCGGAAGGTGTGATTACGACATGATGAAGCCCATCAAACTCCTGTTGACATTGGTCTTGCTCTCCGTGGCCGTCAGGGCGCCATTGGCCCACGCCGAGGGTGGGTTGGTGTTCCGGCCCTATTGGACCTTCAGAACTGAGGCGCCGGTGACCCATGTCCAGGCCGGCGACATCAACGGCGACGGCGTGCAGGACGTCGTCGTGGTGACGGCCGACCGCTGGGTACACGCTCTGGAGAACGATGGCGAGCTGCTGTGGCGCTACCGAAGCGATTCCGCAGGCTGTGGCCTCCTTGTTGCTGATCTAGACGGTGATGAGCAAGCTGCCGAGATCATAATAGTTGGAAAGGAAGCCCACACTATGCTCAGCGGTACGGAGAGGCGCGGTTGGGTTTACCGGAGCGTTTCAGCAGCTCCCCCGCAGCATTGTCCATGGCTTGTCGCGGACATGCCTACCGACCTAAACGGAGATGGACGGCCTGAAGGCATCGGTTCAACGGATAGTGGCGCGCTGTTTGCCTTCAATACTGACACCGGTAGCACTCGTGAGTTCAATCAGATTGGAACCGTGGCACAGCCGGTCGTAGACGTATGGGTTGGTGAGCTAGATGGCGATAGGCAGCCCGAGATTGTGCCCAGCGTGACGAATGGCTCCGATGTGTACATCGTGGAACACGATTTCAACGTAGCCCGGAGCTGGGAGATTGACGGAGAGGTGGGCCTGGTGCAGGCCGGAGACGTGGACGGCGATGGACAAGCAGAGGTGGTGGTGCTCAGCGCCGCCTGGGACCTTTTCTTGTTCGAGAGTGACGGGAGCCAGGTCTGGCATAATGAGTCCCTATCCGTCGGGAACTCACCTGATGACCCGGTTCGCGGGCAACTCATCGTGTATGATCTGGACGGTGACGGTCAGATGGAAATCCTGGTGATGGCTCCGTCCCCTTCAGCAGTCGTTCACGCCATCAAAGGGGATGGCAGCCATATCTGGCGACACCCCGTGGGCAGTCTTCCCCCGGCCGCCACGCTCACAGCCGGCGATACTAACGGCGATGGGAAAGCAGAGTTGGTGGTGGCGGCAGTGGGATACCCCCAGGTCTACTTGTTGGATGCAGACGGCCATCGCCTGGCCGAGTACCGCCCTTCAAGCGGTCCAGGAGAGGCTACAGGGGTGACCACCCGTGCCCTCGACTACGCTGATCTGAACGGTGACGGTCGGGGCGAGCTCATTGTGGGCACTGAGACGGGTGTCCAGGTCTTCGGTACCTCGGATCAACTGGTCCGGCGGAACCTGTGGGAGGAGACGCCGCGTCTCGCGTTTGCGGCTGCTCTTTACTTCACCGATCTGGACGGCGACGGTCAGGACGAAGTGCTGGCTGGCCTGGGGGATGGCCGGGTGCAAGCCCTGGCTGATGGACGCATCCTGTGGGAAGTGAATCTCGGAACTCCTGTATTGGCACTGAGTGCTGGCGATGCGGACGGTGACAGGCGGCCTGAGGTAGCGGTGGGTACTTTTGGTGATGCCGGAACTCAGGTCCACCTACTGGACGACAACGTAGCTATCTGGACTGTCCCGGTCGAGGGGACGGTCAGCGGCATAGCCGTGCGCGATCTGACCGGCGACGAACAGGCTGAAATCATCATCGCGAGCGGTTCAGATTCCACCGGCCTGGTCGTTCTGATGGACAGCGAAGGAAACCCAATCTGGCAGCGAGGGTTCACCGAATCGGTGACGGCTGTGGGCAGCGACGGTGGACATGTCCTCGTCGGCACCCAAAGTGGGCAGGTCTTGCGCCTGACGGCTGACGGCACGCCAGCCGGCGAGTACGACCTGGAAGCAAAGGTCCTCAGCCTCGATGCAGGACTGGCCGCCACAGTTGATGGAAAGATCTATCAACTGCATGACGGCGGAGCGATCGTGCTCCATGACCTTGAAGAGGTAGCCACCGAGGCTCAGGTCAGCACGGACAGGGTAGCCGTACTCACAGGGGAGCGGGAACTCAGTTTGGTGGACGGCAGCAGATTGGCCTGGACAGCAAGCGTGGATGACAAGGTCCTCAAGATCGCTGCCGGCGATGTGAACGGCGACGGGGAGGCAGAAATCGCCGCAGCCACCAGGCAACGCATCCAACTGTTCGGCCTGGCTCTCGATCAGCCGCCACTGCTCACTGAACCGAGCCTGGCCGACACTCGTACCGGTTACACCTACAGGGTAAAGGTCAAAGACCCAGAGGGGGATACCGTGAACGTGGCCCTGGAGATTTGGGACCCGTCGGCCGGTGCATGGCTCAGCCAGGCACCTCAATCCGTCCGGGGGCAGGGCCGACTGCGATTTGAGGTACCAAACCCCTTCAATACCTGGGATTCGGGTCGGGAAAGCCGGTTTCGCTTTGTCTACGACGATGGGTATGTGCGAGGAACGACGGCCGAGGTCCCAGGTCCGTTCGCCATTCCAACCGCACCGTGGTACGTGCACTATGGCCAACGCTTCGGGCTGGCTGCCCTCATCCTGGCGGTGCCGGCCCTGGGCCTGCTGCTCTACCGCCGGCAGCGCGCCTACCGCCTCTCTCCCGTTGGTCGAGCTGAAACGCTTCTCAGGGAGCTACGTGCCAACCCGGACGCAGCGCTGTTGAGGCTCCACACGCTGGCCCACGACGACCCGGCTCTACTGACCTACCTGCCAGGTCTGGCTGGTGAAGCCGGCCAATCTGCCATCGCCGATCTGAGCGAAGGGTTCCACCTGATCCTCACCCGGCCCGAGGTGGGGGTCGAGGGCCTGCGGGCGGTGGTGGGTGCCACCGAGCGACTCGATGGTTCGCGAGGCGAGCATCCATCCGCCGTGGCCGGCCTTTACAACTTGTTCCTGCGGATGCTGGAGACCAACACCGTCTCCCGCATCGTCGCCCTGCGGCCCCAACTGGACGATGTTGGAAAGACCATAGCGGATCCTGAGGGCGGTCTGACGGCCATAGCCGAAGCCCTGGCGGACCTGGGCCGCGTGGCCCGCACCCTGCACAACTACCAGCGGGTTGACCTGGTCGAGGACAAGGTGGCCTATCTCGCCCAGGCCATGGAATCCCTGAGTCGCCTCGACCGCCAGTTCCGAGCCGCGCTGCCTCAACCCGCGCAGAACATCCTCACCCACATCGCTGCCCATTGGATGACGGTGACCACCAGCGCCCTCCAGGACCTCCAGGGCCGTGCCCGGATCGAGGCCGCCCTCCGAACCCGCCAGGTCCTGCACCTGGATGACGTCACCCTGGCTCTGGAACTCACCAACACCGGCCGCAGCCCGGCCTCAAATGTCACCGTCACCCTCGTCCCCGGCCGGGACTACAAGATCAGCGGTGGTAGTGGTACTGCCCATCTCGACATTCTTCCCGCCGGCCGCTCTGCCGTCGTCGAGCTAGCCGTCTCGGCCGCTCCGTCGGCTGACCACTTCCGCGCTGAGTTCACCATCACCTTCGACGACCGCGAGCGCACGTGCAAAACCCACACCTTCGCCGACCTGGTGCAGTTGATGCGGCCCGCGGCCGAGTTCCAACCCGTGCCCAACCCCTACGCTCCCGGCACACCCTTACGGCCCGACTCTCCCATCTTCTTCGGCCGCGAGGACCTCTTCCAGTTCATCAGGGAGAACATGAGTGGCCTCGCCCGCCAGAACATCCTCGTCCTCATCGGCCAGCGGCGCATGGGCAAGACCTCCTTCCTGCAGCAACTCCCGGCGCGTCTGGGCGAGGACTACTTACCGGTGTACCTCGACGGCCAGTCCCTGGGCATTGACCCCGGCATGGCCAACTTCTTCTACGACCTCTCTCTGGCCATCGTCGACGGCCTGGCCGATCAGGGTATCGATCTGGAGGAGCCGGGACCGGAGGACTTCGAGGAGCGCCCCAGCGGGTACTTCGAGCGAACGTTCCTGCCGACGGTTTTCGACGCCATCGGTCGCCGGCAACTGCTGCTGCTGTTCGACGAGTTCGAGGAGCTGGAAATGCGCGTCGCGTCGGGCAAGCTGGAGCCCACCATCTTTTCCTACTTCCGCCACCTGATGCAGCATGGCGGGAGCCTGGGTTTCATCTTCGTCGGCACCCACCGCATGGAACAACTCGGCGCCGATTACTGGTCCATCCTGTTCAACATTGCTTTGTACAAGCACGTCACTTTTCTGGACGACGGAGCAGCGCGGGCGCTGATCGTGGAGCCGGTGGCCGAGCACGGCCTACTCTACGACGACCTGGCGCTGGACAAGATGCTGCGGGTGACGGCCGGCCATCCCTACTTCCTGCAACTGATCTGTCACGCCCTGATGAACCACGCCAATCGGGAGCGGCGGGGGTATCTGACCATCCAGGATGTGAACGATGTGCTGGGAGAGATGGTGGAGCTGGGAGAAGCCCACTTCGCCTTCCTGTGGGAGCAGTCAGATGTGCCGGAGCGACTGGTGCTGGCGTCGCTGACACGACTGCTCGGGCAGGCACCGATGGTGCCGGCGCCACAGATCAGCGAACTGCTGGCGGAGCGAGGCGTCGCCTTAGAGTTGCGTGAAGTGACGGGTGCGCTGCGCCGGCTGGCGGGGCGCGACATCGTGCGCGAGGTCGCGGGGCAGCCATCGAGATACGACTTCAAGGTGGAGTTGGTGCGTCTGTGGGTGGAGCAGTACAAGCCACTCGGACGAGTTGTGGAAGAAGTGGGATG
>JBHIAO010000196.1:0-10276 GCA_046758565.1 Anaerolineae bacterium
GCCTTTGGCCGCAACCAAACTGCGTAAAACGTGAAACGTAAAACGTGAGGATTTTCGGCGTGAGCTCATCACGTTTCACGTTTTACGTTTTACGATCCCGCTGGTACAATTGCATCGAGATGAGACGACGATATTTCGCTCTGCGCACCAGGCACACGTCCGTTGTACTGGGTGCTAGTTGGCTTGTGGGTGCTCCGCTGATGCTGTGGGCCGTCGCGACCCTGTACATACCTATCATAGAACCATCTTTGAGTGGGATCGAGACGTGGGGCGTGGCAGTGGGGATCACGCTGATGGTAGTGATATCTCTCGTCAGTCACGCTATGGCTCACGCATGGACCGCCCAAGCTGCCGGCCCCGATGGCATCGAACCAGAAGTACCGTCGAGCATTCTCCTGTTCCCCTTTGGCGATGCCGCCCAGGCCTGGCCGGCCGCCCCCACCCCCCGGCGCGACGCCTTGGTAGCCATAGCCGGCCCGACTGCCAACGTACTGCTGGCTGGCCTGGCGTACCTGGCCTGGGACCGCCAACTGCACCCCTACCTCAACGTCAGCTCAATCTTCCTGGCCGCCTTCAACACGGGGTTAGCGATCGTCAACCTGGCACCGGCTTTTCCCCTCGACGGCGGACGGCTGGTGCGGGCCGTCGCGTGGGGGCTGCTGGACCGGCCAGCCCAGACGACCCACCTCGGGGTACGGTTGGGGCGACTGATGGTGGTGGCCTTGACAAGCTGGGGGATAGTCTTGATCGCGCAGCGTGCACGCTTCAGCCTGGAAACCGGCGCCGGCACGCTCCTCGTCGCCGGATTGCTGGGCCTGGCACTGTGGACACAGCCGGCCTGGGAATGGAACAGGCCGGTGCATCCTCACCGCTCGAGTCCATCAGGCAGCGCCATTCGCGGACTGATTGCCGTAGTGCTTTTCCTCGGCTTACTCGGCGCAGCATGCAGCCTGGTACCTACCAACAACGGACTTGAGGCACCAGGCATTGCAACCGCTGTGGAGCCCATGGTTGCCGTGTCGCCCGAGTATCGCCATTCGGTCGCCGGCAGCTTCATCCTCACGACAGTGTTCCCACAGGCGCCGATCACAGCCGGCCAGTGGGCATACGGGCAGTTGAGCCCAGTGGTCAAGATCGTACCACCGGAGCGAATCGTTCCGCGCGATACGACGCCGCAGGAGCTAGCAGAACAAGGCAACCGAATGCTGGAGGAAAGTGAGACTATTGCGACAGCCGTAGCCCTTCGCCTGGCCGGCTACGACGTGGAAGTAGTGGGGGAGGCGGCCGAGGTTGTGTCGATTCTTCCAGAGAGCCCAGCCAATGAGGCCCTACAGCCGGGCGACCGGATCATCGGCTTGAACGGCGAGTCCATCAGACTGGCATCCGAGCTGGCCGAGCGGATCAGGGCGCAGAGCCCACACGCCAAGGTTGATTTGCTGGTCGAACGTGCTGGCCAGGAGATGCGCATGACTCTACCACTGATGCAGCCATCAAGCCCGGATGAGCCACCACGGTTGGGAATCATTGTGCAGACGATAGGTTTGGATGTCGTTCTTCCGTTTCAAGTAGAGGTCGAGCCTCAAAAGATCGCTGGTGGCCCGTCGGCGGGCCTGATGTTCACCCTGACAATCTACAATATAATCACGCCGGAGGATCTGACAGGCGGCCGGCGGATTGCCGGCACGGGCACCATCGACCTGGACGGCAAGGTTGGCCCCATTGGTGGTGTGGGGCTGAAGGTTGCTAGCGCGGAGCGCGCAGGCGCCGAGTACTTCCTGGTGCCGACCCAAAACTACCAGGATGCACGGCAAGTGGCACGGCGCATCAAGGTTGTCAAGATCACAACGGCGCAGGCGGCTGTCGACTTTCTCCGGAGCTTGCCGGCATCAGTGATCAGTGATCAGTAATCAGTAATCAGTGACTGATCACTGGTTACTGATCACTGATGACTGGCGAACATTGTCAAGTTAGAGACGCTGTCAGTCGGGACACACGAAATCTGACCAACTGCAATCTAGGCCATCGCAGTACCCAACATACCCACCGTGCCGGACTGGAGGCGATCCTGGCGCAGGACGCGTATCAGAGCAGCGACGACCTGCTCGTTCCACTGGCACCCAGCTTCGCGCTTGAATTCCTCCAACACGATATCCAGGCTCAGCGCCTTGCGGTAGGGCCGGTCCGACGTCATGGCATCAAAAGCATCCGCCACAGCAATGATGCGTGCACCCAGAGGGATCTCCTCACCGCGCAGGCCGTGAGGATATCCGCTTCCATCCCACCGCTCGTGATGATAGCGTACGTAATCTGCCGCATGGGTGAACTCGGGGAAGGAAGAAACAATCTCCGCACCGGAAGCGGGATGACGACGGATAAACTCCCACTCCTCGTCGGTGAGCTGGCCGGGCTTGGTCAGGATGCTGGCGTCAACTTCCATCTTGCCCAGGTCGTGCACCCGGCCGGCTGCCCGGATCGTCTGTATCTCCGTCCAAGATAGGCCCATTTCCATCGCCAGACGTTCCGCCAGCTCTGCCACTCGCATCGAGTGCCCAGCCGTATAGGGATCTCGTCGGTCGATGAGGTCCGCCAGGGACTCCACAGCGTCGTGGGTCATCATTTCAAGCTCCCGCTGCAGGCGATTTCGCGCGGCGAGATAGATCAGCCCGATAGGAGGCATTGCTAGCAGAAAGCGCAAGGGATCTACTTGGACCAGCAAAGCTGCATGGATACCCAAGAGGAGAAGAGCCACGTGCTCCTTGAGTGACCGCGTCCGGGAACTCATGAACACGGGGACATGGTCTGCTTTCTGAGGCTGGGTCACCGCCGCCAGGAACCGATCTACCACCAGCATAGCATACCCAGCCCACAGCAGGGGTACCACTACCGAAGGGCTATCAAACCTGGGTGGACTTGTCCCACCAAGCCAGAGGTACACCCACTGCGCACTGAGTACCTCGAGAATGATCACACTAGTCTTGATGATGGTGTCTGCTAGCGGGAGCCCAATCAAGGCCAGACCCACAAGTGTTCCCAGCCCAGCTACGAGCGGACCCCAGGGCATTGGGAAAAGCAAGACCGCGGTGAAGATCAGGCTGGCGTCAACAATGACGTTCGTCTTACTAACGACGTTGAGAGGAAACCGCCTTGCCAGAGCAATAAGCAGAGTGAATGCGAGGGCCAACAGAATTTCGCCATGCGTCAATGCGTGGGTATTCCCTTGGGCTGTGGATGCAAGTAGCAGGGTCAGCGCTCCCGTGGCGAGGAGCACTGCGAAGAATGTAGCACGCATGGCGACTCACCTCCTTATCGTCGGCCTGACGGGGTAGCTTTCCCTCAACTCGATAAGGGGTTCACTGGCGATGTCGCCAGAAGCAGCGGAAGGGGTTTGTGCCGGCGATACAGCAAGGACAGAAGGTCCCCGCGCACGCCATGTGTGTGGCGCAATCGTGGTCGTCGTGCGCGTTTTCAGCTGGGGCAGGGCCGCCGGGGCAATCAGGCCGCGCATACCATATGCGGCGAAGGACGTCGCGTCCAGTGCTACGGCCCGAACCCGGCGCAGCTGTACGGTATTCATTTGTGTTACCTCCAAAAGATACCGGGCTTAGACTTTGGGGTCTGTCGGAGCCCGGGGGCAGGGTTATCTTTGGAACAACGTGGCCCCAGTTTACATCTAGCCTGTCACGAGAAACTCACGGTCCAAACCGAAGGGATCTTCGCCAGTGCCGCCGGGCTTGAAGTTCCAGTTGCACCGGATGTGATCATCCACGTTACAGGCCACATCGTATGAGCAGCGTCGGGCAACCACGGCATAAGTGCCTTCCCCCCGCTCATACTGCCGATCTTCCAACAGGTAGGCATTGGCACCGAGTACCGGACAGAATGCTTTGAAAGCTACTACCCATGCCATGTTTGAACTCCTTGTCAATCGCTACACACAAACTTCAGAAGCGCCAAATCAACCCATCAAACCCGGCCAACGCCCTCAGTTTGGGGTGCCCGTCCGCTGAGTTCGGCCACCTGGCGTTCGGCCCGGTAGGAGCTACGTACCAGCGGGCCGGATTCAACCCACTTGAAGCCGGCCTCGTAGCCGGCCTCCTCCAGCCGCGTGAACTCCTCTGGTGTGTAGTACCGCATGATAGGCAAGTGCTTTTCAGAGGGTCGAAGGTACTGACCGATGGTCAGAATGTCGCAGTCGTGAGCCACCAGGTCGTCCATCACTTGCAGAACCTCGTCCCACTCCTCGCCCAGGCCGACCATGATACCAGACTTGGTCAGAACCGTCGGATCGATCTCTTTGGCCCACTTGATGATTCGTAGCGACCGCTGGTATACCGCCTGGGGTCGGACCTTGAGATAGAGGCGTGGCACCGTCTCCGTGTTGTGATTCAGGATCTCCGGCTTCGCATCCATGACGGTCCGCAAGGCATCACGGTCGCCTTTGAAGTCGGGGATTAGCACCTCGACGGAGAGGCCCGGCACCAGTTCCTTGCTGCGGCGAATGGTCCGCGCGAAGATGGCCGCGCCCCCGTCCGGAAGTTCGTCTCGGTTGACGCTGGTGATAACGGCGTGGTGAAGTTTCATGCGCTTGATGGCCTGTGCCACGCGCTCCGGTTCCATCAGGTCGAGGACTTCGGGCCGGCCAGTCTTGATGTTGCAGAAGCCGCAACTGCGAGTGCAGATGTCGCCGAGGATCAGGAATGTCGCCGTGCCGTGCCCCCAACACTCACCGACGTTGGGGCAGTTGGCTTCCTCGCACACGGTGTGGAGTTCCTGCCGGCGCATCAGGTGCTTCAGGCCGGTGTAGTTCTCACCCCACGGCGCACGGACCTTCAGCCACGGTGGCCGGCGATGCTTGAACGGCAATCCGGCAGCGTTGGAATCGTACTCAGTCTGTGGTGGCGCTGGCGCAACATCGATCTCGTCCAGTCCAATCATACTCATGAGCTTCGTCCTGTCATCTGCTAGCCTACAACCATGAAACCAGCACTCGGGACGGCGTGCGAATTGCTCGTACTGCGCATTGCGTGGCCGAGAAAATGTCGTCTTACAGATACGCAATACGTAGTACGCAATACACTACCGTCATTGATACGTCATGTCAGCCGCGAAGTTACCTCACCCCTGCCCAGTCATTCTTGCTGGCGAGGACCACTCCTGCAAGAATCGTACCAGGAGCCGGACGCCGATACCGGTAGCTCCTTTGGTGGTGTAGTCCCTGGCCTCATCGGTCCACGCCGTGGGCGCGATATCCAGGTGCACCCATGGATAGTCACCAACAAAGTGGGATAGGAATGCCGCTCCAATGCTGGCGCCTCCATACCGTCCCTTGCCCGTGTTCTTCACATCCGCAAAATCGCTCTTGACCTCCTTTTTGTGTTCGTCGTAAAGAGGCAGCGGCCACACTCGCTCTCCAGTTGCCTCAGCAGCAGCTTTCACACGAGCGGCCAACGCTTCGTCATTCGTAAACAGCCCTGTCGCATAGGGTCCCAGAGCCATCGCACAGGCGCCAGTCAGCGTCGCTAAGTCGATCACGGCGTCAGGCTCAAAGCGTTGCGCGTATGACAGGCCGTCGGCGAGGATGAGCCGGCCTTCGGCATCCGTGTTGATCACCTCGACGGTCTTACCGTTCAGTGCCGTCAGCACATCGCCAGGCTTGTCGGCCGAACCGCCAGGCATGTTCTCCGTGGCCGGCACCAGCCCGACCACGTGCTGGGGCAGGCCCAGTTCGCCGACAGCCTGCATAGCACCCAGGACGGCCGCACCGCCCATCATGTCAAATTTCATGGCCTCCATACCTTGACTCCGCTTGAGGGAAATGCCACCGGTGTCAAAGGTCAGACCCTTGCCGACAAGGACGATAGTGTCGAGGTCATCGCGGCCGGCATTGTGCTCCAGGACGATGAACCGGGCCGGCTCTTCCGATCCCCGAGCGACACCCAGTAAAGCGCCCAAGCCTAGCTTCCGCATCTGCTCCTCGTCGAATATCTCGCAGCGCATACCGGTTTCGTCCGCGATTCTCTCGGCCGTCTCGGCCAGATGGGTCGGCGTGGCCAGGTTACCGGGGCGATTACCAAGATCACGGGCTAGCTTCACACCATTGGAAACGATTTGGCCAATCTGCGCCCCTTGCCGGATCGTCTTCACCTTGTCGGCACTGACCTCCATGACAGTCAAATCCGTGAGTTCCCTGGAGTCCTCTTCGTCCCTCTCGGTTTTGAGTTCTCTGAACTCGTACGTGGCAAGAAGGGTCCCCTCGACGGTAGCTTGGGCTGCGTCCCGGGGTTCAAGTCCGCCGATGCCAGCTCCGTGCACAATCGTCGCCAAGCGCTCCACGCCAAGTGCTTTGGCCCGCCTGGCCGCCGCCGCTGACGCTTTGCGAACGCCCTCCAGGTCAAAGTCCCCCGACTCGCCAAGGCCGATGATGATGACCCGAGGGGCCGGCATGGCACCTCGTGAGTAAAGAACGGCTGTCTCGCCCAGCTTGCCTTTGAAGTCACCGACGCCGATCAGTTCCGTGATGGCGCCCCCCAGCGCCCTGTCCACTGCACCGGTAGCTCCACCTGGCCGGGTCACCCCCTTGAACAGGTTCACCGCCACGGCATCAGCGTCAGCTTCCTGAATAAATCCCTGCTTAACGGTCACGTTCATTGAAAAGCGTTTCCTCCTAGTTATAGTAACCAGTGAACAGTGAACAGTGAACAGTGAACAGTGGAGAACTGACAACTGTTTACTGATCACTGGTTACTGTTCACTGATTACTGGCCCTTCGATCCACTCCTCGCCGTCCGCCCAGACCTCTTTCTTCCAGATGGGGACGATTTCCTTGAGCCTATCGATGGCATAGTGGCAGGCCTCGAAGGCCTCAGCCCGGTGCGGTGAAGATACGACGATGCCAACGCTGGTCTCGCCGATGTCCAGCCGGCCCACCCGATGAACGATAGCAATTTCGATGACATCCCACCGCTCCCGGATTTCGTCCGCGATGCGCTGCATGGCCGGCACCGCCATCTCGGGGTAGGCTTCGTACTCCAGGTAGTCCACCTCACGGCCCAGGTTGTTGTCCCGTACTACGCCGAGGAAGGTGCAAATCGCGCCGGCCCCAGGATCCCCCACGGCCGCAATCACCAGGTCAGCGGTTATCGGTTCCTTCACTATTCTAAACATGAACCTCGTGTCCACAATCGATGACGAATTGCTCTCCTTAAACTTTACGCATCAATTCAGATTCAGATACGTAGAAGCTTCCACTCCTTCGATGTCTGACAATCCGGCCATCTTCCCCAGGTCTGGCCCGATTTCGTTACTCAACTGCTTAGCCTACACCTCCCACCACTCACCGGCGGCAGGAAGGCGACCTCGTCGCCGGCGTGCAACATGTCGTCCAATTTCGCGAATTCGGCGTTGATGGCCGCCGCCGGCCTCACCTTTGGCAAGTTGGGGTAGGCATCCTGCAGCTCGCGCCACAGGTCGCCCACCGTGGCACCTTCCGCGATTTCCCAGCACAGCTCCCCGCTGCGGGCGGCCTCTCGGTACAGCGCAAACAGTCTTACACTTACTTCCATCTTCCTTCGCGGGCCATGCTTGAATACGAAACCAGAATCGACATCCAGGTGGCGTGAAACGTGGTCCAATCCTTTGCCGCCTGGCCTACCGCAAAATGCTTTTCACAACCAGCCCTGGTCTAACGACCGCTTCCGCCACCCGCGCCACCACATCGTATCGGCCAAAAGGCGGCATGACATAGGCGCCGTGAATGTGATCTCCCACCACCGTCAGGAGTTCGCGGGCCAGTTGCACGCCCACGTCGAGCCCCTCCTCGCCGGCATCCTGCATCCGCTGGCGAACACGGGCCGGAATGTTAATGCCCGGCACCTCGTTGTGCAGAAACTCCGCATGGCGATGGCTGTACAGCGGCAGCACCCCCATGATGACGGGAACTGGGAACTCGCCGATGCGCCGCAGCACGCGCTCGATGACCTCAGGGTCATACACCGGCTGGGTGAGAAGAAAGTCGGCACCGCTGTCGACCTTCCTATCCAGCACACGGAGCTCGCGATCCAGGTTCTCGGCGCCCGGATCGAGCGCAGCGCCTACAAAGAACGAGGTGGGTTCCTCAATGGGTTTACCACTCATGTCCATGCCCTGGTTGAAGCTCTTGATCAACCGAATCAAGCCCGACGGCACAATGTCGGATACCGCCGTGGCATCCGGGTAGTCCCCGATGCGCGGTGGATCGCCCATGACGATGAAGACGTTGCGCACGCCCATGGCATGAGCACCGAGCAACTCCGAGTGCAACGCCACCAGGTTACGATGCCGGCACGTCACGTGCAAGATTGTTTCTATGCCAAACTGGTTATGAACCAGGGTCGCCATCGCCGACGCACTCATCCGCGCCTGCGCCCGCGGGCTGTCCGCAATGTTGACGGCATCCACGACGCCGGACTCTTTCAACTGAGTCAACTTCGGGACAACCTTGCTCAGATTGAAACCTTTGGGCGGATCAATTTCCACTGTGATCACGAACTCGTCACCCAACTTCCGAGCCAGGTCCGTCGGCTCACGAAGCGGGACGGCGATAAGAGGCGTCGGTTCGGGGAAGGTAATCGTGACTGTCGTCCGTCGGAGTTCGGGTGGTCGCAGGTCCTGGATGGCGTCTCGCATGCGGGCGACGTGCTCAGGCGTGGTACCGCAGCAGCCACCAACGATCACGGCGCCAGCCTCGACCATGCGCTTGGCATAGCCGGCCATGTACTCGGGTGAGGAGAGGTACACAACCCGCCCCTCGACATAGGCCGGGAAACCAGCATTGGGCTGCGCTGACAGCGGGGTACTACTCACCTCAGCCATCTGCTCCAGGACCGCCAACATCGGTTGGGATCCGACGCTGCAGTTGGCGCCGATGACGGCCACGCCGAGCGCCTCCAGCCGAGCCACAATCTGGGCCGGCTCGTCCCCCCGCATCGTCGCCCCATCTTCGCCAAATGTCATCTGGGCTACAATTGGCACCTCGGCGACAGCCTGCGCAGCAGCAATGGCCCGCTCCATCTCGCGCAGATCGGCGATTGTTTCCACGATCAGCAGATCGACGCCGCCCTCAATCAACCCCTCGATCTGCTCCCGAAACGCCTCGTAGGCACTCTGAGTGGACACAGAACCATAAGGCATCAGCGGCTTGCCGAGCGGACCGATGGAGCCGGCAACATACACAGGCTGACCGGAGCGCTCGGCACACTCCCTGGCGATTTCTGCCCCACGCCGGTTGATCTCATGGATCTTGTCTTCCAGATCATGCTTGGCCAGCCGAAGCCGGTTGGCGCCGAACGTGTTGGTCTCGATGATTTCTGCGCCGGCACGGACATAGTCCAGGTGGATACCTCGAACTATGTTCGGGTTCAAAAGGTTCAGCTCATCAAAGCAATGCTCGAAAGGGATGCCGCGGGCGTACAGTTGCGTGCCCATGGCACCGTCGCACAGAATTGGACCTTGCTGTAACCGTTCAAGGAAAGGTTTGGTCATGGGACTCCTCGTTTAGACGAAACTTGTCGTGCGAGGTACTGCGTGCGTATTCCGTATTGCGTATCCCGCAAAGACGCCGTTATTGGACCACGCCATACGCAATACGCAGTACGCAATACGAGCCTATTCCCGAACCGCGTTACGTAGCCAAGAGAGTGCCAAATCCTGGCCTCACACATTACAAAAACGGATTCCACTGCTTCTCCTGACCGATGGTTGTAGCTGGTCCGTGTCCAGGGTAGATTACTGTATCATCGCCCAGCGGCAGAAGCACTTCTCGGATGCTGCGCATAAGTTGCTGGTAGTCCCCACCCGGCAGGTCGAAGCGCCCGATGGAGCCCTGGAACAGCACGTCGCCCGAAAAAGCCACACGAGGCCCTGAGCTCTGTCCTGACCTTGTCGAAAGATCTGTTGAAGGTGTCTCATAGACGAACGTTACGTGGCCGGGACTATGGCCCGGCGTGAATAGCACGCGAAGAACGAGCTCGCCGATCTCTACCCCCTGACCTTCCTCCAGATACTCGTCCACCGTCGGCTGCTTGCCGCCGGTTAAGCCAAAATAGGCCAACTGTCTGCTGTAGCTATCCAGAATAGGCAGATCGGCACGGTGAAGGTAAAAGGGTACGCCGGCTACCTCCTTAACGTCATTCACACCGCTCACATGATCAAAGTGGGCGTGGGTATTGATGATACGGCGCAGCGTCAACCGTTCTTGCTCGACGATCTGCAGGATCTGCGACGCCTGACCACCAGGATC
>JBHIAO010000197.1:0-10275 GCA_046758565.1 Anaerolineae bacterium
CTTGAATATTGAGGCTCTTCGGGCAGATACTCGTTGGCGCACGCCGCTGCTAAGGAGGAATTGTCATGGAGCGTGAAGACTTTTGGCATAACCGCGACGCCCAAGAGGCAGGCACTATCCCCACGGGCTCCAAAGCCGGTCAGTTCCTCTTTCTCTCCGCGCAGACCCCCGCGAACCTGGACACTGGTGCGGTAGCCCACTCCCTGTGGGAGCTGCCACCTGAGGGGCGCGACCAGACGGTCACCGGCCAGGAGCTCCTCGATGCACGCCAGGGCCGCATCAAGGCCCAGACATGGACCATCTACAACAACCTGTCCAGGATCCTGGCCCAGCAAGGCTCATCCTTGCAAAACATCGTGCGGCAACGGATCTTCCTGTTGGATGTGCAGGACACCTCGGCCATGGAAGAGGTGATGCTTCGATTCTTTCCAGGGGAAAAGCCGGCGACGACAATCCACGGCGTGGGCAAGGACGGTGTCCAAGAGGGCCTTCGTATCCAGGTCGAGGTCATTGCGTTCATCCCTCAGGCAGGCGAGCTGCGCAGAGAGGCCGTCATCGTGCCCGCCCTGGCTCCGGTGACGGCACCCTATCCGGCCGCGGTGAAGGTGGGCCAGTTTCTCTTCACCTCGGGAATCATAGGGATGGACCCCGGCACCGGACGAGTCATTAGCCGGCTGGCGGACCTAGGCGAGGATGCGAAGGAAGTGGCCACCCAACGGACCCACACCGATGCCACCCTCGAGGCCGGCAAGGCCCAGTGGTGGCTCATCTATCGGCACATACAGCGGATCATGGAGAGTCAAGGCGGCTCCGTGACGAACCTTCTGCGCAGCAACTTTTATAACCGCTACACCTTTTTGCAGGAAGCCGAAGTTCACCCCTTGCGGCAACTTTTCTTCAAAAGCCGCGAGAACATGCCGACCACGAGCGGTTTTGCGATCAACGGCCTTCATCCCCGGGATGAGGTACGCCTGCTGGCCGACGTCGTGGCTCTCCTGCCAGGGGAATACCGGAAGGAGGTTGGGTTCCATTTGGAACGTCGGGTGACCTACGGCATCATGTGGGCCAAAGGCGGGCCCCTCTGGCTTTGCTCCGGGGACCTAGCGCTTGACGCTGCGACCCACCGGATTATCCGCTCGTTCTCCGATCTGGGCGAGGATGCCCACTGGCTGGCTCAAGGCCGTCTCCACGACGCTCAGACAACCATGGCCCAGGCATGGTATATCTACCAGTCATTGGACCACATGATGAAGAGCGCAAGATCGGGGCTACCCAGGGTGGCGCAGCAGTCTATCTATTTGCGGAACGCGTCCCACTACCCGGCGGTGGAGAGCATTGCCCGCATAGTGTATGGGAGCAGGATACCGCCCACCACGGTAGTCCCCGTCGACGGTATCGGGCCGTACGACGATTTGATGCTGGAGATCGAGACCATCTCGCTAGCAGATTAGCCACCCTGACGGCTACCGGATCGAACTCAAGCCGCGGCACCTCAAGGAAGAGCGAAAATCGTCGGAGAGGGCCTGCAGGGCCCTCACCTACGAAAGTGGGTTCGAAGTGCGGATCTCCCTTCCCAAAGTGTGATTTCTGCCTGGCGTGTCTCTGCTCGTTTTTCTTGCGGAGGCAACTTTTGCCCGCGCTAAAGCTGAGCCTAGCCCCTATCATTGTCGGCTTGTAAAAGGCGAACACAAGTTTCTGTCACACCGTTAACGGCATTCCAAAATTGGCCGGCAGCACTAGGACCGCCTGGCACCACATGTTCAAACTTCTCCAAAGCGGTCTTTAGTTCCGCTGGACAAGCTGGAGTCCTGAGAGGAGCCGCCTCGTTCGGATAGCACAGTCGGAATAAACGCTTCCAATCAAACATCCATCCTGGATCGGCTTTCCCCCGCCATCCAGCAATATGTTCGTGTCCGAGTATTCTTTCGGGCCGTCTCAGAGCAGGGTATAAAGACCGAAGATGCTCAATCACGTCTTTTAAGGCGTCATATTGCTGATCTGTGTAAGCGAGAATGTTGCCATTTGGGTTCACCAATTCGATACCGATGGACAAATCGTTAAAGTTTTCGATGAGCTGCTTGGCGTCAGACCATCTGCTTCTGCCGGCATGCCAGGCCCGGTGGGCAATCCCGTCCCAGCATTTGACTAACTCGAACACCTGTCCATCTTTAGCGATGAGGATGTGACCTGTTATCCGTTCCTTCGGATCAGTGTAGACTTCAATAGCTTGTTGTAATTCTCCGGCAGTGTAGTGCAGGATAACAAATTCTACTGTTATGGATTTGGGATCATAGTTTGGGCTACGTATACTTCGATTGATCTTACTGGTCATACCTGAGCATGCCGAAAACCCGGCTCAATACTCGATAAGCTGAGCCGAGAAGTCACCCTAACACCAGGCATGGATCGGGTCAAGTGAGTGATGTTCCTCACCTTGATCACCGCGATTACCGCGGTGCGTCCCTCCCGGATCACCTCCGGCTCCGTGACCCCGAGCACGGTGAACAAAACGTCCCGAATCCGGATAGGAGCATATGATAAGGTGAGTGAACTTCTCGATGCCGGGATGGCCGCATGAGCGCTTGGCTCGAATCTTCCAAGGTCTATCTCGACCGCCGGGTGATCGCCGTCCTGTTCCTGGGATTTTCGAGCGGCCTGCCGTTTCTTCTGGTGTTTTCGACCCTTTCGTTCTGGTTGAAGGCCGAAGGAGTTTCTCTGGCGGCGATCGGCTTATTCTCACTCGTTCGCACCCCATACACCTTTAAGTTCCTTTGGGCGCCACTGGTCGACCACGTTCCGGTCCCCGTACTGAGCCGGGTGCTGGGCCGGCGTCGGGGCTGGACAATCGTCACCCAGGTCGCGTTGATGGGCGCGGTTTTCGGACTCGGCTCCACAAATCCCGGCGCGGCGCCGTTCGAAACCGCGCTCCTCGCCCTTTTGGTGGCCTTCTGCTCCGCCACACAGGACATCATGATCGATGCCTATCGCATCGAGATATTGGAGGAGAATGAGCAGGGTGCCGGCGCCGGCGTGTTGGTCGCCGGCTATCGAATCGGATTATTAACCGCCGGGTTCGGTGCCCTTCAGCTCAGCACAATGTTCGCCTGGTCCCAGGTCTACATGATCATGGCGGCGTTGGTGACCGTGGGAATCGTCACGGTTCTGGTGAGCCCCGAACCCCAGGTGGCGGAGGAGGCAGGGGCGGCGGATACGGGCGGACGCCGCGTCTTCCGGGACATCGACGCCGGCGCGTCCGGTTCGGCAACACACGCCTTGAGGTGGCTTCAAGAAGCGATCGTCGCGCCTTTCAAGGAGTTCATGACGCGGGGCGGCTGGGCCATCATTCTGTTGTTCATCATGCTCTACAAGCTGGGCGACGCCTACCTTGGGGTAATGGCGAATCCCTTCTATGTGGAAATGGGGTTTTCCGCCCAGGAAATCGCCAATGTCAGCAAGATATTCGGCCTCGGCGCGACGGTCGTCGGCGGAATAATCGGCGGCTTGTTCGTCAGGCAAATCGGTATCCTTAGGAGCCTACTCATCTGTGGCGTCCTGCAGATGTTGTCGAACCTCGTGTTCGCGGTGCAGGCGGCGGTGGGCCACAATGTTGGCATGCTTGTGGCGACGATTGGCGTGGAAAACATCACCGGGGGGATGGCTACGGCCGCCTTCGTCGCCTACCTCTCTTCCCTCTGCAATGTCGCCTACACGGCGACCCAATATGCGCTCCTGAGCTCGTTCATGGCCTTCGCACGGGACGTATTGTCCGCGTCCAGCGGTGTTCTGGCGGAACAGGTCGGCTGGATCGGTTTCTTCGTGGCGACGACGATAGTCGCGGTGCCGGGCCTGCTAGTCTTGCTCTGGTTGATGCGCCGCTATCCGCCCAGACCTGCACCCGCGCCGGCGGCCGACTGACGGCGCTCTCCCAATACCCGTCTCCATTGCGAGCAGCAGCTCGTAGGGGTGGGTGACCTCGCCCGAAGAACGCGTGGCGGGGCGCCCGGAACGAGGTCATGTCCAGGGTTGCATCTTGGGACCGTAGCCGCCGATCCGATCGACCTTGACCCGCACGACCAATCGCTTCTCTCCGGGTCGGCGGAACGGGTACTTGTCCACACCCAAGAAGCGCTTCGCAAGCTTGTCGATCTGCTCGTCGGCCCCAGCCTCAGTCACGCTCGCCTTTCCGTGGAAGACCATGTAGGACTGGGGATCGTTGCGGTCCTGCACGGAGATGATGGCGCGGGGGTCGCGGCGCAGGTTCTTCGGCTTGAGGCGCCCTTCGGCAGTGTTGAACAGCACCTCGTCGCCTTCGACGTCCATCCAGACCATCGTCAGTTGTGGCTTTCCCTCCGCGTTGAACGTGACGACGTGCCCATAGGCCTTGTCCTGCAGAATCTTCTTCACGGACTGCGGCAGTACGATCGCCATGGCTCTTTCTCCTTGATCATGAAGGCGTGGATAGGATGAAGCGGCTGCCCCCGCTCGACATTGTGGCATGGACTACCCCTCAGAGACAATATGCGGTCGGCTGAAATGCGGATTGGCCCTGCCATCGAGCGCCCGGTTAAAAACGAGCCCTAAACATAGGAAGAAGGGGTTCCCTTCAGTTCGCTCGATGAGGAGCTGCCTGAACGGCTGAAGCTCGGCGTCCCTCCCTACGAGGCCCTGGAGGAGTTCTTCGGCGCTCTCGGGGGACAACGGGTCAATCCGAAGCTGGGTGTAGTAGGTCTTACTTCCCCAGCCGTGCTGATACTCAGGGCGGTAGTTGACGAGGAGGAGGAGCCGGGCGGTCGGGAGGCTCTCGATCAGGCTGTCGAGGAACGCCTCGGTCTCGGAATCGATCCAGTGGAGGTCCTCAAAAACGAGGCAGAGGGGCTGGATCTGGCTCTCGCGGAGCAGCAAGCGCTTGATGGCATCCAGGGTGCGATGTGAACGGATGAACTCCCATCGGCACAGAATTTCGCCTGTGGCGGGTTCCCCTGCTGGCACCGGGGCCGCTGCCATGCCGGGTAGCCTCCAGCGAGCCGGGTGGGTGAAGGGTCAGGCCAGTTGGTGACGCGATCTTAGTCTTGCGCCTGACCAACGGTCAAGCGTCGCTGGACCGGAGTATTACCAACGGTGCTGCTCTCGTGTCCTGAGATTGTTCCGTTTCTCGCCCGCGAACTTCATGCCCTGATCCGGCGCCACCTGTTTGCCTTGACAGGCTCTTCATCTGGCTCGTACCTTGGTCCCTCGGGGTCCAGTGGCGGGAGGTCTCTTGGGGACCGGCGGTGTCGGGATCCTGGCCCCCCCGCCACGAGGCCTGAGGATGCCTTTTAGGCTGCCTAGGCTCTGATACGATCGGCTTCAAGCGCAGCCGGCGGTCGTCGCTGGCCTGATAAGTCTTTTCATCGGGGAGGACGTTTTGATGAAAAAGTTGAGTATGGCCGCCGTCGCCGTCATCGCCGCCACGGGCGTGAGTGCCGGCGCGCTTGCGCAGTCCGACGCGCACCGCGCAGCCGTCGAGAAATCGCGTGCCATGGTTCCCATGCCTCCGTGGCCCAAGGGAGACGAGCGGGGCATGGGAAACACGCAGGGCAGGGGCACATGGCTCCGCTGCGCCCGCCACCTGACGGACCCGAACGCCAAGGTGTATGAGGTGTCGCATGTGCGCTCCAACACCATGCCGCTTTCCCCCTTCGGCGTTCCCCTCAAGTACAAGTTCCGCCCCACGGTCGGTATTCCGGGCACGCGGCACGCGTTCAATGGCGAAGCGGTGGTCAGCGGCGAGCCCGGCGCCCAGGGCACCCAGATGGATGCGATCGGGCACTTTGCCTTCCTGAAGGATGCCTGGGACGGCAAGGGAGACTTCCCGGCGGGCAAGGCGATCTATTACGGCGGCTTCACGCAGAAAGAGGTGAAGCCGGCGCCCGACTCGCCGCTCTTGAGGCTGGGGATCGAGAAGGTGCCGCCGATCATCACCAGCGCCGTGCTGCTCGACGCCAAGACGCACCTCGGCGGCGGCAAGCCGATGAAGCCCGGCCAGCTCGTGACCGCTAAAACCATCGAGGCCATGATCGAGGCCCAGGGCCTCGCCTGGCGCGGCCTCCTGCCCGGCGACGTCCTCTATATCTACACGGGCTGGGGAGACAACTGGAAGGACCCGGACGTGGAGAAGTTCTATTACTTCATGGGTCCGGGCCTCTCCACCGATGCCGTGAAGTACCTGGAGAAGAAGGCCATCGTACTGGTAGCGCTCGACAATCCGTTCACCGACCCGGTAAACAAGGGGCAGCTCCAAGGCAAGGCGCCGCCGCCGGACGGCACCCCGCCCGCCCTGCCGTTCGTGGCCCATCATCACAACCTGACCCAGTCGGGCATCCACAACATCCAGAACGCCAACCTGGGGGCGCTGGCGAAGGACAAGGTGTGGACGTCGTGCACGATCATCCTGCCGCTGCGGTCCAGGGGCGGGTCCGGCTCGCCGGTCCGTCCGGTTGCCATCGGTGTGCCCGATCAGTAGCGCTGCGCCTCATGTGACGGACGCCGACCCGAGGACCTTCGGTGTTCGACGCGGAGCCGGGACATCCTGTTAGAGACCGGGGGTGGGCGGGTAATATAACGGCAATCGATTAGACCGGCGGCCTCCTGCGAGGTCTCCCAGCACTCACAATCGCAAATCGACAGGGAGGGACCCATGACAACTCGAAGGTTCAGTGCCATCGCGGCGGGCATGGTGATCGCCGCGCTGCTGACAGGCGCGGCCTCGGCGGCGGAGGTGAAGCTCAAGGCGGCCAGCTTCCTGCCGGCGCGGGTCGTGTACGCGAAGTACTTCTACAGCTGGGTCAATGAGGTCAACAAGCGTTGCGCGGGCAAGGTCAAGATCAGCGTAGTCGGTCCTGCCGCGATCAAGTCCCTGGAGCAGTGGAATGCGCTCAAGACCGGCGTGATCGACATGCATTTCGGCCCGCCGAACTATTACAAGGGCACGATGGTGGAGGGCGACGTCACCAGCCTCTCCAATGTCAGTTCCGCGGAGCAGCGCAAGAACGGCGCCTGGGCGATCATCAACGAGCTGCACAACGAGAGGATGAACGCGTGGTATCTCACGCACATCATCGACGGCGTCAAGTTTTTCTTGTACACGAGCAAACCACACGAGAACGGCCGTTTCGAGGGGTTTCGTCTGCGCTCCGTCCCGATCTACGACGCGTTCTTCAAGTCCCTCGGCGCTCAGCCTGTGCGCATGGCGCCGCCTGCCGTCTACACCGCGCTCGAGCGTAACATCGTCGATGGCTACGGCTGGCCGCTGTGGGGCGTGACCGATTTCGGCTGGGACAAATACACGAAGTACCGGCACGGACCCGGCTTTTTCAGCGCTGTCGTCAACATCCTCGTCAATCTGGACAGGTGGAATGGCCTGCCTGACGGCCATCGCAAGTGCCTGACCGACATGGCCATCTGGCTGGAGGCCGAATGGCCGGCATGGCGTGCGGCCGAAAACGACACGCAACTGGCGGGGCAGGAGAAAGCCGGCATCAAGTACGTGGACCTGGGTCCGAACTTCCCGAAGACAGCCCATGGCCTGCACTGGGATGCGCTGATGAAGGCGAACCCGGAGGTCATTGGAAAGCTGCGTACGCTGCTCGTGAAGTAGGACCGGCCGCAGCTCGAGCGAGGGGGCGCCGAAACGGTGCCCCCTTTCCTCTCTCCCTTGGTCACCGCTCAGAAAGCAGCCCGCCCACCCGGATGGTTCGACCGGCTGATCGACGTCCTCGCCCTCATCGCCGGCATGATGCTGTGCGTGCTCACTGTGCTCATTTGCATGGATGTCGCTGCGCGCTACTTCAGGCTGTTTGCAATGCCGTGGACGCTCGACGTCGCCGAGTACTTGCTCTACCTGATCACGTTCTTTGGCTCGCCCTGGGTGCTCCGCGAGGGCGGGCACATCGCCATCGATCTCTTTGTCCAGCAACTGCGCCCTCCGGCACGCCGCCGAGCCGCGTTTCTGTCGCACGTCGTCGGCGCCGTCGTCTGCGCCGTGCTGCTCTATTACTCCTGCCGCGTCTGGTGGGCGTCGTTTGAGGACAAGACCCTCATTCACGAGACCTTTGTGTTCCCCGAGTGGGTCCTGTTCAGCGCCGCGCCGCCCACCTTCCTGATCCTGCTTGTCATCTTCGTGCGCTGGATCGCCCGGCGGACGGAAACCCTCGAGACCGAGCGACCCAGGGACGGGATCTAAGGCGATGGAGTGGTACTACACCCTTTTGATCCTGATCGGCGCGCTGGTCTTTTTCATGATGCTCGGGCTGCCGGTGGTGTTCGCTTTCTTCACAGTCAACATCATCGGGGCTTTCGTCTTCATGGGTGGCGAGAAGGGCGCCATGCAGTTGGTGCGCAACGCCATAGACTCGGTGCAGAGCTTCGCCCTTCTGCCAATTCCGCTTTTCATCTTTATGGGCGAGATCATGTTCTACACCGGCGTGGCGGCGCGAGCGATCGACGCGGTCGACAAGCTCATCGCCCGAGTTCCCGGCCGCCTGTCGCTTGTGGCGATCGTCGGAGGCACGATCTTCTCGTCGCTCTCTGGTTCGACCATCGCCAACACGGCGATGCTCGGCAGCACGCTCCTGCCGGAGATGTATAAACGGGGTTACAAGCCGGAAATCTCCATTGGCCCAATCGTCGCCGTGGGCGGCCTCGCGATGCTGATACCCCCGTCCGCGTTGGCGGTACTTCTCGGCAGCATCGCGCGAATACCGATCGGCGAACTTCTCGTTGGGTCGATCATTCCTGGCCTCATTCTGGCGAGTCTTTTCTTCGCCTATGTGACGATCCGGTGCTGGCGGAATCCTGAGATCGCACCTCCATACGACATCGCTGGCATGTCGTGGAGCGAACGGGTGTTACCGTCCGTGAAATACGTGTTGCCGTTGATGAGCCTCTTCATCGTCGTCGTCGGCAGCATCGTCGGAGGCATCGCGACCCCGACGGAGTCGGCGGCCTTGGGCGCCGTCGCCTCGCTCGTGGCCGCCGCGGCCTATCGCAGACTCAATTGGCAGAACTTCCTGACCTCCTTGAAGCAAACACTGCGCTTCACGGTGATGACTCTGTTCATCATCTGTGGTTCGATCACTTTTTCCCAGATTCTTGCCTTTTCCGAAGCGTCGTCCGGGCTCACGGCAGTGGTCGTGGGCGCGGAACTGGCGCCGCTCTTCGTGCTGCTCGGCATGCTGGCAGTTCTCATGTTCCTGGGCTGCTTCATGGACCAGGTCAGTATGATGATGATCGCGCTCCCGCTTTACATGCCCGTGGTCGAGCAGTTGGGATACAACCAGATCTGGTTCGGTGTGCTGACGCTGATGATTCTGGAGATCAGCCTGGCGACGCCGCCGTTTGGCCTTCTGCTTTTCGTCGCCAAAGGGGCGGCTCCAGCCGACACGACGATGCGGCAGGTCATCGTCTCCGTTCTGCCCTTCATTGTGTTGGCCCTGCTGGTCGTCGCGCTGCTTGTGGCGATTCCGCAACTGACGCTGGTCCTGCCCGGCTTGATGAGCCGATGAAGGCGCCCTCAAACCGCGATGACCCGCGTACGGAAACGAACTCTGGGTCTTGCGCGGAATGTGTGGGTAAGTTGACGCATCCCGTCCCCTACTCTGAGAAGATGGCAGCACCACCTGACCATCAACACAGAGGAAAACGGGATGCTGTTGAAGACTATCCTGAATCGGGTCCAAAAGCATCGGGGTTTTGTGTACGGGGCCGTCCGGCTGGTCGAGGAGCACAGCGGGCTGGTCATCGAGGCGGAGGTTTGCCCCCGGGCGCACCGCCGGCCGACGTGTTCGGGGTGCGCCCAGCCCGGGCCCGGATACGACACCTTGACCCCGCGGCGCTTCGAGTGCGTGCCGCTGTGGGGCATCCCGGTCTTCTTCCTCTACGCGATGCGGCGTGTGGCGTGCCGGACCTGCGGCGTCCGCGTCGAAGCCGTCCCCTGGGCTGAGGGCAAGCATCAGTTGACCACGACCTATGCCTGGTTTCTGGCGACCTGGGCCAAGCGCGTGAGTTGGACGGAGGTCGCCGAGGCGTTCCGCACAACGTGGGAGCACGTCTTCCGCTCGGTCGAAATGGCGGTGACCTGGGGCCGGGAGCACCTCGAGCTGACGGGGATTACGACCATCGGGATCGACGAACTGCAGTGGCAGCGCGGGCATGCGTACCTGACCCTGGTGTACCAGCTCGACGCGGGCCGCAAGCGCCTGCTCTGGATCGGGCAAGATCGGAAGGTGAAGACCCTGC
>JBHIAO010000198.1:0-10268 GCA_046758565.1 Anaerolineae bacterium
AAGCTCCCCCGGTCGTTTTCATGCTTTCCCAAGTGCCGCCTGGTGTGTTGTCGGTCTCCCCGCTTGCCAACCCTCACAGAATGTGGTAGAATATAACTAGACAAAGCTGGGTGGCCAGGCGATCCCCCGTATCCACCCGGGGGCAGGACCTGGCTGCGAGGGCCACAAGACAGGCCTGCCCCGGCTTTGTTGCTTTAGAATGCCGCTAAAAGCTCCTCTACACCAATCCGCCGGTCTGGCTTTCGTGTTCCCCGAAACGTGGCCAGGGCCACATCGTGTGCCCGTGCGCCCTTTCCAATCCGGTCAGTCGTGTTGCTTTTGTGCCAGCTCATCGGCGATGTCTTTCGGGGCGTGGTTACGAACACGTCGATTTCCATCGTTGAGTTTTAACTGCGCGCAGTAGGCACAGTTGAAGGGACAGCCCCGGCTTCCGGTGATGATTATGTGCTCGATGCCAGGCCTAATTCGCCTCTCTTATTGCCCTTTCAAAATGTCTGAGGCCACCCCGTGGTGGGTTGACTTCCTGGGCCAGCAATCCACCATCTCGATACGCCTTCGGCTACTCGATGCAAGCCTGGATGGCCAACCGCTGCCCGTGGGGGCCGTGGTGCGCGCCTACGACCCGCCGGGGTGCTGGCCGGCCGGGCTGAGGTGAGTCTGAGTGGCTGGTACCTGCTGGCAGATGGCTCATGGCCGATAGCTTATGGCTAATGGATGCCATCGGCTATCTGCTATCTGCCATCGGCCAAAAGACGGTGGCGGACCCTTCGACAGGGCTCAGGGCAGGCTCTGATGCGCCAGGCCAGGGGCTTCGGCGTCGTGCGGGGGCAAGCCGGCTACTACCCGCCCCTCGACCGCGACGGCGACGAGGATATCGATAGTTGGGACATTCAGGATGTGTCCGGCAGGTGGCGGACGGCCTGCCCGGAATAGACCGACGACCGAGGGCCTCCAGCCCGACGAGCGACCAACCACGAAGGTCCAACGCTGGTCATTGATCGTCTGTCCTGAGCCCCGCCGAAGGGTTCGTCGCTGGTCACGGCTGGGCCGAACCTTCGACCTATTTTCGGTTCTCGTGCGGGATCGTCAGGTCTGTCTCATTCACTAACGTTCTATTTTAGCTCCTCTTCAGCTCCTCGATGGGGTGCCACGCGGCTTCTGGCGTGACTGTCGGCTCAGGGGGTGGGCCGGTATCACTCCACCCCTCGCTTTCGAGCGTCATCACAGGACGCACACTCATGTCGTGGTCGCACACGATTTGACACGAGAGGCGTACCTGGCCAGACAGACCCCGCTCGGTCAGCTTCGAGTACTCAGCGCGGGTCATGGTTTCGGGTTCGCCGGCCTCGAACTCGACGCGGCAGGTGGTGCAACGCGCAAAACCGCCGCAGCGGTGTCCGATGTTGACACCCTGGTCTTCGATGGCCAGAACCAGGCGTTTTCCGCCTGGGACGTCGAATGTCTCACCGTTAATCGTAAGCTTGGGCATGAATCCTTCTCCTTCACTCCTTTTATGGGTAGCGTGCGGTGCCAGCCGCTGTGTGGCACACCTGGCCGGCCTCGAATGTCCACGCTTTAGGCAAAGGCCGGCGGTATTCTAGCACACAGAGCACTTCACCGCAAACCCCTACGACTTCAGGGAATGGGCCTCCAGAGTCTTGTTGCAATGTGGTCACCCTAAAATCTGCATGCGACTGCCCTGATATCGAAGGAAATCTTTGCCCCCGCACTACTTACATTGTAATACCTTATTTGGAGCTATCCACTATGACAGGACCTCAATTGTGTACGGTTCATTACCTGCCCCTAACATCATCTCCAGATAGCCCCCTCGGCTCTTGCTGGAGGGAGCGAGGATGGCCGACGCTCTGGAGACAAATCTCCTAGCCCGTCCTGCCCAAGAACAAAACGGATTCAACATAACCGATATACACCGGCTGTGTCTTCATTGAGGATTGGGTCGATAGGCCGCCACAAACTGTCCTAACTGCTCAAGACGTGACGGAGAGCTGGCCAGGCTTACCTGTTCTCGCGAAGCGCCAGACTAAGCGCCACCCATGTAATTGGTGTGTACTAGGCCGACAATGCTTCGCTTGGGAACGCTGAGTAACCGTTGACGGCCAGCCCGTCGGCTGAATGGAAAGGGGGGAATATAGATGGCTGAACCGAAGCGCTGTCCTCATTGCGGTGGCTACATGACGGTGCACGAAACGTTTCCTGGAGAGAAGCGGTGTTTTGATGCTCAACACTGGCGTGTAGCTGGACTGCCTCTCGGTCCGTTGGCGCTGTACTGGCAGCAGCTCATGAGACAATCCGATAGCGACACTGAGGACGAGTCTGAGAATTTGAAAAAGGTGCTTTAGAACCAATACCTTTCAAATAAGACTTCGGAAGTCTGGTGATGTGTCTTCCTAAGCGGAATCGGCCTGAAATCGGCTGGAACTCTGCCAGTTCAAGGCGCTTCTGAGACTTCCGAAGTCTGGAGGCCGCTTATTCGAAAAGTATTGGCTTTAGAACCGGTTTCCGATCTGACAGGCCCGATCAATGATGCGGGCGCTCGCGTCACCTTAAACCTGGCGCAATGCTTCGATTTGAATCTGGATCAAGATTCTTTCTTGGGCGGCGCGGGTGACGTCCTCAAGGTTGGGCCGGCCGTCGGGTTCGAGCGTCACCCCGAAATACTTTGCGTAGCGGGGAACCTTTTGCAGGTAAGCCAGCAGGCCGGCGGCGACGGCCTCCTTGTCCTCGATAGCTTCTCCGATCCCTTTCAGGTCCTGCCCCTGAAATGGAAATGCATTCTTTCATAGAACGTTTATACCGAATTAATAGATCGTGCGTATGAACATCGCGCTCCAGGGGTACAATACCAGGGAAGACGATTTGCGTCACTATAGCCAGACCCTTGTCCCAAAATGACGATCGACCGCAGATCGCCGATGTAGCTCAAAGTCCAGCAGCGATCGGCCGTCGGCGGTCGTATCAATGACATATGGAGGACCCCCTAATGTTCATACGAACGTCCATAACCAGGGCCGGCCTTGCCATCGCGGTACTCGTTATCACCGTGCTTGCCCGCAATGGCCTAACTGCCTATGGTGACAGTCCACCAATCCACGAGTATTCCGATCTTGGAACTGTCAAAGACCGGCCGGAGTACATACCCGGCCAGCTCATTGTCGAGTTCGCGCCGGCCACCGGGCCTGTCCTTCAGGGTCAGGTGCTGGATAGCTATGCTCTGCACCTGATCGACCGGTTGGAGGACACTTTGTTCGTCCTGGTTGAATTTGAGCCAGACCACGGCCTGAGCCCAGTCGAAGTGAAGGGTCAGGAACCTCTCGCTCTGGCCCAGGAGCTTCTGCAACATCCCGCCGTGGCGTCTGCTGAGCCCAACTACTACCGCTACGCCCATTTCAACCCGAATGACACATATTTTTCGTATCAGTGGCATTTCCCTGCGATACAGATACAGCAGGCGTGGGATCAATCCACGGGCACCGGCGCCACCGTGGCCGTGCTCGATACCGGGGTCGCCTACGAGACCTATGGCACGTATCGGCAAGCACCGGACCTGGCCGGCACCACGTTTGTGCCGGGCTATGATTTTGTCAACAACGACCAACACCCCAATGATGACAACAGTCATGGCACCCATGTGGCCGGCACCATCGCTCAGACAACGAACAACAACATGGGTGTCACCGGCGTCGCCTTCGCCGCCAAGATGATGTCGGTGAAGGTGTTGGACGCCAATGGCTCCGGATCAGCGTGGGACCTCGCTCAGGGGATTCGGTGGGCTACGGATCACGGGGCCGACGTCATCAACATGAGCCTGGGAAGCTCGTCGAGCTCCAGCGTGGAACAAGATGCGGTGCAATACGCCTACGGCCAAGGAGTAACTCTGGTGGCGTCGGCCGGTAACAGTGGTACCAGCTCTGTGGGCTACCCTGCGGCCTACGATGAAGTCATTTCTGTTGGCGCCGTGCGCTACGATGAGACGCTGGCATCGTACTCGGATCATGGGCCGGCGTTGGACGTTGTGGCGCCAGGTGGCGACACCTCGGTCGATCAGAACCGGGACGGTTATGGCGATGGCATTCTACAACAGACCTTCAATCCGAGCACAAGGGATGTCACCGACTTCCGTTTCTATTTCTTCCAGGGCACGTCGATGGCGTCGCCCCACGTAGCCGGCGCCTCAGCTCTGCTAATTGCCAAAGGCGTTGCCACGACCCCTGACGAGGTCCGGGCCGCCCTCGAGTCCACGGCGAAGGACCTGGGGAGTCCAGGGCGTGACAACACCTACGGCCATGGCCTGATCCAGGTCGCTGACGCGTTGGCCTGGAACGGCGGCTCCCCCGTGACGCCGACGCCCACCCCAACTGGGCCGACACCCACGTTCACCCCGACCACGATTCCCACGGCGACATCGACGCCCGTGGACGACTGGGAAGCTCGCACGGTACAGCTCATTAACATCGAGCGCGACGCTAATGGGAAGCCCCCGCTGTCGATAGACAGCCGGCTGGTGCAAGCAGCCCGCCGGCACAGCCAGGACATGGCTGACAACAATTTCTTCAGCCACTACGGCTCCGACGGATCCAGCCCCTTCGATCGGATTCGAACGGCCGGCTACAGCTTTAGAACGGCCGGCGAGACGATCGCCGGTGGCTACACCTCCCCCGAGGCGGCTGTGAATGCCTGGATGAACAGCAGCGGCCATCGAGCCATCCTGCTCGGCAACTACGATGATGTCGGGGTTGGCTATGTTTACAAATCCAACTCCACCTATCGCCACTACTGGACGGCTGACTTCGCGATCCCCAGCGGATACAACCCCACTGCCACACCCAGTCCGACACCGACGAGTACAAGTACACCCACGGCGACGCCTATGCCGTCGAATAGTTGTGGCGACCTCAATGGCAGCGGCGTGATTGACGCAGACGATTTGCAGATGGCGGCCGCCGATTGGCAAAACGGTGTCGGTTCCGAAAGTGACCTGAATGGAGATGGTGTGGTTGACATCCGCGATCTTATGATCATCGCGGCTCAGTGGGGAGTCCAGTGCACACGCAACTAGGCATATTCATACCCAGGACCGGGTGTGTCCCAGCACCTGATATTCATGCTTCCCCTCTCCTTGTCTCCTTGTCACCCTATCTCCCCCCCTCCCCTGTTCCCTTGCTCACTCAGCCAGCACTGCGGCGATGTCTGCGGCGACGCGTGCGTTGTTCTCCAACAGGGCAATGTTGGCCCGGGTGGACGCGCCCTCGGTCAACTCGTCGAGGCGCGCCAGCAAGAAGGGGGTGAGGTCGCGGCCGGCAACGCCCTGAGAGCCAGCTTCGTGCCGGGCATGGGAAATCGCTTCCGCGATGCGTTCAGCGGGAATCTCAGATTGCACCGGCACAGGCACACCCACCAGAATCGCGCCTGGCAGGCCCAACTGCCAGCTTGCTTTCGCGATGGCGGCGACCTCCTGTGGTGTTTCGACACGCGTGCTCACGGCCAGCCCACTGCGTCGGCTGTAGAATGCGGGGAACTCATCGGTGCCGTAGCCAATAACGGGCACACCGTGGGTTTCCAGCCATTCAACCGTTCGCGGTAGGTCCAGGATCGCCTTGGCGCCGGCACTCACCACAACGATCGGGGTTCGAGCCAGCACTGGCAGATCGGCAGAGATGTCCATAGCGTCACTGGGATGCACCCCGCCGATGCCTCCGGTGGCGAAGACGCCGATGCCGGCCCGCCGAACAGCCCAGGCGGTGGCGGCAACGGTCGTCCCGCCATCCCAGCGCCGGGCGACAGCGATGGGTAGGTCCCGCAAGCTGATCTTGTGGGTGTCGGTTACCCGTGCCAGTCGGAGGATTTCGTCGCCACTGAGCCCGATCTTGACCTGGCCGGCAATCACCCCGACTGTGGCCGGAACAGCGCCGTGGTCGCGAACGATCTGCTCCAGCCGGCAAGCCACCTCGTGGTTGGTAGGCCAGGCCAGGCCGTGGGTGATCAACGCCGATTCCAGGGCCACGACGGGCCGGCCATCGGCCACCGCATTGGTGATGGCCGGCGCGGTAACGAGACCGGGTGGATCCACAATATAATAGATGGTAGCAAACCTCTACCTGAAATGCAAGGATTTCGCCCTGATTGTCGTCGAATGTTTGACTTTATACATAATCCATAGTATGATTTGGGGTGAATTGTGGGAGTGGATGGGGCCCGGTGGTCTCCCCAGTCTTCAAAACTGGTGGCGCGACGCGCAGAGCGTGGCGCGGTGGGTTCGACTCCCATGCACTCCCGCCTGATTGCCGCCAGCTTCGCCACCTCTGAGAAGGTGGCGATTTGCTTACGACGAGGGACAGCGGTTGCCGCACGATCAATTGACGAGTAACCCGTTCGCAAGGGCCGTCGACCGGCCGGATAGCACAATTCGTCTGGCTCGAGCGGCGCTGCTCATTGCGCAGGATGAATATCCGAGTCTGGATGTCGACCACTATCTGGCGGAACTTGATCGAATGGCGGAAACAGCACGGCCACGCATCGAGACGGCCGGCGGTCCAGATGACATCATCGAAGTCCTCAACGACCACCTGTTCAGCGAGCTGGGGTTTGTCGGCAACCGCGAGGACTACTACAACCCTCGCAACAGCTTCCTGAACGACGTTCTGGAGCGCAGGACCGGCATTCCTATCACACTGTCGGTGGTCTACATCGAGGTTGGTCGGCGCCTCGATTTGCCGATCCAGGGAGTTGGCCTGCCAGGACACTTCATCGTGCGCTACGACGGGGCGGAGCCGGCTTTCATCGATCCTTTTAATGCCGGCGAGCGCCTGACGGAAGCGGACTGCCGGCAACGCCTGGATGCAATCTATGGGGCGCCGGTCGCGTTTCGCTCCGAATGGCTGGTGCCTGTCAGCAATCGACAGATCCTGATCCGAATGTTATACAACTTGAAGGGTATCTACGTTCGTAATAAAGACCATCGACGCGCGATTCCGATCGTCGAGAAACTGTTGATCCTGAACCCTGACGCCCATCAGGAACTCCGCGATTTGGGTTCTCTGCACGGGATGCTGGGCAACTATGGCGAAGCCTTGATCTACCTTCAGCAGTATCTGGTTCACCGCCCGGATGCTCCTGATGGGGACACAGTCCAGAGTCACATGAAGCGTCTAATAGCTCAAATCGCGCGCTGGAATTAGTAGGGCGAGGCAAGTCGGATTGATGGCTCATCGGCAGATCAACTTGGTCTCCGACACTTCGACTGGGCTCAGTGCAAGCTTGCCTCGCCCCTACTCAACTGTCAATTATGCATTGGTAATGGCTCGACGAAGTAGCAGGCAACAGCGAACCTCTCCAGAGGTCTCAGCGGACCTTCAGCCCTGCCCGACGGCAGCACTCGATGATTTGGACGGTCGCGCTCTGGACGCTTATCGCGCAGAGGTAGCTGCGCGCCGGCCCGGCAGCGACCTCGACCGGGCTGAAACATTGCAACTTCTCAAGCGAGTGGGCGCTGCCGTCGAGCATCGAGGGAGCCTGGTTCCAACCTTGACGGGTGTCCTTTTCTTCGCGCGTGATCCCCAGCGCTTCTACCCCTCTTTAACCCTTACCTTTCTCCATCTTGCCGGCACCGAGATCGCCCGGCAGACGCGTGATGAGCCGCTTTACCTGGACAATCGTGAGTTCCGTGGCCGAATCCCCGACATCGTTGAAGAGGTCTGGGGTGTGCTGTACAGCAAAATGGCGCGCCGGGGCATGATCGAAGGGGTTCGTCGGATGGAAGAGCCCCAATATCCGCCGGTGGCCGTGCGTGAGGCCCTCGTCAACGCCATTGCGCACCGCGATTATTACCGTGTGGGAAGTTTTATCCAGGCGCGGCTGTTCGCAGATCGGCTGGAGGTGCAAAGCCCCGGTGGGCTGGCCGGCGGCCTGACCGTGGACAACCTGGTGTACGAGCAATACACCCGCAATCCGCACATCATGCGACTTCTCGAAGACTATGGCTACGTGGAGCGGCGCGGCGTTGGCATTGACCAGATGGTACAGGCCATGCGCCAGGCGAATCTCCCCGATCCCGAGTTCGAGGATCGGGAAACGTCCTTTTGGGTGACGCTGCGCGGCGATTCAGCCCAGGCCCGCCGTGCCGTCCTCGTAAAGCTGGGGTTAAACGATCGACAGATTGCTGCCATTGACGTGATGCGCGAGCGTGGCCGGCTCACCAACCGTGAGTACCAGGAGCTCTACGACGTCTCGGAGCGCACCGCACTGTACGATCTCAGCGGGCTGGTCGATGCCGGCATCGCCCTGGCCGTGAGCAGCGGGCGTGGCCGGCGCTACATCTTGCGCGATTGATTGCGGCTTTCTTGCGGGATTATTGCGGATTTTGGTTCAGAAAGGAGCGAACCGATGGCTGAGAGGGAGCAGATTTGGTGATGGAGGTCATCAGCGAAGACGGCCGTTATCGTGATACGGTCACCAAGCGGCGGGAATACGCTCGGGCCGGCATCCCCGAATACTGGATCGTGGACCCGCAAGAAAAACAGATCACGGTCTGGACGCTGGATGGCGACAGCTACACTGTCCATGGCGAGTCTGGGCGCGGGGCAGAGGCAACGTCGATGTTGCTGGAGGGTTTTGCGGTAGCTGTGGATGACATGCTGAACGCAGCGGAAAGCGTTTGAACGTTTCACGTTGAAGCGTTCCACGCAACCGATTGATCCATCTGCGGTGTCAAGCCCATTCGGTGCCACTTCATTCTCCGCTTGCGGGTTTTCTTCGGGTTTCTTGCGGGATTCTTGACCGCTCTTCCAGGATGTGTATGATTCTCCCAGAGTTGAGAACCGATGCCCGTTGAGAACAGAGAGTGCGGAATGGACTGGAGATTCGAGACTGGAGATTGGAGATTCAAGCATGACTCCACTGAAAAAACACTCCCGTGCGTGGTGAGCTTCCAGATATCGGGTCAGGGGACCCGAGCTCACCACAAAATATGGACAGCCCGGGTCCCCTGCCCCGGTTTTTTTCAGTGGAGTCAAGCATGAACCTCGGTTTCCAATCTCCAATCTCCGCGTCGCATGAGGCCGAGATAGTGCGCCGTTTGTTGGCAGTCGGGTTGTCAGCAGTCACGCTACTTTCGAGCGGGTGTGCGCCAGCCATCGCCCAGTTGCCGGCTACGCCCACGCCGACGGCTACTTTAATGCCAGCGCCCACGTTCACGCCCACCGTGACGCCCACAGCGACCGCCACACCAACGCCGTCTCTAACTGCCACGCCAACAGCCACCCCGACACTCCCACCGCCGCAGCTCTCCCTCTCCGTGGCGCCGAACCCGGTTGTTCAAGGACACGTGGTCATTATTCGCATCACTGCCAGCCGGCCGGCCACCGTCACCGGATCCCTGGGCAATCGGCCGCTGGTCTTGATGGAGGCCTCGCCCGGTGAATACTGGGCGCCGGTTGGCATCCACGCACTGGCCGAGATCGGGCCGCGCGAATTACGCCTCCGGGCCTTTGACGAGCTGGGGCGCGAGGTTCGCGAGAATGCGGCGCTGGAAGTGGTGGCCGGCGAATTCGCAACGGAGAACATCGTGCTATTGCCCGAGACAGCGGCACTCCTGGACCCTGAGTTGCTCAAGGCCGAGCGCGAAAAACTCCAGGCGATGTGGACCCAATTCACCCCCCGGCGGTTGTGGGATGGTGTGTGGACCCAACCTGGCGGTACGGAGACCACGTCGGCCTTTGGGGCCCGGCGATCGTACAATGGCGGACCGGTCGCCGACTATCACGCCGGCCAGGATTTCCGCGCCGAGGCCGGCGATCCGGTGGTGGCGCCGGCGGCCGGTGTTGTCGCTCTGGCAGAGCCGTTGACGGTCCGTGGGAACAGTGTGTGGATCGATCACGGCCTGGGCGTGTACAGCGGTTACTTCCACCTGTCCGAGATCGCGGTCGAGGTCGGCCAGACGGTCAAACCAGGGGACATCCTCGGTCGCGTCGGCAGCACCGGTCTGTCGACTGGTCCGCACGTTCACTGGGAGGTGCGGGTTGGAGGCATCGCCGTGGACCCGTTGGAATGGGCCGAGCGAGAGATTGGTCCCCGGATGAGAAAGGAGCGCATGCACGAGTGGGGGGAGCATCGGGAAAAGGCACGTCCAGCGCTGCTCGAGTAGCAGCGAAGCGACGTATCGCGAGGACTCTGTTGAAAACACCGCTACACACGGGCGAGGCCCTGGATATCGGGTCAGGGGACCCGAGCTCACCACAAAACGAGGACAG
>JBHIAO010000199.1:0-10089 GCA_046758565.1 Anaerolineae bacterium
TTCCGCAGTCGGGAGAAGAGGTCGTGTACCAGGGTTACAGGCTGGTCGTCCAGGAAATGGAAGCCCGACGGATCAGGCAGGTGGTGATCGCCCCGCCGTCCCGCGGGGAAGAAAGTGAGCCTGCGGACCGGACGGAGGAAACCGTCTGAGCGCAGGAGGCTGGTGGAAGGGGAAACTCATTGATGCGAGGAGGTGCACGATGGGACGGATCGATGACATAGTCTGGTGCGATGGGTGCGGGGTCGAGATTCCCCTGGCACCTGTGTACCGCAAGGGCTACGATTTCTGCTGTCAGGACTGCGCTGACGGCCTGCCCTGTTGGTGTGGCATCTTCTGGTTCGACGAAGCAGACTACGAGCGGGAGAATCCCAGGCCGTGGCCGGGCGAGAGGGGACAGACTGACTGCCGATGGCTCTGATGCAGGATATGCTGACCGGGGGGTGTGAGACATGACAAGGACCGGAGTGAGGGACCCATTGAGCCAGGACATTCATCTCCTGGGCGACCTCCTGGGGGAGATCCTGCGGGAGCAGGAGGGTCAACCCGTGTTCGATCTGGAGGAGCGCATTCGGGCTCTGGCCAAGGAATGGCGCGCCATCAGCTCAACGACCGTCTTCGGAGCGCTGGCCGATCTCTGTGAGGAGCTGGAGGTGGAGAGGGCTTTGCCGATCCTGAAAGCCTTCACCACCTACTTCCATCTGGTGAACCTGGCCGAGGAACATCACCGGGTGCGCGTGCTGCGGGCGCGGGAGAAGGCGGCCGGTGCAATTCCCCTGGCCGACTCCATCGCCGAGGCCGTCCACGCCCTGCGGGCTCAGGGCATGACGGCGGAAGGGATGCAGGAGCTGTTGAACCGGCTTTCCATCGAGTTGGTCTTCACCGCCCACCCGACGGAATCGAAGCGGCGCACGGTCCTGGAGAAGCTGCGGGCCATCAGCATGGCCCTGTATCACCTGGACACCCAGGACTTGCTGGCGCGGGAACGGGACCGGCTGCTGGCCGACCTGCGAGCCCACATCACCTTGCTCTGGTTGACCGACGAGGTGCGAGCGCGCCGGCCGACGGTGCTCGACGAGGTGCGCAACGGCCTCTGGTACTTCGCCGAGACCCTATTTGACGTGGTGCCGGAGATCTATCGCTCCTTCCACCAGGCCCTGGCCCAGGCCTACCCGGGCCGTTCCTTCCACATCCCCATTTTTCTGCATTTCGGCTCCTGGATCGGCGGGGACCGGGATGGCAATCCCCACGTGACGAAGGCGATCACCGCTGAGACCTTCCGCCTGCACCGGAACCTGGCCCGGCGGCACCACGGTCAGACCTTGCTCCAACTCATCGGAGAGTTGAGCCTGTCCGGGGGATGCGCCCGCCTGACGCCGGCGCTGCAGCAGTTTGTGGCCGAGCAGAGGGGGCGATATCCGTCTCTGGCCCAGGCCCTGGACGGGCGTAATCAAGACGAACCCTACCGTCAGGCGCTGAGTTTCATCGCCCACGGGTTGGGCGAGCGGACGCCCCCGGAGCGCCCTCCTGAGCCTGGCGGCCCCGATGACCCGTGGCCCCAACCGGCCTATGACAGTGGCCTGGAGCTCCTGGCGGATCTGAGCCGGGTGGCAGAGAGCCTGCAGGACACCGGGAACCCCGTGTTGGTCCAGGAGCGCCTGGCACCGATTCTGCGCCAGGTGGAGACCTTTGGCCTGCACACGGCCGCGCTGGACATCCGTCAACACAGCACCGAGCACGAAGCGGTGGTGGCCGAACTGCTGCGTGCCGCCGGCATCGCCTCGAATTACGGCGCGTTCCCGGAAGCCGACAAGGCCAGGCTGTTGAACCACCTGCTGGAAACGGAAACCTTCCCATCCATCGACGTGTCCGCCTTCTCCGACCTGGCGACCGAAACCCTGGACCTGTTCCGGCTGTTGCGGCGAGTCTGCGATGAAGACCCGCAGGCCCTGGGATATTACCTCATCAGCATGGCCCATCAGCCCAGCGACGTGTTGGAAGTCCTCTGGCTGGCCGGACTGGTAGGCCTGAGCCATCCGCAAGAGAGCTTCAGCGGGCTGGACATCGCCCCGCTGTTTGAAACCATCACCGACCTGGAGCGGGCGCCGGTCGTACTGGAGGCCTTGCTGGGCACCCCGACCTACCGGGCGCACCTGCGGGCGCGAGAGGATCACCAACTCGTCCAGCTCGGCTACTCCGACAGCACAAAAGACGGTGGGTATCTGACGGCCAACTCGGCGCTATATCGGGCCCAGCGGAGGCTGGCCGCTGTTGCCCACCGACACAACATCCGCTTGACCTTCTTTCACGGTCGGGGAGGTGCCGTTGGCCGTGGGGGTGGGCCGACCCACTGGGCCATCCTGGGGTTGCCGCCGGACACGATGGACGGACGCATCCGCATTACCGAGCAGGGGGAGGTGATCTTCGACCGCTTTGGCCACCCGGTCATTGCCTTGCGCTACCTGGAGCAGGTCATCGGCGCGGTGCTCCAGGCTGGCGCAGCGCAACCAGTTGCGGGCGAACCCGAGTGGGAAAAGATGATGGAGGTCCTATCGGCCATCGCCTACATCGCCTATCGCAACCTGGTGTACGAGACGCCGGGATTTCTGGACTATTTCCACCAGGCCACACCCATCGACGTGATCACCGAGCTGACCATCGGCTCCCGGCCGGCGCGGCGCACCGAGGCAGAGCGCTTCGAGGATCTGCGGGCCATCCCCTGGGTTTTCGCCTGGATGCAGAGCCGGCACACCCTGCCCGGCTGGTACGGCCTGGGCCATGCCCTCGCCCAATACATGCAGGAGACCGCTGATGGTCTGGAGGCATTGCAGACCATGTACCAGGGCTGGCTCTTCTTCCGGGCGGTAGTCGACAACGCCCAGATGGCCCTGTGCAAGGCCGACATGGCCATCGCGGCCCGCTACGCGGGACTGGTGGCCGATCCCGAGCTGGGACAACGCGTCTTTGGCCGGATCGCCGCCGAGCACGCCCGGACACGAGACGCGCTGCTGGCGATCACCGGGCAGCAGGCGCTGCTGGACAACGAGCCGGTGTTGCAGCGGGCCATCCGCCTGCGTAACCCCTACGTGGACCCGCTCAGTCTCGTTCAGGTGGGGTTACTCCGCCGCCTACGAGCCCTCCCCGAGAACAGTGCGGAACGGGAGACGGTCGTGGATGCGTTGCGGCTCAGCATTGTGGGGATCGCCGCCGGTCTGAAGAACACGGGGTGAGCTAGATGGCTAGATGGCTAGATGGCTGGATGGCT
Organism: Anaerolineae bacterium; assembly: GCA_046758565.1. Lineage (GTDB taxonomy): Bacteria > Chloroflexota > Anaerolineae > Epilineales > JAANWY01 > JBHIAO01. The sequence goes on from JBHIAO010000199.1 coordinate 3,263, forward strand.
GAGGGAACTGGGCGATGGGAAGATGGGGAGATAAGGGGACACGGGGACAGGGGGAAGGGGAGACAAGGAGAAGAAATTCTCCTTGTCCCCTTGTCTCCCGCTCTCCTTGTCGCAGACGGAGGTGAGGAGATTGCCGAGAACGAGGACGTTCCGACATGATGTGAGTTATCTGGTCAGTGCCGCGCTTCTGGTGGTAGCCGCGGTCACCGCCACCACCGGACTGGTGTCCAATCTGTGGGACCTGAACGAGTTCGTCTACCACAAGTATGCCGGCTACACCCTCGCTATCCTGGCCCTGACACATGCCTACCTGCACTGGGGCCGGCTGGTGAGGTACGCCCGCTGGCGGCTGGGCAGGCGAGCCCTTCGACCCCGCTCAGGACAGGCAGGGGAGCGGGGGAGCAGGGGTGCCAGGGTGCCAGGGTACCAGGGTGCTGGGGAGCAGGAGAGCCCTTCACCTCTGCACTCCCGCACCTCCGCACCCCGGCCCAGGTTGTCCCGGCGTGGCTTTGTGGGCCTGGTGCTGGGAAGCCTGGGAAGCTTTGCTCTGGGGCGTGGCCTGCGTCCACCGCCCGCCTTACCCTATGGTGCCGATGTCGGGGTGATCTACCACGAGTGGAGCAAGCCCAGGTTGCTGAGTCTGCTGGGCACGGTGGCTAACTGGGGCCGCCAGCCGGCGCTGTACAAGGAATACGCCTGGGCGGAGCACATCCCGCTGCCCGCTCCCGACCCCTTCGACGCCGCTCAGGACAGGGATTTCCGGGGTCTGTACACCGAAGAGGCTATCCAGCGACGGCGCTCGGTGCGGGACTACTCCGGCCAGCCCATGACGCTGGAGGAGCTCTCCCGACTGCTGTTCTACACCGGCGGCATTAACGCCCAGCGCTGGGGGCACAAGCTGCGGGCGGCCCCCTCGGCCGGAGCGCTGTACCCCATGGAGATCTACCCAGTGGTGCACCGGGTGGAGGGCCTGGAGCCGGGGCTGTATCACTATGCCGTGCGGGAGCATGCTCTGGAGCTGGTGCAGGCCGGCGACCTGCGAGGGGAGATTGTCCGCCACGGGCTGATGCAGGAGTTTCTGGGCCAGGCCAACCTGGTGCTTATCTTCACTGCCATCTTCCAACGGCTGCGCTGGAAGTACCAGGAACGCGCGTACCGGTATGCCTTGCTGGAGACGGGCCACCTGGGCCAGAACGTGTACCTGGCGGCGACTTCCATGGGGATGGGCGCCTGCGCCGTGGGCGCCTTTCTGGACGACGATCTCAACGCCATGCTGGAAGTAGACGGGCAGCACGAGGCAGCCATTTACATGCTCGCTGTGGGTAAGGTGTGATGGCCTGTTGCTGGTCCGCCAGCCGATCCTGGCCCTGATCGATCGTGCCGAGGCCCTTCGGGCCGAGCCTCGGGGCGAAGCTGCCCGGGCCTGGGTGCAGAGCTTCGGCCCCCTGGCTCCGCTGGCCTACATCGCCCTCTTCGTGGCCCAGATTCTGCTGGCGCCACTACCCGGCGCCTTCATGGGCCTGATGGGCGGCTATGCGGATTGCGGAATGCGGAATGTGGGGGCAGAATGCGGACAGTCCATTCCGAAATCCGAAATCCGAAATCGGCTGGGCTGGTAGAGGAGCAACAACTACGGCGCTGGGCACGCCGGCTGGGTCGCAGGTTTAGATCGCGGTCGAGGGTAAACCTCGAGACCAGGTTCAAGAAAGAAGGGCTTTACCACTATCAGTCCAGGGAGGAGAAGGAGGCATGAGGACAAAGAGAGGCAGAGACTGGCGGAAGATACTGTTCCTGGTTGTGGCTCTGCTGGTAGTGCTCTCGATGGTCGTCGGTGAGTGTTTCTACCTGGTAAGTCCAGTGCAGTGATGCAACCCAACCCCGATCCGGCGCCCGGGAACGATGAATGCTGAATGATGATGAGAAACTCATCTCTAACCTTTAATTTCCAATCAGGAGGTAATTTCCATGAGTAGACGAATGATTGCTGTTCTGTTGCTGGTGGCTCTGTTCCTGGCCCTGACCACGAGCGTTGGTCGGTACACCGACTGGCTGTGGTTCGGGAGCCTGGGCTTCCAGCCGGTTTATCTCACCCGTCTGGCGGCTCAGGCCGGCCTCTTCCTGGCCGGCGGCCTGGTCTTTCTGGCCTGCTTCGCCATCAACGTGGCCCTGGCCGGGCGCCTGGCCCGGCGGGCCGTGGGGCTGCGAGAGCACCCGGGTAGTGAGATGGTGCGGACCTGGGAGGGGACATTCCGCCTGGCCCTGGTGGGCGGTGGGCTCTTCCTGGCCTTCACCCTGGCCGGGAGCGCCGGCGCCGCCTGGGAGGTGGTGCTGCGCTACCTCAACGCCACCCCCTTCGGCACCGCCGACCCCCTCTTCGGCCGGGACGTGGCCTTTTTCGTCTTCACCCTGCCTCTGCACCGCTTCGTGCAGGGCTGGCTGATGGGACTGGTGGCTTTGACGCTGCTGGCCGCGGCCGCCGTGTATGTCTTTCGCGTGATCCTGCCCCAGTTGCCGCCAGGCTCGATGGAGACGATAGAGCAGTTGCCGCCTGTGACCTCGAGTCTGGCCCTGCTCACCCGGCCAATTATGGCCCACCTGTCGCTCCTGGCGGCGGCATCGGTGCTGCTGATGGCCTGGGGCTACCGCCTGGACATCTATGAGCTGGTCTTCTCGACGCGGAGCGCAGCTTACGGCGCTGGCTACACCGACGTCAACGCCCGCTGGCTGGCCCTCAACCTGCTGACCGGCCTGGCGGTTCTGGTGGCCCTGCTCCTGCTGGTCAACGTGTTCCGCCGGGGCTGGCGGCTGCCCCTGGCCGGCGTCGCCCTGTGGGTGGTCGCCAGCTTCCTGGTCGGGGGACTCTATCCCGGCTTCGTGCAGCGCTTCCAGGTGCAGCCCCAGGAGCTGGACCGGGAGCGGCCCTACATCGAGCGCAATATTCGCCTCACCCGCCAGGCCTACGCCCTGGACCGCATCCAGGAGGTACCCCTGCCCGGCGAGGAGATGGTCACCCCCCAGGAAATCGTCGCCCACCCGGACACGGTGCGCAACATCCGGTTGTGGGACCCGGAGCCGCTGCTGGACACCTACAATCAGCTCCAGAGCATCCGTCTTTACTACGACTTCGTGGGGGTGGACGTGGACCGGTACGCGATAAACGGCCAGTACCGCCAGGTGATGCTCAGCGCCCGGGAGCTGGCGCCGGAGCAGTTGCCCGCCGAGGCCCAGACCTGGGTCAACCGCCGCCTGCAGTTCACCCACGGCTTCGGCGTGGCCATGAGCCCGGTCAACGAGCTGACCCCCGAAGGCCTGCCTACCTTCTTCGTCCAGGACGTGCCGCCCCGGGGTGAGCTGTCCATCCCCCGGTCGGAGATCTACCACGGCGAGAAGACCGAGGGCTACGTCATCGTCCGCACCCGCACCCCCGAGTTCAGCTACCCCCGGGGGGAGGAAAACGTTTACACCACTTACCAGGGGGAGATCGGGGTGGGGGTGGGCTCCTTCCTCCGGCGTTTGCTCTTCGCCGTGCGCTTCGGGGACATCAACATCCTGCTCTCCGACGCCCTGCAGCCGGACAGCCTGGTCCTGTACCATCGCAACATCCAGGAGCGGATGGAGAAGATCGCCCCCTTCCTGTTGCTGGATCGAGACCCCTACCTCGTGGTCGCTGACGGGCAGCTCTACTGGATCCAGGACGCCTACACCCACAGCGACCGCTACCCCTACGCCCAGCCCATCGGCGAAGGAGGCGCCTTCAACTACCTGCGCAACAGCGTCAAGGCGGTGATCAGCGCTTACGACGGCGCCGTTACCCTCTACATCGCCGACCCGGAGGACCCCATCATCCGCGCCTGGGCCGGCATCTTCCCCGACCTCTTCCGGCCTCTGGAGGACCTGCCGCCCGCGCTGCGCGCCCACCTGCGCTATCCCAAGGATCTGTTCGTCGTGCAGGCCGAACTGTATCGCACCTACCACATGCAGGACCCGCGGGTCTTCTACAACAAAGAGGATCTGTGGACTATCCCCAACGAGATCTACCTGGACCGGACGGTGCCCATGGAGCCCTACTACGTGATCACGCGGCTGCCGGGGGAGCCCCGGGAAGAGTTCGTTCTCATCCGGCCCTACACCCCGCCCAACAAGAACAACATGATCACCTGGCTGGCGGCCCGCTCCGACGGCGAGCACTACGGCAAGCTGCTGGCCCTGCGCTACCCCAAGGACCGGCTGGTCTTCGGGCCCATGCAGGTGGAGGCGCGCATTGATCAGGACCCGGCGATCTCGGAGCAGCTCACCCTATGGGGTCAGGCCGGTTCCCAGGTGCTGCGGGGGAACATGATCGTCATCCCCGTCGGCCAGTCCAACCTCTACGTGGAGCCCATCTATCTCCAGGCCGAGGCGGGGCGGTTGCCGGAGATGAAGCGGGTGGTGCTGGCCAGCGGCAACCGGGTGGTGATGGAGCCCACGGTGGAAACCGGGCTGGCGCGCCTCTTTGGCCCCGAGGCCGTGGCCGCTGCACCTGAGACGCCGCCGGCCGAGGTGGTCGTGGAGCTCACCGCCCCAGCGACTCCGCCCGACGAGCGTGAGCTCGACGTAGCAGAGCTGATGCAGGTGCTGCAGAAACGCTACGCCCGCATCCAGGAGGAGATGAAGGCGCTGGAGGCGGATCTCCAGCGCCTCAGCGAGCTGCTGGGAGCCGAACCGCAGTAGGTCGAGTTTGCCACCCGACACGGAAAGGCGGCTAGCAAAGCCGCCCTACGCTAAATGATTCAGGAGGTGAGTAATAGTGAAATGCCCTGTGTGTGACATCCGCATGAAGGAGATCGAAAAACTAGGTATTCTCATCGACATCTGCCCCGAGTGCAAGGGCGTGTGGCTGGACCGGGGCAAGCTGGAAGAGATCGTCCAGCCACGCCTTGAGGCGGAAGACCGCCCCCGCCGCACGGATTGGGACTACAATTTCGACTACTAAAGGGAGTCTTCCAACCTCAGCGCGCCCGCTTCCGGGCGCTGGCTCGGGCGAACAACCGGGTTGTCTGTTCACGTGTACGATGCCCAACAACGGCACTTCGTGTCGGTATCAGACACCCGCTTTGTGGCAGATGTCAATGGAGCATGGGATAACCGTGGCAGCTCGGGCACCGAAGGCTGATCCGGTGCATCCAGAGAGGGCGGTCATTGCTCAGGCGGCCAACAGGAGGTTCTGACGAAATGGAATGGCTGACCAACCCCGAAATATGGATTGGACTTGCTACTTTAACAGCCCTTGAGATCGTGCTGGGCATAGACAATCTCGTCTTTATTTCTATCCTGACTGGCAAATTGCCCGGACAGCAGCAAATGCGAGCATGGCGGGTGGGCCTGTCGCTCGCGGTGTTCATGCGCATCGCCCTGCTCCTGTCAATAGCCTGGGTTATCGGCTTGACGGCGCCCCTGTTCACCCTGTTCGGCCAGCAGGTTAGCGGCCGCGATCTCATTCTGATGGTTGGCGGCTTGTTCCTGCTGGCCAAAAGTACCCGTGAGATTCACGACAAGCTAGAAGGGACAGAGGGGCACGCGAGCTCCCGCGTCGCCCCGTCGTTCGCCAGCGTCATTATCCAAATCCTGTTGCTCGACGTGGTCTTCTCCCTCGATTCGGTGATTACGGCGGTGGGCATGGTGCGGGAAGTCGGGGTGATGATCGCTGCGGTGATGATCGCTGTCGTGATCATGATCCTCTCGGCTGAGGCGATCAGCAGTTTCGTCAACCGCCACCCCACGATCAAGATGCTGGCACTCAGTTTCCTCCTGCTCATCGGCGCGACGCTGATCATGGAGGGGCTGCACCAGCATGTTCCCAAGGGATACATCTATTTCGCCATGGGTTTCTCTGTGTTTGTGGAGATGCTCAATCTTCGGCTGCGCACACCGAAGGAGGCCCTACCTGTCAGGCTGCGGGTGCCATACGTGGCAGAACAACCGGGGCAAGTACTTCGCGTCCGACCCGATCAACCTGCGCCTGAGGTCATCGCCCAGGCCGCGGCGGTGATCCGCCGGGTGGGCTGGTGGCCTTCCCCACGGAGACGGTGTATGGTCTGGGGGCCGATGCATTAAACCCGGAGGCTGTGGCCCGCATCTTCAGCGCTAAAGGTCGGCCGGTCCACGATCCTATCATCGTGCACGTGGCTGAGACCACTGACCTGCGGCAGGTAGCGCGACATGTGTCGGACATCGTGCAGCGCCTGGCCGAGCGTTTCTGGCCCGGCCCGCTGACCCTGGTCTTGCCACGGGCTGAGATTGTCCCGCCGGTCGTTACCGCCGGTGGCGATACCGTGGCGGTACGCTGCCCGGCCCACCCGGTGGCCCTGGCCCTGATCCGGGTCTCCGCCACGCCCATCGCCAACCGCTTCGCCCGCACCAGCCCCACTACAGCGCAGCACGTGCTGGACGACCTGGCCGGGCGCTTCGACCTGCTGCTCGACGGCGGCCCCACGCCGGTCGGTGTGGAATCTACCGTGCTCGATCTGACGCAGCCGGTGCCCACCATCCTGCGCCCAGGCGGTGTGACGCGCGAGGACCTGGAGGCAGTGCTGGGACGAGTGACTGTTATGGAGCGCCCTGAGAAACCCATCCCATCAGTTCCCAGATCGCCGGGGTTGCTGGACCGCCACTACGCGCCGCGGGCTGAGATGTGGCTGTTCATGGGCCCCAGGGGGAGGGTGCTGGAGGCGATGCGCGAGCGCGCCCGGGAACTGGCCGAGGCCGGGAAGCGAGTGGGGTTGTTGGTGGCTGACGAGGATGTCTCTACCCTGGCTGACGAGCCCGTGACGGTGCAGAGTGTTGGCCCT
>JBHIAO010000200.1:0-10088 GCA_046758565.1 Anaerolineae bacterium
GGGTTGGTGACCTCGGGCGGGCTGTATCACAAGGGTCACGAACCACCGTTTGACGTGGAGCGGGAGAGACGGGAGCCCACATGGGGCGATCCCTCGCTCCGCATCATTCCCACGGACATCAAACAGGAGGAAGTGGGCGCCGGCCATCTGCACATCAACACCCGCGATGTACTCAGGGACATCAACATACTGCTGCCGATCCACCGTTTCCGGGAGTTGGCTGCGGAGGGGCGCGTTGGGAGCCTGGCAGGAGAAGCCTACTCCTTCATGGGCTATCAGGGTTATCCAGCAAATCTGAGCGGGTGGAGGGACGTCTATGGCCCGCAGGTGGCTGAGAGACTCATTGCCGAAGAGGTGGACTGTGTCCTCCTCACCACCGCCTGACCGGAGTGTGCAGCCAACGTGCCCGTGCTGGCACGCACATTCGAAGCCGCCGGAATGTCCACCATCATGGTGACCAACATGCCATTCTGGGCTGAGAAGATCGGCGTTCCGCGCACACTGGCCGTGGAGTTTCCCTTTGGCCACATCCTGGGGCAGCCCCACAACAAGGAACAACAGATGCGGGTCATCCGGCAGGCGCTGGAGGTGCTGGAGACGGCAGGGGCGCCTGGAACGATCGTTCATTCCGAAGAGAAGTGGCCGGCGCCCCTTGAAGAAGCGTTGCGCGCTTCACACCCGGAGACGCCGCCGCCGATCACCGCAGACATGGGACGCTACATTGGGCAATTCCTTCGAGGTTTGCGCCGGCGCCAAACGAAAACCAACCACGATAGAGAGTGGAGGGGCTGACCAGATGCGCGTTACGGTACTCGCTGTTTACCTGATCTCGGCTTCTCTGTTGCTGGTTGCTGCGTTCGTGGTTCTGCGCGTCCTCTTCGGGCGCGACTACCGGCGGCAAGGCCGGCTCACGCCGTTGTCGAGCTTTCTTGGGACACTCGTCTTCTTCATCTTTGGCGGCTTCCCGTACATCTACGGTCCTCGTGACTGGCCGGCAGTGCATGTCGATCCGATCATCGCGGCTATCGGGTGGATCTGTCTGGCCGGCGTGCCCGTTGTCTACCACGAGTTCCCGCAGACCGAGCATGCCTTCGACCTGGTTGTGCTGCCGCGCTGTTCGCCGGCGGCCCAGGCCGCCCTGTACGATGTGGACCGCTTCCTGGCCTTGATGTCTGCCGAAAAAGAGCGGGAGCACTGACATGTCCGTCCGCAACCGCGCATCGAAACTCTTATGGCGGTTAATCAGATTCCCGCCTCGGCTGCTCTATGCGCTGGGGTTGGGGCCGATCTGTGGCCGGCTGGTCCTGCTGTTGACCGCCATCGGCCGCAAGTCTGGACTGCCTCGCGTGACACCGCTGCAGTACGAAGTGGTCAACGGAACGATCTACGTCGCCTCGGCCCGAGGACAACGGGCCGACTGGTTCCGCAACATCGTCGCCAATCCCGAAGTCGAGGTGCGGGTGAAGTCCCGCAAGTTTCGCGGTCTGGCAGAGCCGATTACGGACCCCGAGCGGGTTGCTGACTTCCTGGAGCTGCGCCTGCGCCGGCATCCCAGGATGATCGGAGCCATGTTTCGGGCCGCAGGCCTGCCGGCAAAGCCCACGCGCGCACAGATCGAGCAATACGCCAGCCAACGAGCTTTGGTTGCGATTCGGCCAACTGACGACGGAGGAGACACGTTGAAGGGTGACAGTCAACTCGGTGCCTTCCTCACCGCCATGGCGCTGTTCAGAGCCATCGAATTGAGCAGGCCCGAGGCGGAGCGCCTCTTCGACGACCCCATCAGCCGCGAGCTCCTGCCGCTGCCGTGGCGGATCCTACTGCTCCCCGGCCTTCGGCACACCTTCGTCGCCGTGGCAGAAAGACTCGGCCCAGGCGCTCTCGGCAATCTGTTTTGCCGGACGCGCTACATCGACGACGTGCTCCGCGCAGCGCTGGAGGAGGGCCTGGATCAGGTGGTGGTCCTGGGCGCCGGCTTCGACACCCGCGCCTACCGTATCCCCGGCATCGACCAGACGCACGTCAAGCGGTTGTAGCCGGCCGCCTTCGGCGCGGCTATGCGCGGCGCGTTTTGCCTGTGTTTCGTTCTGGATAGCGTGGTGAGTCTTGCCAGAGTCGGCGGCGGCTGAACCGCAGGCCGATAGGAAGCGATGGCAATTCGTAGCATACCTGAGGAGGACTCTGCTCATGACACAAAGTATGCGGTGGTGCCCAGAATGCGGTTCGGCACTTGAGGATGGGTTTCTCGGCTATGGCTCCGGTCTTCTTTGGCATGAGCACAAGCTCCGGGGTTGGCGCCGAATCTTCCTCTACGCAGTGCCCACAGGCCACTTCGTTCTCGGGAGCATAGCGTCATCACCCTTCATTACGTCAGTCCCGGCACGAAAGTGCACCGCCTGCGGGACTGTTGTTCTGCCGAGAACTGCGAATGAAAGGAGAACATGATGCCCACAGTAGAGGTTTCACAAGTCGCCAAATCGTTCGGCGATCACACGCTGTAGCCGACATATCCTTTGCCATCGAGCACGGCGAAATCTTCGGCCTGCTGGGCCCCAACGGCGCCGGCAAGACCACCACCATCAACCTGCTGCTGAGCCTGCTGGGGCCGAGGTGCTGGGGAACGGCACCCGAACCCAGGCCGACAAAGTCCGCACCCGCACCAGAGCACTCCTCGAACACCCCGGCGTCTACGAGCAACTGAGCACGGAAGACAACCTGGAGTTCTACGGTCGGATCTGGCGTATGCCGGCGGCCGAACGGCAGGCCCGCATCAAAGAACTGCTGACCCATATCGGAGTGTGGGAGCAACGAAAGGAGCGGGTGGGGACGTGGAGCAAAGGGATGAAGCAGAAACTGGCCCGGGCCATGCTTCACCGTCCGCCCCTGGTCTTCCTGGACGAGCCGACCGCCGGCCTGGACGTGGTGGCAGCGGCGGCGGTGCGCGATGACCTGGAGACCCTGGCCGCCCGCGAGGGGGTGACGGTCTTCCTGACTACCCACAACAGCCCCCGCGGAGTCGCATTTGGCTGGTTGTATTGGAAGCAAAGCCTCGAAAGTGTGATCCTCGCGCACTTCATGGTGGATGCGGTGGGCTTCGTTGCCGTGGTACCGGCTTGTCTGTCAGGCAGTTTCCTGGTGCATATCGCTATGGGAAAGGTGATTTGAGAGAATGGCAAAACGCGGGTTTCTTTCAAGGCATGGAATTGTGCGAAACGCCATAAGAGAAGACGTGCTCTATTTTGCCCTCCCTGCGCTCTTAGTCTTTACCGCAGGGCTGGTATTCAGCGCGCGGGACGGGTGGGACGGGTTGGTAGCCACCATATGGGACCTGTTCAGGAGCCCGCGGAGTCTGTACCTGCTCTCACTATCAAACATTGTCGGATTGGCCCTTATCGTCGTCGGATTTACAGTCGCTCTCGTCGCCATGGGTACACTCCGCCGGTTTCACTCTTCAACTCTGGTGATAAGGGAAGGTCATCAACTCATTACACATGGCGTCTACCGCTTCACGCGACATCCAATCTATCTGGGAGTCATCATGGTCTGTATTGGCGTGCCAGTGTACGCCTCAAGTCTGTATGGTCTCCTGACTATGTTAGCCCTGATCCCGTTATTCCTCAACAGGATCAGGATCGAGGAGAGGATATTGATCGAAGAGTTCGGAGATGCGTATCGGAAGTATAGGGAGACTACGAGCAAGCTGATTCCATTCATCTATTGAATCGGAGGAGTTTGTGATGCCCGACAATATCTTTGAGATCATTTTCCTGAGCGGCTGGATTGTGGCGGAGATCATCCGTTTTCCGCACCGCATGCGGAACAAACAAGAGAGAAGGCAGAAGAAGATATCAGAAAGCCACACCACCGCAGCGGACGCGTTACTGGATATCCTCGCGTTTGTTGGACTCCAGGTACTTCCGTTAGTTTACGTTGTCTCAACCTGGTTGGACTTTGCAGATTATTCTCTACCTGCATGGGTGGGCTGGACAGGCGCAGGTGTGTTCGTTCTTAGCCTCTTGCTGCTTTGGAGGGCGCATGCTGACCTTGGGCGCAGTTGGTCACCCACGCTTGAGATTGCTCAGGAGCATAAGCTTGTAACCCGAGGGGTATACCACTACATCCGCCATCTTATCTATGCATCTGTCTGGTTGTGGGGAGTTGCGCAGGCTTTGCTGGTTCAGAACTGGCTTGCCGGACTGGGCGGACTGTTGTTCTTCTTCCCAGTGTACTTGATCCGAGTTCCACGTGAGGAACAGATGATGCTTGAACACTTTGGAGAAGATTACCGATTGTATATGAACCGAACCGGCCGAGTCATTCCGCTTCTTTGGAAATAGCTCGCCACTTTGAGGGAGGCTGCAGGTTCGGGTGCCCGCTCACGGATGGCAGGAACTTTAATACAGGCTTGAACATCTATTCTCATCGGAAATCGGAGAGCTAGTTAACGTGCGATCAAGAAACCACTGGATGGTACTCCCTGTCTACTTGATCCTGGCTTTCCTATTACTGGTCGCCGCCTTTGCGACATTTCGTATCTTCGTGCGACGCGACTACCGACGGAAAGGCCGGCTGACATGGTTGTCCACTTTTCTGGAAACGCTGATCTTCTTCCTGTGGGGCACGTTTACCTGGCTTGACCTTCCCCCTGGATGGCCGCCGTCAGATGTCAGTCCGGTCCTCAGCGTCACAGGGTGGACCCTGATTATCGTCGGGCTGGTGACTCTGTTCATAACGATGGCCGGCTTTGGACTCCGTCGCTCGTTGGGTCAAGAGGTGAATGTGCTGAAACAGTCTGGCTTATATCGTCTGTCCAGGAATCCTCAGACGGTGGCATGTGCCCTGGCTGTGATCGGATATGCAATGCTTTGGCCGTCGTGGCACACCGTAGGGTGGATGGTTCTATTTGGGGCTATCGCTCATATGATGGTGCTTACAGAAGAGGAGCATTTGCGCAACGTCTACGGTGATGAGTATGTACAGTACTGCGAGCGAGTCCCGCGCTACATCGGGTTTCCGCGCGGACGGTAGCCGGCAACCGCCCGCCGCTAAGAGGGTGGGTTTATGCGAAGTGAGGAGATGCCAACATGCGAACATCACTGGAGCCTGAACGAGACGATCTCGATCGGTGGATCGGCAAGGTGTTGAAGGCCGGCTTTGAGGATGTCCGACCCCCCGAACAGGCATGGCAACGTATCGCTCATGAGCTGGTGAACTCGGGTGGAACAGAGTAACTCGTCGTGCTGGGTGGTCAGCGGATTGGCTTCGCCGAAGCGGATTAGCGGATGCTTTGTACGGATGGCGGCGCCATTCGACGACCCTTCAACCAGGCCCTTCCCTTCGGCTGGGTCATGACAGGCGTCAGGCTCAGGAGGGACCTCAGGGCAGGGCTCAGGCGATCTCTCTTCGGGCAGGCTCTGAGTTTATCGAACGAGCAGGCTGTGGGAGTCGCCTCTGCTGAACTGGGCTGTCCGATCTCTATCCGGTCTCTCCAACAACAATGACTGCTTACCGATCACTGATAACTGACAGGACTTACGCAGTCAAGCTGGCGAAAAGACTTCGGAAGTCTTCACTGGTGATTTCGCCAACAAAATGGCCTCATGATGCGAGTAACTTTGCTAGCAGAAGTGGCTTTCAGAGACTTCCGAAGTCTGAACCGCGTAACTCCTGTAACTGATCACTCAATGTCTAAGTTAAGCCAACGTCCAGACCTCCGAGGTCTCATACGGCCTCTGGACGACAAGGTTTCATGGCAAATACGACGCAGTTTGTACCTGTGAGGCTCTCCCGCAGACCTCGGAGGTCTTAATTTGCTGGCACTGACTGATCACTGACCACTGGACCGGCGCAGCGCCTGCATTAGGCCAGTGTCTCGCGGTCGCGCTCCAGATTGGGGTGGCCGATGGCCTCATCCAGTGCCACCACCTCCAGCAACTGCTCTTCCACTTTGGCCAATTGGCCCAGAGCCTGGAATCACTGACGGCACTGATCTCACTGATTGCACTGAGGGTTGAGTCCTGTTCAGTGTTTTCAGTGCCCTCAGTGATTCAAAGTTCCCCGCGCAGCGCCTGCATCTGGCCCAGAAGCGCCTCGTGCTGTGCCAGCGAACTGCCATACGCATCCTGGGGCAAGTTGTATTGCTTCAGGATGCTGATCGAACGCGTGGCGAGATCGATGGCCTCGTCGGTTCGCCCCAGCGCGCTGTGCAGCACGGAGGCCAGGTTATGAAGGTGCGCGGCTTCAACGGCCACTGCCCCGACGTCACGAGCTAGCTGCAGAGCGCGGTGCAGCAATTCTTCGGCGCGCTCGGGTTCCCCTCGCTGAAAGTAGATGATTGCCATGTTGTTCAGCGTCGCCGCTTCGCCGGCCCGGTCCCCCAGCATCCGGGTCGCCTGGATCCCCGCCTGGAACCAGCGCAGCCCCAGCCGGCGATCGCGCCGGCCTCCCACCTGGGTCAGCGCCCTCACATAGCGATCCACCCACTCGGCGGCTTCCCGTCCGTCCGCTTCCAACTGTGCCAGCGCCCAATCGGCGCCGGCCACTACGTCGGGCCAGTCCACGTCGTAAGACGCCCACCGGCCGGCGTTGTACGCCTCCAGGGTGTACTGCTGCGCCACCGTCAGGAAGTGGCCGGCGTGTCGCTCGGTAACGATGGCAGCCCCGGCTTCGTCTCCCCGCAGGAGCTCGCCCGCATACGCGGCCAACAGGGCGTGCAACCGGTAGCGGCCACCGTGTTCCGGCGGCGGCTCCACCAGGGACAGGCTCGCCAGCCGTTCCAGGATGTCGTGCGCCGCCCCCAGCTCGACGGCGGCCAGGGCAGCCGCCGCTTCGGGGGCGAAAGTGGGGCTGCGCGTAGGGCGCCCAGGGCGCGGAACAGGACCTCCTGGTCTGCGTCCAGCGCGTCGTAGCTCAGCGCGAAGGCGGCCCGCACCGACCGGCTGTCCTCGGGGTCCGCCAGCATGTCCAGGCCGCGCAATTCGTCGCCCACCGCGGCCACGTAGTCCGCCCACGGCCGGCGCCACTCCCGCAGCCGGCTGGCCGCCAGGTCCAGCGCCAGCGGCAGCCCTTCCAGGAGTTCGTGGAGAGCGGTCACCTGGTCTCGCTCCTCCTCGCTCAGGGGCCGGCCCAGGATCTTGACGAACAGTATCTCGGCCTCGGCCGGGGTCAGCTCCTCCAGCGGACGGGTGGCTGCCCCGTGCAGGGCGCGCAGGTTCCGCTCGCGGGTGGTGACGACGGTGACGCACGGCCCCTCGCCCGGCAGCAGGAGGTCCAGTTGTTCGCTCGTCTCGGCGTTGTCCAGGATGAGCAGCGCCCGCTTGCCGGCCAGGATGGAGCGCACGACGGCCGCTTTGCGCTCCAGGGTGGGCTCGTCGTCCACCCGCCGGCGCTGGCCGTAGTAGCCGGCGACGCCGGCCAGCAGCACGTCGAGTTGGGCGCCCCGCAGGTCGAGCCACAGGATGCCGTCGGGGAAGTCGTCGGGCTCCACCTGGTGGGCGGCGTGCACCGCCAGCGCGGATTTGCCGATGCCGCCCATGCCGACGATGCCGGTGATGGCCACCACGTCGGTTTCCTGCTGGAGTTGGTCCAGGAGCCACTGCGTGTCCTTCTCGCGACCGGTCCATGTGGGCAGGTCCGGTGGGAGGTCGAGAGGGGTGAGAGGTTCGGGGGATGGCTGGACGTGGACGAATGGGGCGCCAGTCGGCGTAGGTTCCTCTTCCTCGAATAGGCCGAACAAGACGTCCGCCACCTGCATCACGGTCGCCAGGATGGCCACTGCCCAAATCAGCCAGGTGGGTAGCTCTCCCGGCAGGCGTGGCACGACCACCAGGCTGACGATGATGGCGATCAGCCAGATGCCGAGGATGAGGCCGGCGCGGCGGGCATTACGGCTGAGGTTCATAATCTCTCACGTGCTGTCCTTGCCTGGGATCGTGACGCGGGTTTCGATCACGTAAACGGTCTCCACGGGTTGGTGTTCGGCTCTGACATCGAGTGTACCACTGGACACGAAGGAATGCCAGCAAACGGCCGGCGGGGATCGGGATCACCGAAGTCCCTGCCGCGAGTTCCGGTCGTCGCCGGCGCTCCGCCCTCCACTCGCGGCTGCCATGTCATTCACCTCAAGTGTGGGCGACATCAGTCACCGGACGAGATGGAGAAAGAAGACCCCATCACGCATTCTGAGCCAGCACCGTACGATGGTATCGATCAAATAGCCAGCCCAGGAAATATTGGGCGAAGTCTGGGTCATCGGTGAACTTCTTGTAGAACTTGAAGTGGATGTCGATCATCTTCTGCATCTCGTCGCCGACGAAGTGCTCGAAGCTCAGGCGGGCTTTCTCCGGCGGGTTGACCTCCACACTGCGCTTCAGGGCTTCGTTCTTCGCCAGGCTTGAATCCAGTTGCCCCACAACGACCCGCACTTTGTCTTCGTCGGCGAAGTCGGCACCGAATCGCTCATTCAGTTCTCGGATGATCTGCGAGAGCGGCTCCTCATCTTTGGTGTGGTAACCTCCAGGCGTTTCGTACAATGGTTGCAGCTCGCCCTCGCCGCGCGGCAATTTGATCGGGCCACTTGAGGTCTGCTGCAGCCGGAAGGAGTCGATATCGACAGCCTGCTTGATCTCCACGGGCAGCCGCTCGCGCGAGATGGGCAGCTTGCGCGCCAGGAAGCGGGCAAATTGGTAGAACTTCTCCAGATCGGTGTCCACGAATGAGATGACCTGGGAGAGGAAGGCGTAGCGCCGCACGTAGTCTTTGAGCTTACTTCGGAAATCGGCCTGCTCTTCTTTGGTGGCTGCCTTGAATCGCTCCACCGCCGGCCCCAGCGCCGCGTGCAACTGGTCCTGCGTGCCGGCGGGATCGAAATACGCCTCGGCGAAGCGCTGCACGTCCGCGAGATCGAAGATGTGGTAGTCGAGGAGTTGGTCCTGTAGGTCGTAGAGTTGGTTGGGGTCGGTGCCTTCGGAGAGCAGGGTCTTCTCGTAGTAGGGGGCGAAGGCTCGCTCGATCTCCTCCGCCTCGTTGGCGAAATCCAACACCATCGTCTCTTCTTTGCCGGGATGCGTGCGATTGAGGCGCGACAGGGTCTGCACCGCGTTGACGCCCCCCAGTTTCTTGTCCACGTACATGGTGTGCAGCAGGGGCACGTCAAAGCCGGTCTGGAACTTGTCGGCGACGACGATGATGCGGTACTCGGGTTTCTTCTTGAACTGATGTGCCGTCCGGCTATCGGGGAAGCCGTTGATGCTCCGCTCGGTGTAGTCCTTGCCGCCATCCGTGACGGTCCCCGAGAAGGCCACCAGCGCCTTGAAGTCGTAACCCCGCTCCCTGAGATAGCGGTCCACCTCCAGCTTGAAGCGCACACAGTGCAGCCGGCTGCGCGTCACGATCATCGCCTTCGCTTGGCCGTCGATGCGGTGCTGCACATGGCGGGCGAAGTGCGCGACCATGATTTCGACCTTCCGGCGGATGGTGTGCTCGTGCAGATCGACGAAGGACTTGAGCATGGCAGCAGCCTGGGCCTTGTCGAAGCGCGGGTCGTCCTCGACGGTCTTGAGCAGGCGGAAGTAGCTGGCATAAGTGGTGTAGTTCTCCAGCACGTCGAGGATGAAGCCCTCTTCGATGGCCTGGCGCATGGGGTAGAGGCTGAAGGGCGCGTAACTGCCATCGGGCTGAGGGGTGCCGAAGAGCTCCAGTGTTTTGCCCTTGGGGGTGGCGGTGTAGGCGAAGAAGCTCACGTTGGGTAGCCGGCCCCGCACCGCCATCTCCCGCGCGATGCGATCCTCCATGTCCTCAACGTCGCGCTCCGTTTCCTCCGCCTGCTCCAGGCTGTCCACCGCCAGCACCTGCTTCAGGCTCTTGGCCGTCTCGCCCGACTGGGAGGAGTGGGCCTCGTCGATGATGACGCCGAACTTCCGGCCCGGCAGCCGGCCAACCTCATCCACGATGAAAGGGAACTTCTGCAGGGTGCTGACGATGATCTGCTTGCCCGTCTCCAGGGCACGTTTCAGTTGCTGCGAGTCCCGTTCGATGGGCTGCACCAGCCCCAGCGTCTGCTCGAACTGGCGCACGGTCTCCTGAATCTG
>JBHIAO010000201.1:0-10059 GCA_046758565.1 Anaerolineae bacterium
GGCGCCTCCAGGCGGGGTTTGGGATGCGGACCGCGGTTGCCTTTGCGCTCCGGCTGCACCCAACGCCCAAAGACCTGCAAGCCTGTCCTGAGCTTGCCGAAGGGATGGCTTGCGTGTAGTAAGGTACTACGTTGTCGTGATGCCGGCTTCGATTGCGAGCACGAAATTCGTGCCGGGAGCGAAGAAGAGATCCTGCAGCAGGCCGCTGAACACGCTCGCACGGTGCACGATGTGGAAGTGACGCCGGAAATGGCCGAGCAGGTAAGAGATCTCATCCGCGACGAGTAAGCGTCTGCGCGTTGCGCGAAGGCTCACGCGGGGTTCTAAACCGGCGGTGGGGCGGTCGCCCGCCCCACCGACCATACACATAGGTAGTCCTGGTGGTAATCCTCGGCCCTGTAGAATGCCTGGAAGGGTGCGACCTCCGTGACGATTGGGGCATTCCAGATTTGTGCTGCTTCAAGTTCCGCGATGACTTGCCCCGCAATCTCCTCTTGCTGCTGATTGTGATAGAAGATCGCCGAGCGGTACTGGATACCCACGTCTGCGCCCTGGCGATTCAGGGTCGTCGGATCGTGGATTGTGAAGAAAACCTGCAAGATCTCTCTGAATGAGATCTCGTTTGGGTCGAACGTCAGTTGCACAACCTCGGCGTGCTCGGTGGTGCCGGTGCAGACCTGCTGGTAGGTTGGGTAGGGCACGGTGCCGCCCGAGTAGCCCGACTCTACCCGCTCCACGCCTTTCAGCTCATCGAAGACGGCCTCGAGGCACCAGAAACAGCCGCCACCGAGCGTGGTGACTTGTTTGTCATCGCGTGCATGTTCCATCGCTTCGCAAGGTTTGCCTCGCCCCTGCCCCACCACGAATTACGCGGTGATGCCTCGGGCCACTTCTTCCAGGATGTAAATCTCAGGCGCTTCAATGACACCCGCTTCGCCCATCGCTTCCTTGCTGGGTAGTCCCTGACTTTGTGCCGTACCAAGACGTATGCCATGATCTGTTATCTCCTTGTCGAGTTTGTGCTCGCGGTGAAATCCTATTGCCGAATACGAGGTGCCACGTAATAACCAAGCAACGCCCCGATTAAGGGGAAGAGTATCTGAACATATAACCCTCCTTGAGAGTCAGTCATCGATAATCAGGGGGTGGTTCTTCAACAGGTACTCGCCTTTCCGGTAGTACTGGCGCCCCGGGGGTGATGCAGCATCGAGCACCGTCTGGTAGGCCGGGTGGGGCTTCGGATCGATTAGGTTCACCAGGGGGGCGGGCCTAGATCGTCAACGCGTCCGTTTCGCCTTCAGCCCCCGCCGCAGGCCCCTCAGCGACAGCGATCATCGGACGTGGGTCTTTGCGCACCGTTAGCTGGAACACGTCGGGCCGGGCGTAGTGGCCGGCCACGTCCAGGTTCCACTTCGAACCGCGCATCTGCTGCGGGTCGATCTCGGCGTAGAGGATCCCCTGTTCCTTGTGGAGCGGGCCGGCGATGAACTTCCCGTCGGGGTTCACGATGGCGCTGTCGCCCACGTTGATCCACTCGGGCGCATCGGTGTAGTACTGCGCCTTGAAGTCAAACCGGTCGGGGATGTCGTCCTTGCGCAGGGCCATGGAGCAGCCGAGCACGTACACCCGGCCCTCCTTGGCGATATGCCGCAGGGTCGAAAGCCAGGGCTCGCCCCGGTCCCAGGTGGGGGCCAGGTAGAGCTGCACCCCCCAGGCGTACAGCGCGTAGCGTGCCAGGGGCATGTAGTTCTCCCAGCAGATCAGGCCGCCAAGCTTGCCCAGTTCGGTGTCGTACACGTCCAGAGTGCTCCCGTCGCCAGGGGCCCACACCATGCGCTCCGGAGCGGTGGGTATCAGCTTCTGGTGCTTGCCCAGCAGGTTGCCATCGGGGGCGATGTAGATCACGGTGTTGTAGAGGCTGGCGTTGCTGGCCTCGGCGTTGCGCTCGTTCACGCCCATTACCACGTAGACGCCGGCCTCCGCCGCAGCCTCGCACAATCGATCTGTGGCCGGGCTGGGGATCGTGACGGACTGGTCTACCAGCTCGGCGTAGAGGTCGCTGAGCAGTCGGCCCTGGCTGGGCGGGATCGCCCACACCCAGTCGGGGTAAGTGGGGATGAAGGCCTCGGGAAACACCACCAAGCGAGCGCCATTCTGCGCCGCCTCGGCGATCAGGTCGCCGGCTTTGGCGACGGTTGCCTCGCGGTCCAGGAATATGGGTGCGGCCTGTACAGCGGCGATCTTGAAGGATTTCACGGTTCATCTCCTTATGTGCTTGACAGAGATTGGAGATTGGAGATTAGAGATTGGAGATTGCTGTGCTATAGCGCCAATCTCCAATCCTTTAGCTCCGTTCACGGCAAATCTCCAATCTCCAGCTAACTTGAAACGGCTGCCTCACGCCGGCAAGGTCAGGCTCTCCAGGTCACGATGATAGCCCCAGACCGGCGCGTCGACCCCGGTAACCAGCACATCGCCGGCCTGGAAGGTGATGTTGTTGGCCATGGCGTGCGGGATCGCTGCGTTCCGGCCAATCTGCCCCCGATATCCGGCACTGGCTCCGTACTTTGGACCAATGCCCGGGCCTGCAAGGCTCAAAGGCCCGTCCTCGGGCCGTGTCTGGGCAGGTTTGGCACCACAATCGGCCCGGGGACGGGCTTCAGAGCGTACGTTATGACAAAACCTCGTTGTAGCACTAAGGCTGTGTCAAATTCCAGTAACGACAGGCCGCTCAACGGTAACCTCCTCTGCCAACCGATGGATCTCCGTTAGGGGGGCGGCCCAAGGCCCCGCCACGGTGCACTTGAGGGACGCTGCAGCGGAGGCGAACCGCACCGTCTTCTCCAGGCCCCACCCCCGCAGATGGCCGTATATGAACCCGGCCGAGAAGGCGGCCCCAGCTCCACATCCGTCCACCACCGGGACCTCCGGAGCCCAGACCCGGAGCATCTCTCCGCCACGCACAGCCAGGCAGCCATCGCCGGCCAGAGTAACCAGGGCTGTCTCCACACCCGCCGCCAGCAACTGCCGGATCACGGCAAAGGGGTCACCGCCTCGTTGAGCCGGGTCTGTGATCGCCTGACAGATGGTGGCTCGCCTGGCATAACGGGCCAGAATGTCGGGGGTCTGATGCCCATGCTCCAGGTTGAGGAACACGGGAACGCCCAGCCGGCGGGCCTCATCCATCGGGCGCAGGATGTGGTCACCGTCATACCAGTCCACGTACAGCAGGCGCGCCCCCTTCAGCAGGGAGAGATCGGCGGTGTCCAGCGTAGCCAGCACTTCAGGGTCCCGTTGCCAGAAGTACGTGCGCGCCCCCATCCGGTCCGAGATGTTCACCTCAAAGGGGGTTTTCATACGCCACGAGAGGCGCACCCTGCCCAAGACACCCAACTCTTTGAGCCGACGTGCAACCTCCCGCCCCCGGGGATCATCCCCCAGAGCCGTTCCGATCAGACCGCTCCGTACGTCCCACCCCCGCAGCAGACAGGCGACAATGGCGGCGTCGTCTGAGACAAATTCGCTCACCTGTTTGATAAGCGCGCCCGTATTGTACTCAGGTAGTTGGTCCACCACCAATACCACGGCCGGCGTGATCATGCCAAAGCAGACGACCTCTGCCGTATCAGCTTGCGAATTCATGATAGTGTTGGTTTATGTTCAAAGTCCGCCCGGCTGCTAGCGAATTGCCTGGCTGAGCGACTTCCAATCCGGGCGGGTGGCTTGCTGTTTCACCGTCAAGCTGATAGAGGAGCAGCCGGCGTAGCCTACGGTTGAAACCGCAGGCTAATAGCTCAAGCCGGCTGGAAGCCGGCTGCACCGCAGACCACCTTTTGTGGTCAGCCCACTTATGAAGTACTCTCCTAGCGAGGCCCGCCGTGAGTTCCAGTCGGCCAAACGGCAGCCCGACTTCCACTCACGGCTACAAACTTCGCCACTCCCTGCGAAGTTCAACGGCCTGAGCTCGAAGAGCGGCGAAATGCGTAGCCCAGAGCGGTGTCCTGAGGCCTCTCCTGAGCTCGTCGAAGGGTGGAGCGCCGTCTGCGTAACTCTGGGCGGACGCGCGTAAGCATGGTACCCGGAGTAATTTCTCAATGTTCTTCAGCGGGCTTGACCTTTCAGCCTGGTATTTCAATGCAAGGCCGGGCCGGCGGCGAGCCTGACCGCCGCCGGTGCGCAGCGTTAACAAGGGCCGCAAAGAGCTGCTGCTGTGGCCGATCGGTAGACACCGTCAGCTCAGGATGCCACTGCACACCCACCAGCCAGGCCTGGTTCTCCGACTCGACGGCTTCGATGACGCCGTCTGGGGCCCAGGCAGCCGGCCGCAACCCCCGGCCGAGTCGCTTCAGCGCCTGATGGTGCCATGAGCGCACCGACAGTTCGGTTTGACCCAGGATCTGCGCCAGATGGGTGTCAGACGCAACCTGGACGGTGTGATCCGCCGGCCCAGGGGGGAGAAGCCGGTGGATGACCTCTTCGCCGTAGACGTCGGGAATGTGCTCGACCAGGTCTCCGCCGAGGGCTACGTTGAGAACCTGAATCCCGCGGCAGATGGCCAGTGTAGGATATTGCTCCTCTACGGCCAGACGCACCAGATCCAGCTCGGAGCAATCCCGTTCGGCATCCACCATGTAGATGGCAGGGTGGTTGGTGCCGCCATACAGGCCAGGGTCCATGTCGCCACCGCCCGAAAGGATGAGGCCATCCACCAGGGCCAGCAAGGCGTCGCTCTCTTGTTCTCCAGGAGGCAGGATGACAGGCCGTCCGCCGGCCAGGCGCACCGCATCCACGTAGGCAGCCGGCAGATAGAACTGACCTGCCTCATTGCGCCCATAGCTGACGATGCCAATAACAGGTTTATCTTCACTCATCGAAATCTGATCCTTCCCATCATGCCGGCACCAACTCCTCCAACCGCTCAGGGATCTCCGCCGGCTCGGCGAAATACTCGTCCCAACGCTCCTGGATGCGCTTGACCAGTTCCTCATCCAGCTCGATTTTCAGCGGCCGCTCGTTCTCATCCCACTCGTAGGGGGTGGTGCAATCCAGAATCACGCGGCTGGTGAGGAAGCGGGCGCTGCGTGGCAGCGAGGGGTCCAGCGGCGTGGATCGCCCACGATGAATGAATTGGGTGCCAAACTCGGGCTGGAACTTGAAGCTCAGAGCGTACATGACCTGCTCCATGTTCTCGGGGTCGATATCGTCGTCTACCAGGATCACCGTTTTCAGTCCGTAGTTGCCGGTGTGCGTGGCGAAGGCAGCCAGGCCCACCTGGGTAGAGTGGCCGTGGTACATGGGGTTTATGGAGATGATGGCCAGCATCCGGCCGGCTGCCGCCGGCGGTCCGTAGACAGCCTTGATGCCTGGGATGCCCATACGCTCCAGGTCGTTCCAGAGGGACGCGGTGCGATTGACGGCCATCACCATGTGCGTATCGGTGACGGGCCGGCCAACAGTCGTTGCCCAGAGAATTGGGTCGTTTCGGAAGGTGATGGCCTTGACGTGCATGTATTCGTAGGGGGAACTCCCCTTGCCCGAGTAGTGGCCGGTGTATTCCCCAAAGGGACCTTCGGGCAATTGCTCGCCAGGCACGATCTCACCCTCGATCACAATTTCTGCCGTGGCCGGAATAAGCAGATCGCTGGTTTCCGCCTTCACTACCGGCAAAGGTTCACCCCGCAGGGCGCCGACGACCTCATACTCGCTTTCCATCAGGGGGAACATGGTGCTGGAGCAGAGGAAAAGGGTGGGATCGCTGCCAATGACCAGGGCAACCGGCATGGGCATTCCCCTCTCCGCATATCCACGTAGGTCGATCTCACCGTCCTTGGCCTTGATGAAATAAGTGGTTACATGCTTGTCGTCCACGATCATGCAGCGGTAGGTGCCCACGTTTAGGCGTCCTGTCTCCAGGTTGCGAGTCACCAGCCCGCCGGCGGTCCCCAGATACCGTCCGCCATCGTCGGGGTAGAACCATGGGGCGGGGAACATCGTCACATCGACCGCATCGCCGGTGATGACGTTTTCCTTGCAAGGTGCCTCATCGGGATCCACCTGGACTGGAGGGATCCGTCGATCCTTGATGCGTTCAACCCACAGCCGGGAAAGATTCATCAGGCTGGTCGCCGGCGGCATCTCCAACGCGTAGGCCAGCCGCTCCCGGGCCGTCAGGGCACTGCTGAGCACGCGGTGGCTGGGATAATCCTTGATGTTCTCGAAGAGCAGGGCATACCCGCCGCCCGGCTTCTCCTCGTTGAGCTTGGCCACGTGAGCCAGCTCCAAGTTCCAGTCCACCTCCTTGTGCACCCGCCGAAGCTGTCCCTCGGCTTCCAACCGGTCCAGGAATTCACGCAAGTCATAGTATGGCATGGGGTCTATCCTCCTGCAGCCATCTAAGCCATTAGCCATCTAGCCATCTAGCCATTAGCCATCTTCTTCGGTTTGCCCGCCGTAAGGATGCGGCGAGCCTTCTCCAGATGCTCCCTCATGGCCTGGGCGGCCGCCTCGGGGTCTCTGGCTATCACACCCTGCATGATGCGTTCGTGATCATGCAGACGGTCCTGGGCAATCTCCGGCGTGATCCGCGTCTGGCGTGCTGTTTCCAGGTATAGGTCGCGGATGGTGCGGTACATGAGCGCCAGTACCTGGTTGTGGGCGGCACCAGCCAGGGCCAGATGGAAGTCCACGCCGGCCTGCACGTTGGTCTCGAGGTCCGAGATGCTTTCTCGTGAGCGCGCCATGGTTGCGCGCAGAGCCTCGATGTCCTCATCGGTGGCTCGTTCGGCGGCCAGTTGCGCTAGCAGCACCTCCATGAACTGGCGGGCCTCCATCACCTCCGAAATCACGCCGATCTGGTTGATGCGCGTCCAGTCGATGACCAGTGGGAGAATACCCGGCTCGCGGACAAAGGTGCCTTTTCCCTGGATCACCTCGATAGCTCCCAGCAGTTGCAGGGCCCG
This sequence comes from Anaerolineae bacterium, assembly GCA_046758565.1. GTDB lineage: Bacteria > Chloroflexota > Anaerolineae > Epilineales > JAANWY01 > JBHIAO01. The sequence goes on from JBHIAO010000201.1 coordinate 6,960, forward strand.
CATCGCTTCACGAACCGAGGAACGGCCAACGCCGAAGCGTTCAGCCAGCTCCATCTCCGAGGGGAGCCGGTCTCCAGGGCGCAACTCACCTTCGGCGATGAGCCTCTGAATCTCTTCAAATACGACCTCCGGAATGGAGGGCAGCTTAGGGATAGAGCGGAAATCAGCCATAAGGGGATATTACCTATCATCAGACATCTGATGAGCAGATGATCAGATTATACCGTACATCAAGCGGGGACACCACCCTCGATAGGGTGGTTTTTGGTGTGGAATATACTAGCCGATTGGGTAGGGGCGGTGTGCCTACCCGGCTTCGTCGTATGCTTTCAGCACGAATTGCCTTTGAACCTTGATCGCGTCATTTAGCACGAGACCCGGTTTCTGGTCATGTAACAGCCGCCGGCTCGGCCAGCAATGAATTGCCCGCCTGCTACCAAGAACCTGTTGAAAAAGGATGGAGTGGCTCTGAGAAGATGCGGCCGTCTTGCCACTCGATCTGAAAAAACTGTTTGTCCGGATACAGAGCGCGCAAGACAGCGAGATGGTTTTCATCTTCGGCAAAGGCGTAAATCGTGCTGCAGTCTAGCGAGGGGCAGTTCCGGACAGAAAGCACATTGAGGTACACCCAACGGTTATCTGTGATGACTACAGCGCCCTCGGGCTGGTGCTCATATACCGCCTCGGCGCTCAAGCCCTTCTCCCACGGGATGCCCGTGAAGTCGGCATAAATTTCCAGGTGCCGGGGAAGGTAAAAGAACAAGTTGGGGGCGATCAAAGCCCCCAGAACCGGGTAGACTGCCCATCCACTGGGTATTCTCCGGCCGCGGAGCCGTGCTATGAGATCGTTGACCACCTCCTGACTCACAACCACGCCCCGCGCCGTGAGCACTACCAGCATTGGCAAAGCTGCATAGTAGTAACGGGGGCCGTAGGCGATGCCGTGATAGAAGTAAGGGACGTGTCCCAGCAGGATAGCAAGGACACCTAGGCCATTCAGCACATCGCAGCGATTGGCGCGACCCGTCAGAAATGGCAACAATGGGAAGGCTAAGGCAAAATAGAAGGGCCAGCCATATAGGTCAATCATCAAGACGGTGAGGAGTTGGTCCATATTCATCAACCCGGCAGCCAGAGTATGTCGCCCGTAGAAACCCACATTGGGACCGAAACCGTATCGATCGGTAGGATCAGCGATCAGCCGCGGGATCGCGAGGGGATCGCCTGTCTGAGCCAAGTTGTAAGCCAAGTAAAGCCCACCGAAGACCACGAGTATCGATGCAAAAAGAGCCAGCGGACGCCAGACACGCCATCCCTCACGTCGGACTAGATAGCCCAGAAAGTAGGTCAAGAACGGAGCGGCGAACAACGCCGTGCTCAACTCGCGGGTGAGGCCGGCCACGCCCAGGAATGAAGCCGACAATGCGATATTCCAGAGGCCGCCGTCCTGCTGGTACCGCAGCAGGAAGAGGAGAAAGAACACCAGGAAGAAAAGGCTAACTGGGTGGCTCAGGTATGTGCCGGTTATGAAACTGTGAAAGGGCGACAGCGCCCCCAGGAGAACGGCCAGGATTGCCACACGACGATCATACAGCCGAATGGCGATCCTGTAGATCCCGATCAGGCTTCCTGCACCAAGCAGCGGGCCGATCAGCCACGGCACTTTAAGGATCATACCCAGAGAGATTAGAAGCGAAGTCCCCGGGGGATACTTGGCGAACCAGTGTCCCTTGTAGTCTATGACAAAGGGCACGCCCAGAACCTCGATGTCTGGTGGTGAGGGGGCGCTGAGCCAACCTCGTGCAAAGATTTTGGCCTGGAAGTAATAGGCGATGCTATCGAGGATGTGGGGCATCCCGTTGTATGGGATCACTGCGATATACAGGGTGAACAGGAAAGAGGCCGCGATGAGGACTGCGGCGACGGCCCCTGGCCAGGCGAAATGGACATCGGGCAAGGAGGGACGAGGCAGTAGAGACAAGGCGAGCCCAAGCAGGAACACGGCGCCGAAGAGGGTCAGCGCATAGAAGACCAAATGGGTCAAAGTGTACAAGTTCAGCGCAAGGAACGGGGCGGCTTCTTGAGGGAAGTACCAGCGGGCGATTTGGTGGCTCGCCAGACCCCGGCTGTAGCGGGTGAGGCCCACAGCATGGGCATTGCGATCCACAGTCAGCTCGTAGCCTCGGCCGTCCTCCGCCAGGAGAAGCACACGGGCCGGCACTTCCAGCCGATGGAGTCCGACCGTCAAGGTAAAGTGGGGCGGAAGCTCAATCCCCTCGTAGCTCTCGGGGTCTGGCACGATGGACCGAAGATGTCCCAACCCTTCTCGAATGACAAGATTTCGCCATCGGCTGTAGCCCCCTTCGTCGCGCAGGAATGCGACGAAACGATAATACGGTGAATCGTGAATTCCCTCAATGTAAGAACGGTCGAAAGTGAAATTATTCGTGCTATCGGTACCATCGATCTGGTACTCCCGAAGGAAGGGAGACTTGTCCGGAAACCGGACACGGGAGAGCGGACGATCTAACGTGACTTGATGTGACACGCCGTCAATCCGGATCTCCATCTCCTGAGGTGTGCCGACCACCTCCAGTTGCAGCGGGTGGCGCGGAACGTAGAAGACGTGGAACACGAAGAGGATCAGGCAAACTGCCATTGATAGAGGTACACGCATGTTCGCTCTGTCCCATTAGCCTCAAAGATCATGGAACCGGAACCGTACTTTAGCGCGCCGCTTACTCAGTGCCATACACTGTCAGCAACTCCACCTCGGCTTCCGGCGCGACAAGCAAAACATTCGCCCGGATGTCCTGCAGGTGCTGGGACACAGCCGGTTCCCCGATGCCTGCCGGCGCGTAGACTGAAAAGAAAACCTTCCGAGTGTCAGATGTGATTCGCGTGCGACGGTCGGGACCGTAGAGCACGCTAGAGATGACACCTTGCGCATCGGCTATCATCATGTCGCCCGGTTTTAGCACCTGTTCCTGACCGTTGAGTCGGACGTAACGTTCACTCCCATCCGACACATCGAGTCTGACCGGCATCTGTATGGCCTCCAGGTTATGGCCGGCCGTCAGGAGCAGGTTCTTGAGTTCCG
>JBHIAO010000202.1:0-10036 GCA_046758565.1 Anaerolineae bacterium
TGTTTTCCGATTGCCGCAAAAATTGGGGATGATCCTCGTAATCGCCTGCTGAGGTTGCCACAAGATTCTTTACGCCCATGTCCACGCCAACTGGCCTTCCATCCCGTGCCTTCGAGCGTTCATTCACATTCACCTCGACCGTGATACATACATACCACTTGCCCGAGGGCATCCGTTTGATCGTGACCGTCTTTGCCTGTTGCCAGGGGATGGGCCGATGAATTCTTACAGTGATCGTTCCAAGCTTCGGTAGAGCCATCTTTCCATTACAGGCTGTAAACTTTCCATTGGCTTTGTAGATTTTCCTGTACTTTGGTCTCGATAACTCAGGTTGCGGTGTGCTTCTTTCCAGGCTGTTTTTCTTTCAGCCAGAGCGGCATTGTAAAGCCAGCGAAGCGTCTCCAACCACTGAAGTAAAACAGCTTTCGGCATAACGATTCACTCCGTTCAAAGTCACTTGGTCTGTGTGAGATCCGACTTATATAGTTTAAGCTACTAAGTTCTGTTGAAGCATGGACAATAGACACTGGCTATTGATGACAATTGACACTCTTCAAACCTGACAATTGACATCTTTCTGATACACGTGATAACTTAGGTAACGAGATTATGAGGCTTTCGGAAATTGATCAAGCACTGAGGGAACCAAAAGAGCAAAGCTACAGAATGAGGGTCAAAAATGCCGATCTTGATGGGCCTACCATAGGGCGCCTCAGACATAAAGTGACTGAGAGCTTCAAGGAGCAGCTAGAGTTCGGGGTGCCCACCAGTTGGCACGATCCGTTTTGGCCGCGATCCGAAGACGTCCGTGCTCGACGTCAATTGCAAGGCGCATGACCGGGACAACCTCTATGTCGTTGATGGAAGTTTTTTCGCTTCAAACTCGGCCGTGAATCCATCACTGACCATTATGGCAAATGCATTGCGTGTTGGCGACCATCTACTGGAACGTTTAGGCTAAGGAGGTCCCATCATGTCTCAGCTCCAAACCGCTGAGCACAAGCGCTTGGCCGATTCCGAAGCTCGTCGGGCCGACTGGAAACTCTGGGGGCCATACGTCAGCGAGCGTGCCTGGGGGACAGTTCGCGAAGATTACAGCGCCACCGGCGAAGCCTGGGACTACTTCCCGCATGACCACGCCCGCAGCCGCGCTTATCGCTGGAACGAGGATGGTCTGGCCGGGGTATGCAACCGCCTCCAAAATATCTGTCTGGCGGTCGCGCTGTGGAACGAACGCGATCCGATCCTCAAGGAACGACTCTTCGGCCTGACCGGCACCGAGGGCAACCATAGCGAGGATGTGAAGGAGTATCACTTCTACCTCGATAACACGCCGACACACGCCTATATGAAGATGTTGTACAAGTACCCGCAGGCCGAGTTCCCCTACAGCTTGCTCGTCGAGGAGAACCGGCGGCGGGGGCGAGACGCGCCGGAGTTTGAACTGATAGACGCTCTACGCGATGTTTTCGAGGAGAATCGCTACTTCGATGTGTTCATCGAATATGCCAAGGCCGATCAGGAGGACATCCTGTGTCGTATCTCGGTCGTCAATCGTGGTCCAGACCCGGCCCCGATCCACGTTCTGCCTCACCTGTGGTGTCACAACACCTGGTCGTGGGGGTACAATTCGACACGGCCTAAACTGCGTGCGGTTGATCGAAGAACCGTTTACACCGAACACCGCCACCTTGGGGAACGTTGGTGGTACGTAAGCAGCAACGGCCAGGAGCCGACGCTCTTGTTCACCGAGAATGACACCAACACCGAGCGGTTGTTCGGCGTCCCCAACCAAACTCCCTACGTGAAGGACAGCATCAACGATGCTGTAGTGCACGGCCGGGTGGATCGGGTGAATCCGCAGCAAACCGGCACGAAGGTCGCCGCCCATTTCCAGGCGACGGTCGGACCTGGCGAGACTTATGTCGTCCGGACGCGCTTTACGAACACGAACCAGGACGACCCATTCGGTGACTTCGAGGCGATTTTTGAGCAGCGGATTAAAGAAGCCGATGCATTTTACACCGCTGTCCAGAATCCAAAACTGACCGAGGACGAACGGCTGGTTCAGCGCCAGGCGTTCGCCGGGCTGATGTGGACCAAGCAGTATTATCACTACAGCGTCGAGCTGTGGCTTAAGGGGGATCCGGCCGGCCCCCCGCCTCCGGAGTCCCGCAAGCACGGGCGGAATTCGGACTGGACCCACCTGTATAATCTTGACGTGCTCTCGATGCCGGACAAGTGGGAGTATCCCTGGTTCGCCGCCTGGGACCTGGCGTTCCACTGCATCTCGATCGCGATGATTGACCCGGAGTGGGCCAAACGCCAGCTGATCCTGCTGTTGCGCGAGTGGTACATGCATCCGAACGGGCGGATTCCCGCCTACGAATGGAGCTTCAGCGACGTGAATCCGCCGGTCCACGCCTGGGCCGCTTGGCGGGTGTACAAGATCATCCGGAACGTCACCGGCCACGCCGACACCGTCTTCCTCGAGCGCATCTTTCAAAAGATGTTGCTGAACTTCACCTGGTGGGTCAACCGCAAGGATCTGGATGACAACAATGTCTTCCAGGGTGGCTTCCTCGGCTTGGACAACATTGGCGTCTTTGATCGCAGCGCCCCTCTGCTCATCAGCGGTCACATCGACCAGGCCGACGGCACCGCCTGGATGGGCATGTACAGCCTCAACATGCTTACCATCGCGCTTGAGCTGGCACGGACCAACCCGGCCTATGAGGACGTCGCCACCAAGTTCTTCGAACACTTCGTCTACATTGCCAACGCCATTAACAACCTGGGTGACGAGGGTGTGAGCCTGTGGGATCCAGAAGATGGCTGTTTCCACGACGTGCTCCATGCTCCCGACGGCAGCTACATCCCGCTCAAGGTTCACTCGTTCGTCGGCCTGATCCCGTTGTTTGCGGTGGAGGCGATCGAACCGGACCTGCTAGAGATCCTCCCGCGGTTCCGACGACGCATGGAGTGGTTCATCGGCTACCGTCCGCATAGGGTCAAAGAGATTGCCTCGCTCACCGAACCTGGCGAGGGTGGCCGCCGTCTGCTCGCCCTGGTGGACCGGGAGAAGCTGGAGCGCGTCCTGTCACGGATGCTCGACCGTTCGCAGTTCCTTTGCGACTACGGTCTGCGCTCGCTCTCTAGACAGCACGCCACAGAACCGTTCACCTACAACTTAAATGGCCAGGTCTACACCGTCGAGTACGAACCGGCGGAGTCGCAAGCCGGCCTGTTTGGTGGCAACTCAAACTGGCGTGGTCCGATCTGGTTCCCGCTCAACTTCCTGATGATCGAGTCGTTGCAAAAGTACCACCACTACTACGGCGATTCGTTCAAAGTCGAACTGCCACACGGTTCGGGCAACTGGGCCACGCTCGCCGAGGTCGCCACCGAGCTCTCCCGTCGCTTGATACGCATCTTCCTGCGGGATGAGGCGAACGGAGGTCGCCGTCCGGTGTTCGGTGGCGTCGATTACTTCCAGACCGACCCACACTGGCGCGACCACATTCTCTTCTACGAGTACTTCCACGGCGACAACGGCGCCGGCCTCGGTGCCAACCACCAGACGGGTTGGACGGCGTTGGTCGCCAAATTGATCCAGCAGTCTGGAGGACAGCAGGCCCAAGGAAAGGAGTGAACAATGAAAGCCATTGGTATCACACCCCGAAACGCCAAGACGGCTCGCTTGCTCGAGCTGCCCATGCCCCAGCTTGACAAGGTACCGGATGGGCGGGGTGTGCTCGTCAAAGTTTTGCAAGTGGGCGTCGACGGCACCGACAAGGAACTCTATATGGGCGAGTACGGAGCCGCGCCGGCCGGGGACGAGTTTCTGATCATCGGGCATGAGTCGTTCGGCCAAGTCGTCGAGGTCGGCCCGGACGTGACCGAGCTTGCCCCCGACGATTACGCCATTGCCACGGTGCGCCGCCCTGGCAACTCGATCTACGACCGGATCGGCACCTATGACATGACCACCGACGATACCTATTACGAGCGCGGCATCAACCTGGTTCATGGCTTCCTGACCGAATACTACGTGGAGGACCCCGAGTATCTGGTCAGGGTACCCGCCGGGCTTAAGCATGTCGGCGTGCTGCTCGAGCCGACGAGCATCGTCGAAAAGGGCATTGAGCAGGCCTATGAGATTCAGCGTCGGCTGAAGGTCTGGCGACCTCAGAAAGCCGCCGTGTTGGGGGCCGGCACCATCGGTCTGCTGGCGGCGCTGGGACTCAGGTTGCGTGGCGTAGAGGTGAGTTCCTTTGACCTCCCACCGAAGCCCAATTCGAAAGCCTCCCTGATTGAAGAAATCGGGGTGCGCTACCTGAGCACCCGTGAAATCTCTATTGCCGAGGCTGCCGAGACGTTCGGCCCCTTTGATCTGATCTTCGAGGCCACCGGGTACTCGCCGCTGGTCTTTGAAGCAGCCCACGCCCTGGCGAAAAACGGCGTTCTGATCCTGTCGTCGGTGACCGGCGGGGACCGGAAAACCGAGGTCGAGAGCGACCGACTCAACCTCGAATTTGTGCTCGGTAACAAGGTCATGTTCGGCACGGTCAATGCCCACCGTGGCTACTTTGAGACCGGCATCGCCGACTTTGCCAAGGCCGAGGCCACCTGGCCCGGCTGGCTTTCGAAGTTGCTCACCCATCCGATTAGAGGACTAGAGAATTTCGAGGAAATGTTCCGCACGTTGTTGGAAGCGGAAGGTGAGATCAAGGTCTACGTGATCGTCAGTGAGGGGTAACGAATCGGAAGAATCGGAAATATCTATGCTCGATTTTGGACGTGAGGTGTGGGGCAATCTGGACTTGGCGGCCGGGCGGGAGTGGCTGGTGACGAACGGCATCGGCGGCTACGCAGCCGGAACGGTCGCTGGGCTGCTCACCCGTCGCTACCACGGCCTGTTGATCGCCACCCTCAAACCTCCGCTGGGGCGCACGCTGTTGCTCACCAAACTGGATGAAACCGCGAGCTACGACGGCCGCACCTACCCACTGTTCGCCAACCGCTGGGCCGATGATCTGGTAAACCCACTCGGCTTCTATCACCTCGAGCGCTTCCACCTGGAAGGGACGACGCCGGTGTGGACGTTCGCGTTAGCCGATGCGTTGCTGGAGAAGCGGGTATGGATGCAGCCAGGGGCGAACACGACCTATATCCGCTACCACTTGCGTCGAGGCAATCTGCCGCTGACGCTGACGGTTAAAGCTCTGGTCAACTACCGGGATCACCACGGCAGCGCCCACGCCGACGGCTGGCAGATGCAAATCGAGCCGGTGGAAAACGGGCTGCGGGTGATCGCCTTCAACGGGGCCGCGCCCTTCTATCTGTTAAGCAACCGGGCCAAGGCCACACCACAACACGACTGGTACAGGGGGGTCTTTCTCAGCGTGGAAGATTACCGGGGACTGGATGCCTACGAAGACCATCTGCACGCCGGGGTCTTCAGCGCTACCTTGTATCCCGGCGAGTCGCTCACCCTGGTGGCCAGCACCGAGGCGACGCCGAATCTGGATGGGAGGGCGGTATACGCCGAACGACAAGCGTATGAACAGCAGCTGCTGGCAAACAGCGGCCGTACCGATGCGCCCTCCTGGGTGCAGCACCTGGTCCTGGCCGCCGACCAGTTCATCGTGCGCCGCCCGTTGCCCGACGATCCTGACGGTCGCACGATCATCGCTGGCTATCCCTGGTTCGGCGATTGGGGTCGCGACACGATGATCAGCCTGCCCGGCCTGACGCTCACCACCGGCCGACCTGAGGTCGCGGCTCGCATCCTGCGCACGTTCGCCCGGTTTGTGGATCAGGGAATGTTGCCCAACCGCTTCCCGGAGGCCGGAGAAGCGGCCGAGTACAATACGGTGGACGCCACCCTGTGGTACGTTGAAGCCATCCGTGCCTACCATATAGCCACCGGCGACGACGATCTGCTTAGAAAAATTTTCCCGGTGCTTCAGGAGATCATCGCTTGGCACCAACGGGGCACTCGCTACAACATCCACCTGGACCCGGACGACGGCCTGCTGTATGCCGGTGAAGCCGGCGTGCAGCTCACCTGGATGGATGCCAAGGTGAGCGATTGGGTGGTCACGCCGCGCATCGGCAAGCCGGTGGAGATCAATGCCCTGTGGTACAATGCCCTGCGCGTGCTGGCCGACTTCGCCCGTCGATTGGGGGAACCGGCGGACGGTTACGATATCCTGGGTGACCAGACTAAAGCGGGGTTTGCTCGCTTCTGGAACGATTCGAGCGGCTACTGCTATGACATGCTCGATGGACCGGATGGGGACGACGATGCCCTGCGGCCCAACCCGTTGCTCGCCGTATCTTTGACTCACAGTCCGTTGACCGATCAGCAGCAACGGGCCGTGGTGGACGTTTGTGCACGCCGACTGCTAACCTCCCACGGACTGCGCAGTCTGGTGACTGACGATCCGGCGTACATCGGTCGCTATGGCGGCCACCAGGGCCAGCGTGACGGTGCCTATCACCAGGGCACGGTGTGGAGCTGGCTCATTGGCCCGTTCATCAGCGCTCACCTGCGTGTCTACCGCGATCCGAAGCGGGCACGGTCCTACCTGATGCCATTCGTCCAGCATCTGTCCGATCACTGCGTGGGCAGCATCAGCGAAATCTTCGACGGCGACCCGCCGTTCACACCTCGGGGCTGTTTCGCCCAGGCATGGAGCGTGGCCGAACTTCTCCGTGCTTGGCAGGCCACGATGGATCACAACGAGAATCGCCCATGAGCGATCGTCCGTCTCAATACTTGTATCCTTCGCGTTCTTCCGAGCTTTCCAGGGGCACGCCTAATCCGAGGACGATCCGGTTCACGAAGTTGAAGTAGGCCACAATCTGCACGATATCCAGGATCGCTTCGTCGGAAAGATTTTCTTCTCTAAGACGGGAGAGCGGAGATCGACCGTACATGAGCGTGAGGTACAGGTCCATGTGGGCCACCAGGCTTTCGGGGTTCAGGCTGTGGATCTTGTGAACCTCCGCGAGTTTCCCCCGCTTGTTGAGGGTATCCTCGTACTCTAGCCTGCTGTGAGAAGGAGCAAGCGCAGGTCTGCCAGGACTTGATTTTTACCTCTCGAGCAATCACGCACCGCTCAGCGCCTCTCAAAACTGTTCCCGGATCCAGCGCTTGAAGAAGAGATCGGTGTATTGGTATTCTTCATCCACCTTCTCCAGGATCTCCTCCTGTTGGAGGCGCGCGATGGCCCGCTGCACACTGGACGCCGAACCCAGGTTGTGCCTGGTTAAAAAGTCGTTGGAATAGAGCTGCACCGGTGAGCGCTCCTCCTTAGCCAAAGCCACCAACAGCTGCCGCGCCTTGAGAGGCAACTGCTCCCACAGGTCGTGGAAGGCATGTGATTCTCGAAGGAAGATCTCCCGAACCCCTCGATGGACATCCTCTTTGGTGATCACCTGCTCTTCACGCTTGCGATCCCAGAGGATATAGGAGCGGAGCTGAGTGTAATAGGGATGATCCTCGGTGATATGGAGGATCCCATCGATGGCCTCCGGATCCACCTGGAAGCCCGTCTTGGTCAAGCGCCTCCGTATGAAGGACCGGAACTCATCTCTGGGAATCTTCCCTAGTGGAAAATGTTTTCCGAAGCGGTAGAACGGCCGGTTCTTGTTCTGGAAGAGATCCTGCATGAGATGGCGCTTGCTCCCCATGAAGATGTAAGCAATGTCCTGATGGAGTTGGAGGTGGGATCGCATCAGACGTTCCACTTGATTGTCCTCATCCCAGTTGACGATCTCCTGGAACTCATCGAAGACCACCACAGCCCGCTTGACCTGCCGTGTGCTGATAGTCGCCACTGCCTCAAAGAGATCGGCTAGCAACGGGGCTTTCTCTCCGCGAGAGTCGAACTCAAACTCCATTTCGATCTCGGTCCCCTCGCCCTTCATCGTTACTTTGGGGATCAGCCGAGGTAGCAGATCCTTCACTTTCCGAAGCACAGAATGGATGCCTCCTTTGTAGAGTCGGGTGATCTCCTTGGCATAGGCAGTAATGAACGCCTCTTTCGAAGTGACCTTAAACAAGTCCAGATAAACAGTGAGCCGGTCCTCCTGCTTCACTCGATCCAGCACCTCCAGGATCAAAGAGGTCTTCCCGTAGCGTCTGGGGGAGAAGATGATCACATTCTGGCTGGAAGCGATGTCGGCTATCAGTTCCCGGATCTCCTCCTCTCGGTCGGCAAAGTATTCGCCGCGGGCAACTTTTCCGTATACAAATGGATTCTGCATCTCATGCCTCCGATCTCAAATTACGCAATCTGCGTTACGCAATCTGCGTAATCAGGATATACCGATCAAGAGCAAAAGGCAAGTACAATGCAGCGGAGCCAGCGAGTGGGTCTCACGGATCGGAGAATAATTACAGCGGGATCAAAACCGCAGTAACTACACTTGAGAAAACGGATCCTCAGCCAGGGGCCATTTGTTCGGGTCAATGCGCTTGTACGGCAACTTCGAGAAGTCGAAAACCATCGCACCGGGTGCTGTGATGTAAAGCACCTCGGAAGCGATTGGGGCAAATGCGGCGTAGAAGTGCTGGGTTGACTTGACGACCAGAATATGTTTCTTTTGGGGATCGATCCCCACGGTGCTGAAGCATTCCGGGCTGAAGGTCTGAGTGCGGATCGAGTTGAGAACGATATCAATGCCCTCGGCATGTACAGCCACGGTATCACCCATCTGTACCGTCGCTTTGGAATCTTCAGGGCCGAAAGTTTGCGTAGCATTGCGCTTCACCCCGGTCACCGTGACATGGAGGTCAAGCGGGTCACCCGACATCGGCCCCATCTTGCCGCCGATGCGCAGGTCGAGTTTCGCTCCAACACCCGCGTCCATGGCTACGGAAACCGCAATCGGATCCCAGATGCAGGCGAGCGCGGCATTTTGAATGCCCCGTTCGAGCATGGTTCGCAGAATGAAGGTCGAGTCACCCGGGGCACCTCCGCCGGCATTGTCAGAAACATCGGCCAGAACGACGGGGGAACGGTCGATCTCCAATGCCCGCTGCAGGCCCTCATCGATGCTCAGATAGTTGGGACGCAACGCTTGTCGCTGGTCAAAGAGTTGACGGCCGAGCTCTGCGACCAGGGCGTCCCCATGCTCACGACGATCATCGGTGATGACCAGTATCTTGGTTCCCATCTCGGGCACGTCAGCCCAGGGAAAACCGTGTACGACCGAAATCGACAGCACGCCGTCTTGACCTTCCAACCGTTTAAGCTGAGCGATGTAGCTCTGCATCGGTTCTGTCGTCGTGTAGTAGATGCCGATCATGCGGCAGTCAAAGACGGATGAGGTCGGCTTGATCCTGCCCTGGGCGGTGTCGGCAATGATGTCAAACAGCTCCGCAGCACGGTCAGCGATGTCGATGTGTGGGTACTCCTTGAAGATGACCAGCGCAGTGGCGTTGTCCACCATCTTCTGCGTCAAATGGCAATGCAGATCCAGTTCCGCGCCGATGGGCACGTCCGACCCGACAATGTCGCGGATCTGCGACAGCAGATCCCCTTCGCAGTCGTCATAGCCATTAGCGATCATGGCACCATGCGGGCTCAGCAGCACCATGTCCACGGGCATCGCCGCGCGCAGATCGTCCAGAATTTCGTCTCGGAACAATTCGTAGACCGAGCGCACCGTCACGCCGGCAGGCTGCGCAAAGGTGCAAAGGCTTTCTACAATGGACCAGCCACGCTGTTTCGCCTTTTCCCGAAATACCAACAGCGGTCCAGCAAACCCCGATGGCTGATCTCCATGGTCACCGTTGCGCACCAGGCAAGTTTCAGCAAAATTGGTATAGCCGGTCGGCATCGGCGAGAAGGTGTTGGTCTCCGTTCCCAAACTGGCGGTAAACAGTTTCATGGGGTGTCATCTCCTCCATTCAAACTCAAACCCTCCTGATCGATCTGTGTCGCGCCCGCGCATCGTTGAGGGAACTGAGTGACATCCTCCCGGCATTAAACATGCCGGGCATCCCGTCGTTGGAATGCCA
>JBHIAO010000203.1:0-9998 GCA_046758565.1 Anaerolineae bacterium
ATTACGATTCAGTCACGATTCGGTCGTGATCGAAAAACTTTCGGTCTACCCCTCCGAACGGGGAATTGAAACGGGATTGGTTCGAGGCGACCGGCGGATTCGATGAGGTCCGAACCCACAGAATTCCGAACGGGGAATTGAAACACACATCTGCTCAGAGCTGGTTCTCTGTCTGTTTGGCATTAGAACCTTGACAATTTAGAAAAAGCGGTTACGCTGGCAGGCACCATTTTGAGGAAAAGGAGGCCTGCTGTGCGTAACCGCCTGTGGATCATTATACTCCTGATCGTGTGGATCGGCCAGTGGGCTGTCAGCACTGCCGATCCGTTGCTCACGCAGAGCGAGCCTGGATGGAGGGGCTGCTTGTCGGTAAAGAACCTGGCCTATCTGGTGACCTTTCAGGTCAGGCACCGCTGGTTCTGGCCAGCCTCGCGATCTCAACCCGTGGCAGAGCACGGCGTCGTAGACGACGTCGAAGAAAGAGGCGATCTCCTCGGTGGCGGGTTGTGCTGGCGAAGAAGCGCGAGGCAGCGCCAGCACCGGAGTCGCCGTCCGATGCTTCGCCGGATTCCTTGAGAAAGACAGTATTCACCGCTCCACGTTGGGGGATGTCGCCCGAAATGAGCCAGGCCTTGCCGGAGCGGTTGTACGGCTTCTGGCAGCGCTACGCGGCGTGCTTCAAGACCAAAACGCGGGACACCAGTGAGTATGCCTACCACTATCTGAGCGGTCTGTTGCGCCTGGAGACGAGCCGCCACTACACCAACATCGGCCGGGCAACCGGCGTGGCGGGGGAGAATATCCAGCACTTCATGTCGAACTCGCCGTGGCCGGCCCGGACAGCCGTGGATCAGGTCCGACAGGAGATCAAAGCCACGCCGGGGGTGGGGCGGGGCAGCATCCTGCTGTTGGATGAGAGTGCCGACCAGACCGGGGAGAAGATGGCGGGGGCCGGGCGTCAGCACAACGGTCGCCTGGGCAAAGTGGAGATGAGCGTGGTCGGCACCTTCCTGGGCTATGCCAACTTGACCGATGTCACCCGCCCGCTGTGGGCCTGGGTCGACGGCGAGTTGTACTTGCAGGTACATTGGTTCACGCCGGAGATGGCCGAGGCGTGGAAACGGGTCGGCTTGCCACCTGAGCGGCAGTTTGAGACCAAGATCGAACTGGGCTGGAAGATGATCCAGCGGGCCCAGGCTCAGGGGCTGCCCTTTGACGGCGTGGTCTTCGACGACGTGTACGGTCGGAGCACCTGGTTGCGCGACCAAGTGGCTGGGGCGAAGCTCATCTACATGGCGGATGTCCCCCGCACCACCCAGGTCTATCTGGAAAAGCCGGTCCAGGGTGTGCCGGAACGTGTGCCCGGCCGTCCGGGGCCGAAGCCGACGCGGCTGCGGGTGCTGAACGGTGTCCAGCCGTCCAAAGCCTATTAGGTCGCCCGGCGCGCCGATACCCACTGGCAACGCGTACGGGTGCGGGCCGTTGAACGGGGGGAGTTGAACGACCCCTTCGCGGCGCGGCTGGTCTGGACCCTGCGCGAGGATGAGCCCGAGCCGGTCCAGGACGGGTAAAACAGGCCAGCGCGTGTCCCGGCTCGGCCTGCACGCGCACGGGCATGCCGGGCGCAAGCCTCAGTGTGTGCGCTTGCAGGCTGTGGATGATCCGGCCGGAGGGCAGCCGCACACGATACACATTCATTGTGCCCTTGAAGAGCCGGGCCAGCACCCGGGCTGCCGAAGTCGGGCCGGGGTCCAACGTCACGTCGTCGGCCCGGATGGCGACTTCCACGCGCGTGCCCCTGGATACCTGAACCAAAACCTTTCTGGGCGTCAGGTCATGCGACGTCCCGAACGCGGAAAACAGCCAAAGTCCCCAGCAAGCTCAGGGCCAGCCATACGAGCATGACGAAGACAAAGAATGCGTCGCTGGCATAGAAGGGTAGCCCGGTGCGCAAGCCCTGGTCAACAAGCTCCAGGAGCTCGGCCTTCCACGGCTGGGGCTGGGAGACCAGGCCATCAGCCCAGTTCATCCAGGCAAGGAAGGGGCTCGCCAGGTTGGCCACAGCGCTGCTCGCTCTCACCGGGGACCCTATCAGGAACAGGTTCTGCCACACCACGCTCAGGCCCACGTATGCGACGAAGGCCGTTATTAGGGCCATCCGCGCCCGGGAAAACAACGTGGAGAAGAAGAAGGACACGCTCTCGAAGACCAGACTGAGCAGCAATAGTGACAGGACGTAGGCCACTACGGAGCCCAGGGCACCGCCATGCCCTGTCAACACCCAGGCTGCAGCCCCGGCCAGCAGAGCACTGAATCCCAGGGCAAAAGTCAGAAAGGCGCTCACACCCAGGAACTTGCCCAAAATGATGCTGTCCCTGGTCACCGGCTTGGACGCCAGAAAGTGAATGGTTCCGCTGGCTCGCTCCTCAGCGATTGTGCCATAGCCCAGCAGGATACCTGCCAGAGGGACGGAGATCCACGCCAGGCTGTGGGCTATGGAGAAAGCCAGGGCAACATGCTTGAACTGAGGCAGAAACGCCACCGAAGCCGCCTGCTGGACACCTATGCCAAAGGTGCCCAGGAAAAGGCTGATGATAGCCAGCCCATCCCAGCTTAGCAGCGCAGCCGTAAACTCACGACGGGCTATCGTGAAGATGTTACCGCTCACCGGGGCACTCCCTCCTCCAACAACCTGGAAAAGACCTCTTCCAGACTGGCCACATCTGTGGTCATCTCGTATACCTCAGCGCCGAGCTCCACGGCGCGACGAAGAATCATGGGCCGTGCTGCCTTGTCCTTCACCTGGAAGGTTAACTCGTTGCCATTCACTTCCAGACCTGCCACCAATCCCTCCTGATCCAGGGCCTGCGGCAGGCCGTCAGGGGTGTGCCTGAGCCGCATGCGGACTACCAGCTTGTGGCCTCGCAACAGGTCGTCCAGGGAGCCCAGAGCCATCAAACGCCCCTGGTTGAGCACCGCCACCCGGTCACATAGCGCTTCCGCTTCGTGCAGGTTGTGGGAGGAGAAGAGCACGGTGGTCCGGCCTCGCAGAGAGCGTATCAGGTCACGCAGATCTCGCGTGCCTATGGGATCAAGGCCGGTCGTCGGCTCGTCCAGGATGAGCACCTCGGGTGAGTGTACAAGCGCCGAGGCGAGGGCCAGCCGTTGCCGCATCCCCCTGGAATACGTCCGTACCCGTATGTCTGCGGCCGAGGTTAGTCCAACCTGCTCCAGCACTTCCCCCACGCGGTGGGAGCGCTCGTCAGGAGACATGTCGTAGAAGCGAGCAGAATATTGCAGGAACTGTGTGGCCGTCATCTCGCCATAAATGTTCACCACCTCCGGCACATAGCCAAGGGAATGGTGGGCCTCGACGGACTGTCGGTGGCAATCGAACCCATTGACCGACGCGCTGCCAGATGTGGGAGACGCCAGGCCACAGAGTATCTTGATAATGGTGGACTTCCCCGCTCCATTAGGGCCAAGGAGGCCAAGAATCTCCCCTCGGCGAACCTCAAAGGTGATGTCTTCCACTGCGGTCTTGCGCCGATAACGCTTGGTCAGGTTGGTGACTTGTATAGCTGTTTTTGTGTTCATGTACTTTCCTCTGCCGCGATGCCTTTAGATCCCGCCACCTGCGGCACGACGGAGCAGCAACAATGCTGCACCACTCACCAAAAGGATGGCAAGAACGCCGAGATAACGTAGAAAAACAATGACACCACCCGACTGGCTGGTGGCCTCCGTTGCCAGGGTTATACGCCCGTCCAGGCCCTGGACGGGCATGATCTCTCCATCTGCTGCAAAGAGGGCCGGGCCGTTGATAGCCAGCGCCGACGTGTCTCCCGCCTCCCCGATAGCCGTAAACCGAATCTGCGCCAGCGACTGGGTAGCAGGCGCGCCCGGCCCCAGTTTCAACAGGCGCTGCACGTCGAAGCCGGATATGCCCACGATTCCCCGCTCATTGTCCAGATTAGTGGCTCCTTGTCCCAGGGAACCCGATACTTCATCAGCACGCAGGACGGCTGAGTCAAAGCTGACGTGGACCTCGTAGGCTGCGAACCCATCGGCGGGCACATGGCCTATCACCAGGGGCACAGTCAGTTCGGCACCCGGTCGCACCTCGCCACTCGTAACAGCGATATACGTAGGATGCCTTTCGTATGCCTCCAGGCCAGGCAACAGATCAAACAGAGTAGAGTAGACAGCACGCGCCAGGGCCAGGGAGTCCGCCTGCCTGCCAGAGTCAATGGCTTCCTCCAGGGAGTGTGCCAGTTCGCCAAGGAGTACGCCCTTTATAGGATACAGGTCTTCTAGCCTGCCCTGCAGTTTCCCAATCGTTGGGACCACCCCGTCGTCCGTCATCAACATACCCTTAGCTTTCTCAGTGTCATCGACACGCAGTGCCTCTATGGCCGATTCCAGGTCAGCCAGGGTTGCAACCAGAGTAGCGTGCATTGGGGTGGGCGTGGGAAGCGTCTCCCCATTCTGAGCATAAGCCGAAGTCAAGGCCGGCCAGAAAAGGATCGTCGCTGCCAGGATAAGGGCTACAACAGACAGCCTCCGAGAGATGGCATTATGCCACTTCATAGCTCCCGAAGTCCAACAGCGGCCTGAGCCACCAGGAGCGCGTCGACTATGGACACCCGGCCATCGCCGTTCACATCCGCGGCAATGAGATCCACACTGCGCAGGCCCACTGCAGCCTGGGCAATGAACAAAGCATCCACAATGGTCACCTGTCCGTCATCGTTCGCATCGCCCCGTAGTGCCTCCGGCAGTGTACCCACCAGCAAGGTCTCGATTACGCTCAGGCCATCCGCGATCTCTCTGGCTTTCGCCTCCACCTGTGATAGGGGCGCCCCGCTTGAGATGAGCTGCTCCAGGCCAGGATTGACCTCTGGGTCGGCGAAGTTGGTGATAGCCCGCTCCACCCGGTTCTCCAAAGGCTCGTCCACCAGGGTGGTATCTGCGCCTATGCCATTGGACTCGTAGGTGAAGAAGGCCTCGTTAGCCAGGTTGACTGCCTCCTGCGATTTCCCATCACGGAACGCCTCCACGGCGGCATCCACCAGGCCCTTTATCTCAGCAATCGCATCCTGAATAGCCTCACGACTCCTGAGCTGGCGAACTTCCAGTGGTGCAATCTTGCCCTTGGCCAACAACACCACGCGATTGAAATTAGGCGCCAGGTCATCCAGAAGCCTCAGGACCTCATCAGGCTCCCGGCGATCCTCCACGAGGCGCACCAGCCGGTACACCTGCCCCTCTATCTGCTCCCCCAGAACCAGGGAAATAGCTTGCAGGCGCTTCTCAAAGTCCGTATCCTGTCCCTCACTGCCGAAGACAGCCGCCATTTGATGTACGTGGTCCAGCGCCACCTGGTACTTCTGATTGTCCACCACGGAGCCGTTGGAAACAGCACCGGGATAGGAGTCGTAAACGCCCTCCGCCAGGCCGGCCATTTCTGCCAGCTTTGAAGTCAGTTCCTCGTCTTTAGACTGCGCCAGGGCGGCCAGGGGGGGGATGGCTAGCCACAGTCCCAGCAGCAGCACGATGCCCCAACGCAGGAGATGGCGTGTACAGAGGGTAGCTCTCTGGGTAACCCGCTTGGCCTCGATACGTCTGGTTTCGGCAGGCTCAACCCAAGCCGCTCCTACTCGGCCGGCGCTGAACCTGGCGTATTTTGACAGTCCCCCAACTTGTATATGCGTCCTGTGCATTACGATGCCTCCGATTGGCGTGTTAACCTCCCAATATAGTGCTACCCTGGCTTCTCACAGTCTTTTGCTGTTGCCTCCTGGGATCCACAATAAAGGTGTAGCCCAGACCAAGAAGGAATAGGACTACCAGGACCAGTTGGGCCAGCAGCGTCTCTACGCTGGGGAATATCCCTAGCACACTCACGGTGGGTGCGCCCTCGACCGGGGTCACGCCGAGGACTCCGGCTTCCTGGAGGGAACGAATTCCCTTGCCGGCGAAGCTGAAGGCCAGGTAGTATAGTATGAGACTGGTGACCATGAAGAAGGGCCGCAAGGGTATCCGTACCTGGAACAGGTGAAAGGCACCGAATATTGCTGCAAGAAGGACCACACCAACGCCAAACCCGGCGGCCAGCACCATGAACTGGCCCGGATAGAAGCCAGATAGAGCCTTGTAGAAAAGGACAGTCTCAAACCCCTCCCGATACACTGCCAGGAAGGCCACCGAACCCAGGGCCCAGCCACTATTTGTATCCAGCGCCGATTGAACCTTGCCATGCAGGAAGCTCTGCCACTGATGCTGTTGCACCTTGCCAATCAGCCAGTGGCTGACGTAGAACAGAACGACCACAGCTAGAAGTGCCGTGATACCCTCCAGTAGCTCCTGCCCTGCAACGCCAACAGAAAAGACGGCCTGCAGCGCCAGGGCCGTCACCAGGCTGGCCAGGACTCCGACTGCAGCGCCCTGATATACATTTCTCGCACGGTTCCCGTGGCCTGTTCGGTGCAGGTAGGCCAGCACGGCAGCGATGACCAGGATGGCTTCAAAGCCCTCCCGGAGTATCAGCACAAGGCTCTCGGAGAAGCCTACGATCGCTGAGCTCTCTTGCAGCGAGTTAACTACCCTGGCACGGGCAGCCTCGATGTCATCCAGCGCCTGCTGTGCCTTGTTCTCCACCTGGTTTGGCGGTGCGCTCCTGAGCATCAGGCCACGCAGCTCCAGCAAGTTGCCCTCCAGCCGGCTATAGAGGCTCAGGTCCAGGCTGCGGAGTCGCTGATCTGCGTGTGACGACTCCCAGTAGAAGAACGCTTCCTGGACCCTGTCTACGGCCTCTCCTCTGTGGCCCGATGTGTATAGCTCAACAGCAGCCTCCACCTCTGCGAACAGGTGGTCCGTCTCGCTCTCGACAGTGGCTTTGGCGTCGGAAGTAACACCGTCGTCAGCGTGGGCCGGCCACGCCCCCCACCCGAGCAGGAACGCAACCACCAACCCGGCAGCTACGCTCAGCCCGAGAATCCTCCGTCCTATGTGGCCTCGTGTAGTCATGGTTCCTCCCATCACCTCAAGCAATGCTTAGCGGTGGCGTAACTACTCAGCCTGTCATTGCGAGGAACGAAGTGACGAAGCAATCTCCATCGTTGCTTACAATTGAAGGCGGAGATTGCTTCGCTACGCTCGCAATGACATCATACGAAGCTGTTTCGTGAGTGAGCTTGCCGCTTTTCAGCCATGCCTGAGTAGTTACGCGGTGGGCACGTTTTCGGGGAGATCGTGCCCACCGCTCTGTGGACCTGGTCTAGAGATTCTCGTTACATCTAGCCTGACGTAGAGCTGATGACACCCTTCTCCACTACCGACACCGTGAGTGGGTTCCCCTCGGCGTCACTCAGTTCGTTTACTTCCAGGGCTACATCGATAGCACCGGTCGCCGTGGCAGCCAGGCGGAATGACAACTCCACCAGTTCCACCTCGCCGCTAGCAGCCTGCTGCGCCTGAAAACCTGCAAGCCGGGCTTGCCCCTCCGCTGTGTCCGCTACGCCAGCCCCGTAAACAAACGATACGTTTTCCAGCTCCAGAACAGAGGGATCAAACTTCACCGTCACGTCGTAGGCACCCAGGCCCGGCGCCGGCACGCCCTCGGCTTTGAGGAAAATGGTGACCAGTTTACCAGGCGCGGCAGTAGCCGAGGTTAGCTCCAGCTCGCTGATGCTGGGGGCCGCAGCTCCGGCCAGAGCGGCGAGCCTGTCGGTGCTGTTAGCAACTAGCGTTGTCACCTCAGCCGGGTCGCCCAGCGCCTCCACGATGTCACCGATGCTCGCCAGGGCTTCGTCAAGCTGTGCTACTAATTCCGCGTCCACGGCGGCAATCATCTCTCTGTTAGCTTCCAGAATCTCCTCCGCCCGCTCCAGGAACAGCTTGGTCTCCGTGTACTCACCCTGGTCTACAATCTTCCCATCGGCCACCGCGTCCACATATTCCTCGTCCACCAGGCGCAGCATGCCCATCAGGTCCTTGACAACCACTGCCAGGCCGCCACCTAACTTCGCCGACTTGTACGAGCCCAGTATAGTGGCAATCTCCTCCGCCTCATGGCTGGCCTCCTCCAGGTTGCCTTCCAATGCGTTCTCCAGCAGCTCCTCCAGTTCGCGGAACAGTTCCTTATCCTCTTCCTCACCCAGGAGGATCCGCACATCTGGCTGAATTGACAGATAGTACACCTGTCCCTCCACAGCCTTCTCCGCCGCTTCGGCACTATCTCCTGCCTCCAGCGCCTCTATGGCTTCCAGCACCTCTTCCTCCACTTTCAAGAGGAAAGTGGTCCTGAACTCCTCCAGAATCTGGGGGCGCAACTCGTCCAGCTCATCCGGTTTGCGCTTCAGTTCCTCCACAAAGATCGCTGCACCACTGGGCTCGCCTTCCTTGTACAGCTTAAACTTCTCCGCCAGCAGGGCAAACCACTCCTCGGCTTCATCAATCTCCCCCTCGGCCAATTCCTCTTCCAGCACCAGAAAGGCGATCTTGTAGATGGACTTGTCCACTCGCTGCCTCTCCAGGTTCACCTGGAGCTTATCGCCCGCCTGAGCGGCCGTTGCGGCGCGATCCAACGCGCCAGTAACCAACTGATCCACTGACGCGTCCAGTTTTCCGGCTTCTTCCTGGAAGACGGCAGTGTAGAGAGCACGTGCCTCCTCAACCCTGGCCTGAGACTCTTCTGTCTTGCCCTCACCCGCCAGGTCTCTGGCCTCTTTCATCAGCGAGCCAATTTGCTTCCACGCCTCCACCGGCTCTAAGACGGGCAGAGGTGTAGATGTTGCGACAACTGCGGGTGGTGGGGTAGGAACTGCTGTAGGTACAGGCGTCGCAGCCGGCCCACAGGCGACTGCCAGCGTCAGGGCTACGGCTACTGCGAGCAGGAGAGCTATCCAACGCATAAATCGCGTGATCTTCAGGAACGACATGTCTTCCCTCCTTAGTGATAGTCAGATGCTTGATCAAAGATTCTCTCCGGTGCCCACTTCATCGGATAAAGGGGGCACAGAGTTTTGCTCTCCTGCCGCACCTGTGCTATCATTCAGGCGGTTGGAGAGCGTTTGCTTGCCGGGCAGACGGTCAACGACCAGGGCGAGTCGGGCGACCTTCCCGACTCGCCATTTTCTGGGTCACACTATTCACCTCTTGTAGACAGCCTCCTTTCCGATGGATCGGCGGCACACTCCGCGCAGTAACCCTCAAAGCAGATGCAAGCGTAGCTAAACCGGACACCGTGCTCCATCACCAGATCCCGCTTCAGTTGCTCGATCAGCGGTGTTTCAAATTCCACGATCTGCCCGCACGAAACGCAGGTAAAATGGTAGTGCTCAGGGGCGGCCGAGGATTCATAGTATTCCCGGCCGTGATCGCGCGCAAAATATCGCTGGCTCACGAGCCCCATCTCTTTGAGGATGCTCAGTGTGCGGTACACGGTGGAAAGACTGAGCTTAGGATCCTGCCGGCGCGCCCTGAAGTAGATGTCGTCGGCATCGAGATGCTCATCACTCTCCCGAAGGATGTCCAGGATCAAGGCGCGCTGAGCCGTGACCCGCAGCCCCTCATTGCGAAGTGCTTTTTCTGCCTCTTTCACTCTGGCATCCACCTTTCCACGTTCACACCTGCCTTGTTGCAAATGACTTGCAAAAGCATTATAGCAAAATCTCAACCGCTTGTCAACCTATTCGGCCTCCAGGGCAATCAGAATCTGGTCAAAATTCGGTCAGAGTTGCCATATCCGCAACTGCAATTCGTTAGAAATAGCCGGCCCTGCGCAGTTCGGACAATCGCCTGACCGCCTCTTGAACCATTGCCTGTAAACGGCAGCATTCGTCCGGGGCGAGGGCCAACCGGAGTGAGCCATATTGGAGATAGACCCGGCCACTGTCGTCTTCCACCCGGCCATATTTCTCCTCGAGCAGGTACTGCGTTTCGCATTTGGCCTTCAGGCTAGAGACCAGGAACAGCACGCCCACAAAGTCGCCGGG
>JBHIAO010000204.1:0-9985 GCA_046758565.1 Anaerolineae bacterium
TGAGCACGTGGGTGCCCGGACCCAGGCTGATGACCTGGTTCTGGACCGCCCACTCGGGCGCCGGCGCGTTGGGACAATCAAGCTCATCTTCCCAGTCCCCGTCTCGGTTCCAGTCGAACCAGGCGTTGACGAAGCGCTCGCGCTGCGGACCGACAATCGTCACCTCGTACTTGAAGGTGGCCGGCTCGCAGTGCTGCAGGTTCATCTCCTTGCGGAACACGCCGTTGTCGTGCTCGTCCTGATCCGCTTTGTTGTCCGGCGGGTAGATGTTGGGCCGGCCATCCTCATCCGGCATGAGGTCGGCGTCCCGCTCGCCGGTGGGCGGCGCGTCGCGCGGTCCGAGCCAGGCGTCCTGGGTCGAAAGCAGGTGCCTGGGACCCTGCGGCAGCCCGGTGGCCGCGTCGAAGACGGTCGGGAAGTTGGCCGGTACGTTCCCAGGGTAGGTGGTCATGCTCGCGCCGTGGTGGTTGCTGCTGTCGGGCGCATCACCCAGGTCGGGGCAGACGATGCGCGTGTGCACCTCGTTGGACCGGATGGTGATGCTCTCATCGGGCGGCGCGGGCAGCACGAGCACCGCGCGGTTGCTGATGCTGCGGCCACAGCGCTCGTCGTTCACCGCCTCGGGGTCTGGCTCGGCCTTCACCTGGACCTTGAAGCTGATGGTCACCGTCTCGCCGGCCAGGATGTCACCATCCCAGGTCACGGCGCTGCCGGTGAAGCCGGTCACCGGCTTGGATGCCCATAGCGAGTCAGGCACGTACGTGGTGCCGTCGGGGATCTCGTCCTCGACGTGCGCCCCGGTCACTGGATCCGGACCGCCGTTCTCGACGAGGATGGTGTATTCCAGCTTCTCACCCAGGCCGGCGTGCAGCTTGTTCACCCGCTTGACGATCTTCACCTCCGGCTCGACGTGGATCCCTGGAATCAGGTAGTCTTCTGTCTCGCCGAAGCGATAGCCGGCGTCAGGACCGCGACCATCGGCCAGGCCGGTGTCGCTATTCACCGGCGCCTTCTGCTCGGCCAGGGTGACGCGTGCCCAGGTGGGCAGGTTGGGCCTCGGGTTGTAGGGCAGGAAGGCCGGCAGCTCCACCTCGTGGAGGCCAGGGTGCAGCGTGACCAGGTAGTCTCGCACGGCCCATTCGAGCGTGCCCAGCAACTGGTCTGCGCAATCGAAAGCATCCTCCCAGTCGCCGTCGCGGTTCCAGTCGAACCAGACGTTGATGTAACGCTCAATCGTTGCATCGGCGGTGGCCGTCAGAGCGGGCCAGTTGACGCGCACCTTGATCTTCGTCTGCTCACAGTGCGGCAGCCGCACCGGCTCGACCAGCCCGTCATCAGCGCGATCCAGGTTTGCGTCGTCGTGGGGCGGCTTCAGGTTGGGCCGGCCATCCTCGTCGGGCATCAGGTCCGCGTCGCGCTCGCCGCTCACCCAGTACCCGAGCCAGGCGTCGGCGCGCGGCTGCCAGTGGAGCGGGCCGGGTGGTTCGATGGCTGGATCGCTAGATGGCTGGAAAACGGTCGGGAAAGTGGCGGTGACGACGCTGTAGGCCGACATGCGGACGTTGAAGTGATTGGTGCTGTCCGGCGCATCGCCCAGGTCGGGACACAGGACCTCGGTGAACACCACGTTCGAGGTGTAAGAGATGCCGTTGGGCAAGGCCAATACGGCGTAGTTCCGGATGACGCGCTCACACTTCAAGTCCGCCGTCGCAAGCGTCGCATCCAGCGCCGCCACCCGCACCTGGAAGCTGATGGTCACCGTCTCGTTGGCCTCCACGTCGCCCGTCCAGTGCACTGCGCCGTTCTCGTAGTAGGCCGTGGGCTTGGAGGACTGGAGGGTGCCGCTGATGTAACGGGTGCCCTCCGGGATGGCGTCCTTCACCTCCACGCCTGTGACCAGGGCGTTGCCGCCGTTGTGCACCGTGACGGTGTAGGTCAGCGCCCCACCCAGGCCGACGTGCCTCAGGTCCACCGTTTTGTGGATGTCAACGGCCGGCCGGCCGGGGATCAGGTAGTCCTCGGTTTCGCCGTACCTGTAGCCCTCGTCGGGGCCACGGCCGTCGGCCAGGCCGGTGACGCCGTTCACAGGTGCCGGCGCTTCCGACAGGGTGATGCGCGCCCACAGGTCCTGATCTGGCGTGGGGTTGTGGGGCAGGAAGGCCGGCAGCGCCACCACGTGCAGCCCTGGCGGCAGAGAGACCTGGTAGTCGCGCACCGCCCACTCGAGCACCGCTGCGTCGGTGACGCCCGCACAATCGGCGGCATCTTCCCAGTCGCCGTCGCGGTTCCAGTCGAACCAGGCGTTGATGTACAGCTCGCGGATCAGCTCGGCGTCGACGTCCGTCGCAGATGGGCCGACCAGGTTGACGAGCACGCGCACGGTGGTCGCTTCGCAATGCGGGAACGCCGCAGCCGACGTCAGTGAAACCAGGCTATCGTCGTGCCGGTCGCGGTTGGCGCTGTCGTTGACCGGATCCAGGTTGGGCCGGCCATCCTCGTCGGGCATCAGATCCGCGTCCCGCTCACCACTGACTTTGTAGCCGAGCCAGGCCAGTCTGCGCGGTTGCCAGTGGATGGGGCCGGGTGGTTCGGTGGCTGGATCGCTGGATGGCTGGAAGACGGTTGGGAAAGTGGCCGCGACGGTGCCGTAGGCTGTCATGTCCACGTTGAAGTGGTTGCTGCTGTCGGGCGCGTCGCCCAGGTCGGGGCACAGGATGCGGGTGGCCGCCACGTTCGAAGACAGCGAGACACCGTCGGGCAGCAGCAGCACGGCGTGGTTGCGCACCGCACCCTCGCACTCCAGCTCCATGTGGGTCGGGTCATCGGTGCTGGCCAGCCTGATCTTGACCTTGAAGCCGATGGTGACGGTCTCGCCGGGATCCAGGTCGCCATCCCACGTCACGGCGCTGCCGGTGAACCCGGTGACTGGTTTCGACGCCCACAGGGAGCCGTTGACGAAACTGGTGCCGGCCGGGATGGGATCCTCCACGTGGACGCCGACCAGCGGGACGCTGCCGTTGTTCTGCACGGTCAGGGTGTAGGTCAGCTCAGCGCCCAGGCTGGCGCGCTCCGTGTCAACCACCTTGCGGATGCTGACGGATGGCTGGCCAGGGAACCGATAGTCCTCGGTCTCGCCGAACTTGTAGCCATCATCGGGGCCGCGTCCATCGGCCAGTTGGGAATCTGGGTTTACGGGCGTCGGCTCTTCCGACAGGGTGATGCGCGCCCAGAGGTCCTGGTCGGGCGTGGGGTTGTAGGGCAGGAAGGCCGGCAACTCCACCACGTGCAGTCCGGGCGGCAGCGAGACCTTGTAGTCGCGGACGGCCCACTCGTCCGCCGAGCCTTGCTCGCAGTCCAACTCGTCCTTCCAATCACCGTTGCGGTTCCAGTCGAACCAGGCGTTGATGTACATCTCGCGGATGGGCTCCAGGTCGGGGTCGGTCGGAGAGGGGCCGGCCACGTTCACCAACACGCGCAGGGTAGTCTCTTCGCAATGGGGGAACCCCGCCACCGATGTCAGCGACACCAGGCCGTCGTCGTGCCGGTCGCGGTTGGCGCGGTCGTTGACCGGGTCCAGGTTGGGCCGGCCATCCTCGTCGGGCATCAGATCCGCGTCGCGCTCGCCGCTGACCCGATAGCCGAGCCAGGCCCTGGCGAGGGGCTTCCAGTGGATGGGGCCGGGTGGTTCGATGGCTGGATCGCTAGATGGCTGGAAGACGGTTGGGAAACTGGCCGTGACGGTGCCATAGGCTGTCATGTCCACGCCGTAGTGGTTGCTGCTGTCCGGCGCATCGCCCAGGTCGGGGCACTGGATGTAGGTGGCAACGACATTCGAGGATGAGGTCACGCCGTCGGGCAGCGTGAGCTCAGCGCGGTTCCGAACGACGCGCGCGCAGAGCAGCAGCTCGTTGCCGGCGGCGTCTACGCTGCTGGCGACCGCCACCTGCACTTTGAAGCTGATGGTGACGGTCTCGCCGGCCTCCAGGTCGCCGTCCCAGGTCACGGCGGTGCCGGTGAAGCCGGCCTCCGGTTTGGAGGCCCACAGCGAGCCGCCAACGAAGCTGGTGCCGTCCGGGATGGGGTCCTCTACGTGTGCGTCTGCGACCAGCGCGTCACCGCCATTTTGCACGGTGAGGGTGTACGTCAGCTCAGCGCCCAGACGGGTGTGCTGCTTATCCACCGCCTTGCGGAGCACGACGTCAGAGCGCCCGGGAATCAGGTAGTCCTCGGTCTCGCCGTCGTGGTAGCCGCCGTCGGGGCCGCGCCCGTCGGCCAGATGGGTGGTCTCGTTGACGGGCGCCGGCTCTTCCGCCAGGGTGATGCGCGCCCACAGTCCTTGAGTAGGCGTGTCGTTGTAGGGCAGGAAGGCCGGCAGGGTAACCACGTGCGTCCCCGGACCGAGCCTGACCAGGTGGTCGCGCACGGCCCACTCCAGCGACGCCGCCCGCGTTCCATCGCCACCGGTGTCGCAGTCGAATGCGTCCTCCCAATCGCCGTCGCGGTTCCAGTCGAACCAGGCGTTGATGTACCGTTCGCGGATCGGCGTTTCCTCCTCGCTGGCGCCAGGGGCCACGGTGACCACCACCGAGATCTCTGTCGGCTGGCAGTGAGGGAAGGGCGAGGCGGCCAACAGGATCAGGCCGTCATCGTGCCAGTCGCGGTTGGCCTTGTCGGCCGGCGGATCCAGGTTGGTCTTGCCGTCCTCGTCGGGGAGCAGGTCGGCATCGTGTTCACTGCTCACTCCGCGGCCCAGCCAGGTTTCGGCTTCACGACGCCAATGCATGGGACCAGGAGGTTCGATGGCTGGATCGCTGGATGGCTGGAAGACCGTCGGGAAGTGAGCGTCCACGCCGGCATACGCGGTCATGGTGGTGCCGGGGAAGTGGTTGCTGCTGTCTGGCGCATCGCCCACGTCGCCCTTGCGGCACGATTCGATTTCCACGGCCGCTGTAGCGGAGACGGGCGGCAGGCCAGGCTCGAAGGCCCAGGCGTCGTTGATCACCTTGAAGCCTTCGGGGTCGCAGCGGACGACCCGCACACGGAACTTGATGACCACGCTGCCGTTGGCCGGCACGTCGCCGCGCCAGACGATCCAGTGGCGCCTGACGCCGAAGTCGGGCCGGGTGCCGACGTCGTAGCCTTCCTCGATGGCCGGTACGCTGGAGACGTTGACGTAGCTGTTGGGGATGTACTCCGTGCCCGGCGGGATCAGGTCGTACATGGTGACCCGCGCCGGCACGCCAGAGCCGTTGCTCAGGGTGACGGTGAACTTGATCTCGTCGCCGGCAGCGGCCGTTGTCCTGTCGGCCGCTTTGTCAATGCTGATGGCCGGATCGCCAGGCAGGTAGTAGTCCTCCGTCTCGCCCACGTCCCAGCCGCTGGCTGGACCACTGCCGTCGGAGATGTGCGGCGGCTGTTGTCCCTCCGGAACGGGCTGCGGATCGTCGCTCAGGGTGATGCGCAACCAGGCCGGCAGCAGCAGGTCGTTGGATTGCGCTCGAAAGACGGGCAGGGTGTTTACGTGGATGACCGTCGTGCCCAGACTCAGGTTGCTCCGCAGGATTTCGTGGTTCTGCAGCACCCACTCCGAAACGTTGAACTCGCCGCACACGTTGATGTCGTCCCAGCGGCCGTTGTGGTTGCCGTCCACCCACATGTTGAGATACAGCGGCGTTTCGGCGCTCAGAACGACCGGGGTGTTCACCGTGATGGCGACCGGCAGTTCTGTCCATGACTCACAGGGTGCAATCGCCGGCAACCCGTCGGGGAAGGCGTCGTCGTACCGGTCCAGGTTTGCCTGATCGTGTTGCGGCCGCAGGTTGGGCACGCCGTCCTGGTCCGGTGGCTGATCGGCGTCACGCTCAAAGCTGACGCGGTCTCCGAGATGTGCCGCGTACGCGTTGTGGTGCAGCGGGCCGGGTGGTGCTCCGGTGGCCGGATCGAAGACAGTCGGAAACTCCGCCGGCACGCCTGGGTAGGCCGTCATCGAAATTGCGTATTGCGTATTGCGTATTGCGGAGAGGCTTCCAGAATCCGAAATCCGAAATCCGAAATCCGAAATCGAATAGTGATTCGTGCTATCCGGTGCATCGCCCAGGTCGGGGCCGACACACGGCTGGATCTTGACGCCCACCGAGGCCGCCGTGGCGCGCCGGATCTCGTAGTCATAGGCCCAGGCGGTGTTGAGCACGGCCGAGCCCTCAGGATGGCAGCGCACGACCTGCACCCGGAAGGTGATCACGACAGTCTGGTTGCCGGGCACGAAGCCTTGCCACAGCACGGCGTTTAGCGGTTCGTTGTAGCCTTCCAGGATCCCGGGCACGCTGCTGGTGAAGGTGTCGCTGATGTATTCCGTGCCCTCGGGGATCGGATCGTACATCAGCACCTTCGCCGGCTCGGTGGTGGGGTTGGTCAGCGTGATGGTGAATTCGATCTCGTCACCCAGCGCCGCGACATCTTTGTCGGCCGACTTGTCGATAGCGACTGGCGGACGGTGTGTTCCGGGCAGGTAGTAGTCTTCGGTCTCGCCCAGCTCCCAGCCTTCCTTCGGGCCGCGTCCGTCGGTCTGGGGCACGACCACGCTGGCGACGTGCGGGGTTTCGATGCGGGGGGCCGGGCTTTCGCTCAAGGTGACGCGCATCCAGGCTGGCAGGACACCGCCATCGGACGACGGTTCACGAAGGACCGGCAGCGTCGTGGGCACGGTCACGACCTGGGTGCCGGTGACCAGGTTGCCCATGGGGATCTCTAAATCCTGCAGCACCCACTCAAAGCCTTCGTCGCCACTTGCGCAGACGCCGGCATCGCCCCAGCGGCCGTTGTGGTTGCCGTCCACCCAGATGTTGAGGTACAGCAGACCGTCTTGCTGGGGGATGGTGGGGTCGTTCACCGTGACGACCACAGGCAGTTCTTCCCACACGCCGCACGGCGGAATCTCGGGCGGGCGCAGGCCATCGTCGAAGCCGTCCAGGTTGGCAATCCCGCTCAGCGTGGCGACGTCAGCCACATCCACTTCCTCATGTGGGATGGGCAGCAGGTTGGTGAAGCCGTCCTGGTCGGGGGGCACGTCGGCGTCGCGCTCGAAGCTGACTCCACGTCCCAGGTGTACGGCCGAGGGGTCCCGGTGCAGTGGGCCGGGCGGGGCGCCGGTGTCATGATCGAAGACGGTGGGGAAGCGGGCCGGCACACCAGGATAGGCGGACATGTCGGTGTCGAAGTGGTTGCTGCTGTCCGGGGCGTCGCCCAGGTCCCGGCCCTTGCAGGGCGCAATCTCCACCGTTGCGGAGTTGGAGGCCGGCAATTGGCTCTGACCGTAGGCATACGCTACGGCCACGTTGGTCACGTTGAACCCATGCGGATCGCAGCGCACCACCCGCACTTTGTATTCAATAACGACGGTGGCGCCGCCCTCCACATTCCCCTGCCAGTAGATGGCGTTCGTTTCGGGGTCGTAGCCGTCCCCTGTGCCGGGTGGCTCACTTCCGTAGGACTCATCGATGTACCGCGTCCCCTCAGCGATGGGATCGAACACCAGGGCCGGCACGCGCTCACTCGTCTCATTGTGCACGTAGAGCCTGAATTCGATCTCGTCGCCGAATGCGGCCGAGGAGACATCGGCGGTCTTGACGATGGTGAGGGGGGAAGATGGTATGCCGTCTTCGAAGGAAGGGGGTAGCGGGTCAGTGAACGAATCAATAACCGGAGAATCTCTGTCACTGCCGGCGGTAGTTGTGCTGGCAGTAATCGCTCCCAATGTTGCAAGAAGAGCTACGGCCAATGTTGCGGCCATACCGGATAGGGCGGACCGGCGCCTCATGGGAATCCCTCCTTTGGACTAGAGACATGGGATAACAGTGGACCAAAGCCGGCGTCATGGCTCAGGTTGTTGTTCCGAACTCGCTGGTCCAGTATACCATGAACCGGTCCGCCGCGCGGTGTCCGGTCGTGAAATATGCATTTAAGAAAGGTGAAAGCGGGAAGAGGGGCTCACTTTGACGTGATGTCACAACCGCATGTATACTTGTTGCCATAATTCGGAAGCCCCCAATGCCAGACGTCATTCAACCCTCAACTGCACAACTGATCGCAGCCTGCAGCGCCGGCGACGCAGATGCGTGGGATGCACTTGTGACACGTTACGAGCGCCTGATTTACACCATCCCCCTGCGCTATGGGCTAACCCCGTCCGAGGCGGACGATGTCTTTCAGACCGTCTGGCTGAAGCTGCTACAGCACTTGCCCACCCTACGCCAGCCCGATCGTGTAGCGGCCTGGTTGGTGACCACCACTCGCCGCGAGTGTTGGGACCGCCGGCGAGGAGCCGATCACAAGCGCGAGCTCTTGATGGCGCCCGAGTCGTTGCCAGACGACAGTTGGGTCGAGGAGGTCACACCTGAGGAGATTGTGATTCGATATGAGCAGCAGAATGCCGTCCGTCAGGCCATCGACCGTCTGGAGGAGCGCTGCCGCCATTTACTTCGGCAGCTCTACTACGAGGCCACCAGGCCTACGTATGCCGAGATCGCAGAGAAACTCGGCATGCCTGTCGGTGCTATTGGCCCGACACGCGCGCGCTGCCTCGAAAAGCTGCGCCGGGTGCTGGAGACATGATGAATTCATCCAGGTGGAATGTATCACATGGTGGCTTTGTCTCTCTGTATGAGTGAGAAGTACAACCCGCAATGAGGAAACAGACACCCCATCTGTCCATCGAGCAACTGGCCGACTACGTAGAAGGCCGGCTGGTCGCGTCCGACGCCCGTGCGGTGGAGGACCACCTGGCTACCGGCTGCCCGACCTGCCAGGCTGACCTGGCATGGGTAGGGGAAACGCTGGCGCTGATGACCGGCGACGACTGGGCCGCTCCGCCGGCCGAGGTGGGCGCGGCCGTACGACGGGCGTACCGACAACACTACAAGCCAGCGGCGCCGGCCCCCACGCTTGGGGAACGGCTGCATGTCCTTTTCACCCCGCGTGTCCGTTGGGCGATGGCCATTGCCACGACCCTCGTCTTGCTGATCGCTGGCGGGGTCGTCTTCCGGGCCTGGCGGGAGGGCGTTGTCGTCCAGACAGCTACCCTGACCTATGTGTCTGAGGTTGGGGAGGTCCAACCGGCTGGCAGTGACAGTTGGCAGCCGGCATCCAGTGGCACAGTCATCCAGGTCGGGGATCGCATCCGCACGTGGGAGTCGGCGGAGGCCATTCTGGCGTTTTTTGACGGCAGCATAAACTGGCTGGGGCCTAGCACTGAACTGGGCATAGTTCAGTTGAGTTCGCAACGGGATGGGGGGAGCCGGGTGGTCGTACTTCGCCAGTCGTTGGGCCAGACGTACAATCGGGTTCAGCAATTACCCTCACCGGACTCCCGCTTTGAGATCGAAACGCAGGCCGCTGTCATCGCCGTGCGGGGGGCGGAATTCACGGTATACGTCGCTCACAGCGGTGTCACCCGGGTGGCAGTCGTGGAGGGGCGAGTGGAAGTGACAGCCCAGGACGTGACCGTTCAAGTGCTGGCTGGACAGGCGACCACCGTACAGCCCGGGCAGCCTCCCCCCGCGCCAGCCCCGGCACCCACGCCTGCACCACCGGAGGACTTGCCACAACTTCCGCAGCCGGGGCCCACCAGGACGGAAAAACCGACCAGGACCCTAGAGCCAACTGAGACGTACGAACCAACCAAAGCGCCGGAGCCCACTAGGACAGAAAAACCGACCGAGACTTCAGAGCCCACCAGGACGGAAAAACCGACCAGGACCCCAGAGCCAATCGGGACCCACGAACCAACCGAAGCGCCGGAGCCCACAGAGACTGAGCGACCGATCGAGGCCCTGGAGCCTACCAGGACAAGAGAGCCGACGGAAACACCGGGGCCTACACAGACGGAGGAACCGACCCGGACCCCAAAGCCCACGGAGGCACCGATCGAGACGTCGGAGCCTACCAGGACAACAGAGCCGACGGAAACACCGGAGCCTACACAGACGGA
>JBHIAO010000205.1:0-9972 GCA_046758565.1 Anaerolineae bacterium
GACTTTGGAGGGCATACCTGATGGCCCTCTTCCAAATCTGCGGAGGGGAGGGGGTTAGCGGTGCAGCCGGGGAGAGGGGTGAGAGCCACTACACGACGCGAGTTTTCGCTCCACAGACTACTGCCAACCACGGTGATAGATGTACAACGCCAGAACGGTGGCAATGAGAAGGGTGCCACCCAGAACCGCTGTGTCCGCGTACGGGAGGCCCAGGGCGGAAACTGGGCTGAAGCTTGTGTTATAGAGTACAGCTAACGCGGTGAGTGGCAAGAGGATGGTGACCAGGGCGGCCACGAGGCGGAGCAGTCTGCTGGTCTGGCTGGAAACCACCGACAGGTGCGTTTGGAGGGCACTACGAATGGACTCACTTAGCGTGTCCGTCGTCTCAATCATCCGTGCGAAACGAGCGGCCAGCTCACGGAAGTACGGGCGGTTGCCGGCATCGATGGGCTTGAGTTCGTGTGCTGCCAGGCGGTCTACAACGTCCTGCAGCGGCACCAAGACGCGCCGGACTCTGAGTAGATCGTTGTTCAACTGGTGCATGCGGCGTAGGGTGTTGCCTGCGGGCGCGGTCAACACTTCCACCTCAACGCCGGCGACGGCTGCCGATAGGAAATCCACCGTTCTTCCGTAGTCCGACGCGACAGTTCGCAAGATCTCATACACCAGACTGTCCGCGCCGTGAGCCATCAACGATTCGTCTTGCGTGGCTCGATTAACGATCTGGTCAATGGCGGGCAGCGGCAACGGATGATGGGTAACAACGAAGTTGGGCCCCAGGTAAACGTCCAGCTCGACAGTGTTGACGTCTTCCACGGGCGTGCTCTGGTCGTCGGCGTAGATCACGAAGAAGAGATAACTGCCGTAATCATCGGTCTTCGGGCGGCGGACGCCTTGGAGGCACTCGCTGATCGTCAGCGGGTGAAACTCAAAAACGCCTGTCAGAATCTCTTCGACGTCCTTCGGCCTGGCGTCTGACATATCTACCCACAGAACGCCGCCGGCGTCTGCTAACGCAGCGCGCATCTGGTCACGGTTCAGGTCTGTGGCTGGGACTTCCGCCCCATGATGGTAGAATGAGCGTATCATGTATTGGCTGCGTTCTCCGAAGTCATGCTGGCATGTCTGGCACCACGTAGACCTTATGGCGACGGAGGCTTCAACGTGGGCTTGGGTATCATGGTGATGATCGGCGTATTGGTGGGCGGGGCCGGCGTCGGGGTTGGTGGTATGGGTGTCGGCGTTGGCGGAATCGGTGTATCCGTTGGCGGCGCCGGCGTCGGCGATGGTGGCACAGGCGTCGGGCTCGGCGGTACCGGCGTCGGCGGTTGAGGCGTGTCCGTGGGTGTCAACGTCGGTGATGGTGTGGCCGTCGGCGTCGGTGTGATTGTCAGCGTAAGTGTTGACGTTGGCGTCGGCGTTGGTGTCGACGTCGGCGTTGGTGTGTCTGTGGCCGTCGGCGTAGGTGTGGATGTTGGCGGTGGCGGTCCAACCGGCTGCTGTCCTGGTAGCATCGTCGTAGGCGCCGGTGTCCAGGTCTCCGTGGCAGGCGCCGGCACGACAGGCACTGACACACTGGTCGCGGTTGACGTGGGCTCAGGCGTCGGTGTGGTGGTCACCGGGAAAGGAGTAGGCTGCAATGGCGCTGCCGGGGCCGTTGGCGACATCACCAGCAGCTCTCCTGGCGAGACAGTGGCAGTCTGATCTCCCGCTGAAACTGTCACCGTGCCGGCATGCACGTAGAGGGTTGTCGTGCCGTCCTCTTCTACGGTCACGTCGTACTGCGTAGCTCGTCCCTGGATGCGGGCGATAGGCGTGCGAACTGTGAATCCACCGCCAGGACCACCCGACGAAATCTGGTAGCGACCATACCCCAGTGACTGGTCAAGCCGGACGACCTGAGGGCCAACGCCAGTAAGCGTGTGCAACGCACTGACCCGGATCAGGCTGGCGCCACCCAGCTCCAGGGTGGTGTCGTCCGGGAACGCCAGCTCAGCAGCGCCCGTGCCACTGGTTCTCAGCGCCATGCCAGCACCGAGTTCGATCCCATCGCTGGCCGGCCTCCAGTCATCATCAGGGGCCCGCTGAATCTCGACCTGGTTGGCGATGACCGTCAGTGCGGCAGTCCGGGCGGTTGGAATGCGAAGCCAAACATAGGTGCCGCTCAGTGCAACCACGAGGAGCGCCATGAGAGCTATCACACCCACAACCGTCCGCGAGTCCATGAGGAAAGCAGCGAGGCGATCCCGTCGAGGTACTGTCTCAACCTCGTGGTGTGCAAATAGCTGTTTAGCACGGTGAATCACCCAGGAGGGAGGCTCCGGAGGCGCATCGGTTCGCGTCGCATTCAAAATGCATTCCAGACGTGCCAGTTGCCTTTCGCAGCGGAGGCAGCTCTCTGCTAGATGTACGGAGACCTGCTGACTCGTGACCGGGTCGAGCGTACCCAGTGCGAAGTCGACAAGCTGATCGAATGTGACTGTATGGTAAGTCACATACGAACGGTTACGAGTCAAAGCCCCAAGCCTCCAGAATCTCCTGTAATGCCTCGAAACATCGGGCCTGCTCAGCGCTCACACGGCCCTGGGGGAAGTTGAGCCGGCGAGCCAGTTCAGACCGCGAGGGGGGATCCTCGGTGTAAAGAACCGAATTCAACAAACGCCGGCATCGTTCCGACAACTGTTCTGTCGCTTCGCGGACGATCTGCTGTCGCTGCCAGCGCTGTATTGTGTCATCACTCAGAGGGACTCGCCCGATGGTCGACAGGGCGTCGACACGTGGGCTTACAGCCACGCCGCCTCGCAGTCGTCGGGCCTCGTTGATCGTGGTACGCAAAAGCAAGTCAACCAAGGCCTCCGTGTTGCGTACGTTGTCAATCTGCTCGAGCAGACGGCTGAACACAGCATGGAATACGCGCACGCTGGAGTCAGGCGAGAGACCAACCCGCAACGGAATCGCATAGACCATGCGCGCGTATCGGTCGACGAGAGCCGCCCAGGCATCCTCATCACCACCTCGAGCTCTACGAAGCAGTTCGGCGTCAGAACGCCGGCGTTGAACCATTGCACAATTCACAATTCGCAATTCACAGTTCACAATTTACAATTCACGTATTACGGCGTTACCCCGCAACATTTGTGTCATGTGCGTGAATTATCGCCTCGTAAAACGCGAAACGTGAAACGTGATGAGCTCACGCCGGAAATCCTCACGTTTTACGTTTCACGTTTTACGCAGTTTGGTTGCGGCCAAAGGCTGCGTTAGGTCTTACGCGGTCATATATGCTATTCCACCTGAACTACGTAGGTCCTGTCAATTATAGCCTCTGGTCGGGCATATGGCAAGGGTAGAGGCGAGGCAGGTCGGAGGAGTAGGGGCGAGGCAAGTCGGATTGATGGTTCATCTCAGCAAACAAACCTGCTCTCCGACTTGCCTTGCCCCTACCAGGGCCCTCAATCCGACACTTCGACCCTTCGACGGGCTCAGGACACCGCTGAACTCAGCGCAAGCTTGCCTCGCCCCTACTTGATTGCCGGCGTTCTGTGTAGTACAATTCGCACGATATCACGTTCACTGGGTTTGCGGCCTGACCAGTAGGAGGATTATGTAAATGAAGATAGCCGCTGATGTAATGACGAGAGACGTTGTGTCCATCCCCCCCAATGCGACCGTCGCTGAAGCGATCCAACTGATGCACGAGAAGGGCGTGTCTAGCTTGTTGGTCGAACCCCGCAGTGATATGGACACACACGGGTTCATGAGCAGACGGGACATTGTGGAGAGGGTTGTTGCGAAAGGACGGCGTCCGGAGGACTGCCTCGTGACGGATATCATGAGTAAGCCGCTGATCACAGTACCGCCGGATTGTGACCTCCGGGACTGCGCCAGCCTGATGGGCGAGGCCGGCATCCGTCGCGTCGTAGTCTTCGACGGTCAAAAGATCGTCGGAATCGTGAGCAACACCGATATCCTGCGCGCAGCAGCCGATGGGGAATCGTCAGAGAGGAAAGGAGCAAACTGAATGGCTACCCGGATAGGTATTAACGGCTTTGGGCGAATCGGACGCCAGGTCTTCAAGGCGATCTATGAGGACTATACCGGCGAGCTTGAAGTGGTGGCTGTCAACGACATCACCGACACCCCCACACTGGCTCATCTTCTGAAATACGACTCAAACTACGGCCGCTTCCCCGGCGATGTTGCCGTCGAGGGCGACCAACTCGTTGTGGATGACACACCGATTCGCACACTGGCTGAACGCGATCCGGCCAACCTGCCGTGGGGTGATCTGGGCGTGGACATCGTCGTCGAGTCGACGGGTCTATTCCGCGATCGAGAGAGAGCCGGCGCGCACCTGAAGGCCGGCGCGAAAAAGGTCATCATCAGTGCGCCAGCCAAAGGGCCCGACGTGACCATCGTACTGGGTGTGAACGAGGATAAATACGACCCCAACTTACACCACATCGTGTCAAATGCCTCGTGCACCACCAACTGTCTGGCGCCTGTTGCCAAGGTTGTGAATGACACCTTCGGCATTCGCCGGGGGTTGATGACCACCGTTCATGCCTATACGAACGACCAGCGTATCCTGGATCTGCAGCATAAGGATCTCCGTCGGGCGCGTGCTGCTGGGTTGAATATCATTCCCACGACGACCGGTGCCGCCAGGGCCGTAGCCCTGGTCATTCCGGAGTTGGAAGGTAAGTTCGACGGCTTCGCGCTGCGTGTCCCCACCCCTACTGTGTCACTGGTAGATTTCACCGCTGATGTCGACCAGGATGTCACAGTCGAGGAAGTCAACAATGCGTTTTGGGAGGCTGCGTCTTCCGATACCTGGTTGGGGCAAGTTCTGGCAGTCACGGATGAGCCGCTGGTATCTATGGACCTGAAAGCCGATCCCCACTCCGCCATCGTCGATGCCCAGTCCACGATGGTGATGGACGGCAACATGGTGAAGGTTGTCTCCTGGTATGACAACGAATGGGCTTACTCGGTTCGGGTGGCTGACCTGGCCTCCTACATAGCGAGGTTGGATGGCAAAGAAGACTATTCGTGATATCGACGTCAACGGCAAACGCGTTCTAGTTCGGGTCGATTTCAACGTCCCATTGGACGCCGGCAAGGTTGCCGACGATACGCGCATCCGCGCTGCCCTCCCGACGATCCGCTATCTGCTTGACCACAATGCCAAAGTAGTCTTGATGTCCCACCTGGGCCGGCCCAAGGGTGAGGTGCGGGATAACCTCAAGATGGACCCGGTCGCGGAACAACTTGCCACGCGTCTGAGACAACCGGTCAAGAAACTGGATCAGACTGTCGGCCCCGAAGTAGAGACTGCTGTGGGCAAAATGGCGCCCGGTGATGTGGTTCTTCTGGAGAACACGCGCTTCAGCCTGGGCGAGACGAAAAATGATCCCGATCTCTCCAGGCAGTTGGCGGCTCTGGCCGATGTCTTTGTGAATGACGCCTTCGGAAGTGCCCATCGCGCCCACGCTTCGACGGTGGGCGTGGCGGAACATGTGCCGACAGTGGCCGGCTTCCTGATGGAGCGCGAGTTGAAGATGCTGGGCGAGACACTGAACAACCCAAAGGAGCCTTTCGCGGCCGTTATAGGAGGCGCCAAGATCTCAGACAAAATCGGTGTGCTGAAGAGGCTGCTTGAGAAAGCTGAATACGTCCTGATCGGCGGCGGGATGGCGAACACTTTCCTGAAGGCCCAGGGAATCGACGTACAGGACTCGCTGGTTGAGGACGAAGCAGTGGGTGCCGCGAAGGAAATCCTGGATCGCGAGGCCCAGCGACATACGAAACGCGAAGAGAAAGAACCGCAGCTCTTTCTGCCGGTGGACGTCGTTGTGGCTGATCGGTTTGCCGCCGATGCCGAGTCACGGGTGGTGCCTGTCGATCAAGTGCCCAAGGGATGGCGGATCATGGATATCGGTTCGGAGACGTGTCAGCATTTTCGAATGCCACTGGCACGATCCAAGACAATCTTCTGGAATGGCCCGATGGGGGTCTTCGAGTTTGACCGCTTCGCCAGGGGTACGCGAGTGATTGCCGAGATACTGGCCGGCCTGCCGGCGGTCACCGTGGTCGGTGGTGGTGATTCTGCGGCGGCGGTCGCCGAAATGGGTCTGGCCAAGCGGATGACGCACGTGTCGACCGGTGGGGGGGCCTCGTTGGAGTTTGTTGAGGGAAGGGAACTGCCCGGCGTGGCGGTTATCGAAGATCAGTAATCAGTTATCAGTAAACAGTAATCAGTACTCGACTTTGGCCATTTTCTGGATTCGCAGTGCGTCATTTGAATTGCGCAGAAGATGACGGGGGAAGAAAATCATTTATGACTTCCGATTCTAACTCTGTCGTTTTCCCTCTTTCGTGAGCCGTTGCAATCACTTGAGCGGGGAGTTGCGACTTCAGCTTCGAGAGAAGACGCTCCGCGCTGTCTTTGGTGTCCTTGTCGATTGCGGGGTGGTGGAGGATCACCGAAAGAAGCTCGAGGGCACGTTCCTCTTCACCTGTTTCCGACAAGAGTGTGGCTAGCCCGACCAAAGCAGCCAGAACCGCAGGCACTGCCCGACTCTCCATGGCTACCTTCAAAGCTTCGTGAAAGTAGTGTTCAGCCGCTTGATATTCTCCCCGTGCACAGGCAACGTTGCCGAGATCCTTCAGGCAGACCCCGATGCCCGGTTGGTAGCCAATCTCTTTGAAAATCGCGATGCTCTCCTGGAGAAGTTGCTTAGCCTCCGCGTATTCCGCCAGATAATGGGCCACCCGGCCCAAATTGCTGGTGGAGGTTCCCAGTCCATATCGGTCGTGGGTCTGTTTGCATATCGCGACACTTTCCTCGAGGAGTTGCTTTGCCTTGGCGTATTCCCCCAACCAATAGGCAATAATGCCCAGATTGTTGAGGGCTTTCGTGATTCCCCATTGGTCTCTGAGCTCTTTGAAAATCTCGAGGGCGTGCTGAAACAGTTGTTCCGCCTCGCTCAGATCTCCCAGGGAGCCGGCAACAATCCCCAAATTATTGAGGGCTCTCGCTTTTCGCCTTCGGTCGCCGGTCTGTTTGCAAATCGCGATGCTTTCCTGAAGGAATTGCTTTGCCTCGGTGTACTGCCCTCGCGTGCGGGCAACGTCTCCCAAATGGTTCAGGGAGAATGCCATCTCCCCACGCGCACCGAGATCGTGAAGAATCGAGAGGCTTTCTTGCAGAAGTTCTTTGGCTTTCTCGTGAAGGCCAAGGCGAAAGGAGAACCCTCCCCGTCGTGCAAGAAGCTTGCCCAGGATTTCACTTTCCTCTGCTTCTGCTTCCTCCGCCATGCACTGCGTTGCGCGTAATCGGTCTGCGGCTAGCGCGAATGCCTGTTCACCTTCCTGAAACCAGCCCCGTATCTCGTAGAAATGGTACAGGCATTCCAGCGACTTCGCGATTTCCTCGTGCTTTCCTCGGTCCAGCGCCCAGCGCCATCCCGCCCGCACATTCTGAATCTCTTCTCCAATTTCCGCCAGAGCATCCCGCTGTCTTCCCCCTCGCACATGTTCCTGCCGTTGCTGGAGAAACTGTGCATAATAGCTGCAGTGGAGATCTCGGGCCTCCTCTCTGTCTTCAGGGACCTCACTGAGCTTATCTTCGGCATACTGTCTCAGGATCTCAAGCATTTCGAAGCGCCCTGAGGGATTACTGCGCAGCAGGGATTTGTCCACCAAAGCCAGCAGGAGGGGCAGTGAAGCACCGGCCACCTGCTCTGCGGCTTCTCGCCGGAATCCACCGCGAAATACGGACAGTTTCCTGAACGCTTGTCTCTCCTCCTCCAATAGGAGGTTCCACGAATGTTGGAATACCGCCCTCAAGCTCCGGTGCCTTTCGGGCACATCCCGCAGGGAAGTTGCAAGGAAGCCCAGATTGTCTTCAATCTCGCGAGCGATTTCCTCACATGAGAGCACCCGCGCCCAGGCAGCGGCTAATTCGATGCCCAGCGGCATCCCGCCCACCAACTGGCAGATCCGAACCACGAAGCGTTTTTGTGCCTCAGAAAGAGCGAAATCCGAACGAACTCTAAGCGCGCTCTGCAAGAATAACTGCACGGCACTGTAGCGTTCTACTCCTTCAAGCCTAGCGTCTTCTGGGTACTCCAGTCCCCCGATTTCAAGGATCCATTCTCCGTGCAGATTCAGTCGTTCCCGAGAGGTGACAAGGAGTGTCACCTCCGGGGCGTTTTGCAGGATATTGGTGAGGAACCTTGTCCCAGCAACGAGATGCTCGAAATTATCCATCACGAGCAGCATTTCCTTCTTGCGCAGGTAGTTCAGGAGCTGAACCTTCGGGTCTTCCGAGCCGTAGAAAGAGAAGTTGAGGGCTTCCGCGATAGCCGAGATGAGGAAGTTGGCGGAATTGACAGGGGCGAGGGGGACGAAATAGACGCCGTGGGGAAACGCCTCGATAGCGTCAGCCGCAGCCTGGAGGGCCAAACGTGTTTTGCCAATGCCACCCGGGCCCACTAGGGTCAAGAGCCGGCACGCAGGATCATCGAGAAGAAGCTGAGCGATCCTGGCTAGTTCTTCTCGCCTTCCAAAGAAGGGTGTGGATTGGGACGGGAGGTTATGCGGATGCTCAGAGAGGGAACGCCAGGGAGTGATCAGATCGCCGTCAGTTGGTCGTGTGGTTGGGGAAGCCTCTCGTAGCGGCGGGGTTCTCTTCGACCTACCATCCAAGGCCCCATCCAGCGAGGAGGGCTCAGAATGAGAGTCAGCCGGCGGTGGAGCAGTCCGCTTTGCCTTGATGGCTTCGTAGAGCTGCGTAGTCTTCTCCAGCGGGGGCACGCCCAGCTCTTCTTCGAGCACCCGCACACACTCCCGATACTGGCGCAGCGCAGCAGGCCACTGCCTGGCCCAGGCATACAACTGCATCAGATGATAATGTGCCGGCTCGTGCAGTGGATCCAGCGCCAGCCAGCGCCGGGCGTAAGCGATAGCCGGCTCGAACTCGCCCTGGGCGCTGTGAAAATGCACGAGTCGCTCAAGCGCACTGGCTAGCTCGCGGCGCAGGTTCTCAGTTTGAAAGAACTGCCAATCGTCGAAATTTGGGCTGTCACGCAGGGTGAAACCGACCAGGAAGTCATCGCGATAGAGTTCCACTGCCTGAGTGAGGGGGGCGAGGCAGGCAGAACACGCTTCAGCCTCTGGGTGGTGGTGGGTCCGGCACGCCGCCAGCCGGCTGTGGAACTCATCCACATCCAGCCAGAGGCCGGCATCCCAGTCCAGACCGACGGACTCCCGATCAACCTGCAGTCCGTTTCCGCCGAGGGCTTTTTTAAGTGCCGCGAGGACGCGGCGCAAGTTGGCACGGGCACGACTCTGGTCGGATTCGGGCCACAGCAAGGTTGCCAGAGCATCGCGGCTGTGCCTTTCTCGCGTAACCGCCAAATAGGCCAAGAGGGCTATGGCCTTGCGACGGTCAACTTCAACCGGCACGCCGCCGCGCTCAATGCGGGGCGGACCGAGCAGCAACAGCATCAGGTCGGGCAGTGAATACCTCCTGACTCATACTTTATCGAAGCTGATCGTCCTTGAGAGAGCTAGAGAAGTAGTCGATGAACGGAGGCCTACTGAGAAAGACCTAGTTCGTCGGGAACTGACCAGATTGCCTCGGCAGACCTCAGACGGGCAGAATGTGCACAAGATGATGCGAGGTAGACTTTACTCCCCGGCCCCACAGTAATAGGTGGCATGGAGGCCGGCGTTCCCTTCGAGAAATCTTCACATATCTCGGATCTTCACCCTTTCTGCAACGCTTTCTGCAACGCTTCTGGGACGGTCGCCGGCTATACTGATGTACATCGAAGTCCGGTTTGCTAATGCTTCCGTAGAAAGGAGGGATTTCCCATGAAGATGAGCAAAACATATCTGAAGGCCAAGACCATCTGGGCCCTGCTGGTGCTGAGCAGTCTCATCGTTGCCGCGATGGCCGGCGGT
>JBHIAO010000206.1:0-9850 GCA_046758565.1 Anaerolineae bacterium
GGGTAGATGTTGGGCTCGTTCCAGATCTGGTAATACTTGATGCGACCTTGGTAGCGGCTCACCACGGCGTGGACGAAGTCGCCGAAGTCGTTGTAGTCGTCGGGCGGGGCGTAGGCGCCCATCTCGTCGCCTGTTGCCCGCGACCAGGCCGGGGGGTTGCTCAGGCGGGCGATGATGGAAAGATCGTACTTCTCGGCCAGTTCCACGATGTTGTCATACTTGGCCCAGGCCGAGCGGTAGGGCTCGTGGCGGCGGTCCTCGAAATCGCCCTGGCCGTGGATTTCGATGTCCTCCCAGGGGAACTCCTGGCGAATCCACTTGAAGCCAGCCTCGCTGATCATTTGTAAAGTGCGCTCTCGCTTCTCCGGCTCTACT
Organism: Anaerolineae bacterium; assembly: GCA_046758565.1. Classification (GTDB taxonomy): domain Bacteria; phylum Chloroflexota; class Anaerolineae; order Epilineales; family JAANWY01; genus JBHIAO01. The sequence goes on from JBHIAO010000206.1 coordinate 376, forward strand.
TCCTGCTCCAGAAACACGTTGATGCCGAAGGGACAGACGCCGGCGTGGGATACGGGGACGTAAGGTTTGGTCTCTGGCTGCGGTCGGGTCAGGCCAGAGGCCAGTTGGAACACCCCCCGCACCTGGGGCAGGAGGTCTTCCTCTCCCGTCCAGTTCAGCAGGGTACTGGATATTGGATATTGGGTATTGGGTAACGCCAGCAAAATCAACAGGACGGCCAGGATGACCGCTGTGTTTTTTCTGTTGGGCAACCGTGCTAACAGATCACTCAAAAGTAACTGTCTCCGAATTTAGGACACAGATTTGCACGGATGAACACAGATAAAAAAGGAAGAATCTGCGAAAATCTGTGTTAATCTGTGTCCCACTCTAAAATCGCCCGCCCAGGCGCTTCAGGGTCCGGCGCAGCCAGGAGACCGCCGACGGCTCGTGCTTGCGTACCATGAGCACCGAGCAGGGCGCTCCATTCGCTATCTGGTCAGGGATGGAGCCGAAAAGCAGGTTCCTCAGGAACCATTCCTCCGAAGCCCCGATGGCGATCAAGTCGTAGTCCTCTCGATCTTCTGTCTTTGCGGCCTCCGCCAGGATACCTTCTGCGATGGAGTCGCTGCGCTTCAAACGGAAGGTGACTTCTTCAGGGATCTCTCCCAGCTCATCTTCGACTAACTGACGCAGGACGTCCATTTCTACTTCCATGTCAACCTCGTCTTTTTCGGGGAGAATATGTAACGCTGTCAGAGAGCCTCCCTCGGCTCTGGCGATGTCCCAGGCCAATCGCAGGGCCAAACGGGCGTGTGGTCCACCACTGACCGGGACGAGCACACGCTCAATGTCCCCCTCTCCCACTCCCCGGTCGCGCAGCACGGCCACGTCGCATGGTGCGCCATACACCACGTCCTTGACCACGCTCCCCGTCACCCGCTGCGTTGTCAACTGGCCACGCCAGCCCATCAGGATCAGCCCCACGCCGCCCCGAGCCTCGGCCACGCCCAGGATGCCGGACGAGATGCCCCGCGCCGCCCGCAGCAGGGTGCGCACCGGCACGCCCTGTTGGTGGGCATAGTCCGCCACCCGTTTGAGCAACGCCTTGCGTCCGTTCTCTTGTCTACCTAGATGCTCCTGAGCCAACTCCAATGGGGTCGCTCTTGGCATCTTGACCACAGACAGAGCAGCGAGGGTGACTTCCTCCCGCGCCTGACCCAGGATGGCCGCCATCCTGATCAGGCTCTCGGCGCTCCGGGGGTTGGCCACCGGCACCAGGATCTCATGATGAGCCGCCTCCACCGTCTGGGCCGCGACCTCCACTGCCCGGCCCACCGGCCGGCGCAACTGATAGACGACCAGCCCCACGGCGATCAATCCGATTCCCACCACCAGCGCGTGGAGTTCGGTGAATACCTCGACGATGATGATGCCTATACAGCCCAGGATCGGCATCACCGGGTACCAGGGCGTGCGGAAGGGGCGTTTCTGATCGGGGAATTTACGCCGCAGCAAGATCACCGAGACGTTGGCGAAAAAGACTACGAACATGTAGCCGAAGTTCGAGACGTAACTCAGGAACACCTCGTCACCGGAGACGGCGGAGAGGGCAATGAGCGCCCCACTGGCCAGGATAGCGGGCAGGGGCGTTTTAAGGCGAGGATGGACGCGCGAGAGGAAGGCCGGCAGGTAGCCGTCGCGGCTCAGGGCCAGGGCCACGCGCGCCGAGCTGAGCAGCGCCGTGTTCAGCGAGGTGACAGTAGCGATCATCCCGGCCAGGCCCAGCAACGGCGCACCCCAACTGCCCAGGAAGTGAGAGGCGGTGTCGGATAGGGGAGTAGAGGAGGCCCCCAGCGCTCCAGCCGAGGCGGTGCCCAGGGCGACGAAGGCGACGGTGCAGTAGACGGCGGCACAGATAAAGATCGTGCCCACCACAGCGATTGGGATGTTGCGTCCTGGGTTCTTGGCTTCCTCGGCGGTGGTGGCGATCACCTCGTAGCCCACGAACAGGACGTTGACCAGCGTGATGGCCTGGAAGACCCTGGCCATGTTGTTGAGCAGTCCCTCCTGGATGAAGAAGCCGCCGTCACCGTAGAACGTGGTCCAGGAGAAGCCTCCGGGCAGCACCAGCCCCAGGATCACAAAGGCGGCCAGTGATGTCAGCAGGACGCCGGCCAGGATGACCTGGGTGCGGCCAGCTTCCTCGCTGCCCCGCAGGCTGATGGCAACGAAAATGGCGATGAAGGCCATGGCTGTCGGAGCAACAGGCAGGGAAGGCAGAAAGATCTTGAGGGAATAGGCTGCCCCCACCGCTGACAGAGCAGCGTAGACCATGCTGCTAAACCAGCTCACCCATCCCACGCTGAAGGGCAGCAGTCCCTTCGTCGCCTTGCTGATGTAGGCGTAGCCGCCGCCGGCGACGGGGAAACTGGAAGCCAGCTCGGCGTAGGACAGGGAATTGGGCAAAGATTGCAGCCCGGCGAGCAGGAAGACGAGGATCACCGCCGGGCCAACCATCCCCGCCGCGTGACCGGTGAGCACAAACACGCCGGCGCCCATCGTGCCGCCGATGCCCAACATCAGGATCTGGGCGAGACCCAGGGTGCGAACCAGTTGCTTTTTTGCCATTGGGGTTAACCTCCTCGTTTCACGTTGATTTGAAGAGCGCGACAGGGGCGACCTTCAACGGGCCGCCGTCTGTCACAGGCTCAGGCCCCGGCTGAAGCAGACTTGGTCAGCGTAAAACGCGATGTTTCACGTCATACGATGCGAGTTTCCACCCCGGTCTCGCTCTCGATCTCAGCGGCGAAGGCTTCCAGATCGGCCAACTGAAACACACTCTCCCCATCGGCAGGCCGTCCCAACACGACCAACGAAGCCCCTTCCTCGCGGGCGGCATTCTTCAGTTCCTCGCGGAACTTCCCCTTGCGGCAGGTGGTCTCCGCTACGACATCCTGCTCGGCGGCCCGCTCTTGGGCCATCAACAGCAAGAACTGGCCCATCTTGGTCATCTCTTGCCCCACGTCCACTACGCCTGCGCCGGTTACCTTGTCGAGAAAGTGAAGGTCAACCACGTAGAGAAAAAGCAGCGTATCGCCCCGTTCCTTCGCCAGGGCGATAGCTGCGTCCTGGGTGCGGTAACTGGCCTCCCCACCCCGTGTGGCACATAGAATTTTGCCCATGATGCCCTCCTTTAGACTTCCGAAGTCTACTCCAAGGATTGGTGACGCAAAATGACTCTTTGGTTGAAACAAAATAATGGTCGAAAGCAGTTCGGAGACTTCGGAAGTCTAGCATTTTTAGAACTTCAGCCAGAAATAGCGGATGAGAATCCACAACGTCGGCGCCAGGATGGTCACAAAAGTGACGGGTACGCCGATGCGGGAAAAGTCCTGGAACTTGAGCCGGTAACCGGCCCGGTCCATGATGCCTGCGGCGACGATGTTGGGCGCCGAACCGATGTAGGTGGCATTCCCTCCCAGCCCCGCCCCCAGGGCCAGCGCCCAGTAGAGGACGTTGTTCTCCGCACCGGGAATGGTCTGGGTGAGGTAGACGGCCACCGGGACGATGGCCGCCGTGAAGGGGATGTTGGCTACCACCGCCGAAGCGATGGCCGAAACCCAGATGATCAACAACGCGGCCAGCAACAGACTGTCGCCGGCCATTCTTTTGACGAACCCGGCGATGATCTGGATCAGCCCTACTTCCTGGATGCCGCCCACCATCATGAACAGGGCCATAAAGAAGACCAGGGTGGTCCAGTCCACCTCGCGCAGCATCTCGCCCACGTTGGGCCGCACCCAGAGCAGCAGCGCGGTGGAACCCAGGATAGCCACCACGGCCGGCGGCATGTGGAAGCGGTCTGCGATGAAGAACAGGATCAGCGTGGCGACCAGCAGGAGCAGCGACTTACCCAGCAGGGTCCGGTCGGTGATGCGAGCGCCACTCTCCAGTTGTGCGATCAGAGCGGCGGAGGGTGGCTTGTGCTCCTGGCCGAATTCCTCCTTGTACAGCCGGCGGGTCATCGCCAGCAAGATGAGCATGCCCATCAGCGCGATGGGGAACATGTTACCCAGGAACTGGTTGAAGCTCAGGCCAACGTAGGAGCCGATGATGGTGTTGGGCGGCGTGCCGATCAGAGTAGCCGCCCCGCCGATGTTGGAAGCCAGCACCTCGGGCACGACGATGGCCGCCGGGTGGATTTTGAGCGCCAGCGCGATCTGGATACTGACCGGTGCCATCAGGAGCATCACCGTCGTGTCGTTCAGCACCGAAGAGGTGAGACCAGTGATGGCGACGAGGATGGCCGTGACGAGGAAGGCGTTGCCCCGGGCCAGGCGAAAGGTCTGGTAGGCCAGCCACTGAAAAATCCCCGTCTTGCTCATGATGGCCATGAAGATCATCATCGTCATCAACAGAAAGATGACGTTGAAATCAATGAAAGTGATGGCCCGGTGGAAGTCAATGATCCAGAAAGCGGCGTTGGAGTTGCCGACGAAGTAGCTCACTCCCAGCATGGCCGCCACGCCCAGCAGGGCAGCAATCGTTTCGTGCAGCACGTTGAGAGAGATGAAGCCGAATACTACCAGGAAGATAGCTGTGGCGAGGAAAAAGGCTGGATTGAAGACGCGAGGCAACACGACGTCGGGGATGCGGACGTGGCAGTGGCCGTTTCCACTTCCAAGATCGCCAGCGCAGGCCATCTCTTGCCGGGCAAAACCCTGGCGCGTGGTACGGAAGCCTGGCTTGTTGACCTCAACGGCTATGTTCTCCGCCTCAAGCAGCGATTGAGGCAGCGTCAGATCCACCACGTAGAAGCCATCGGAGTGGGTGTGAGCCACCTCGGTCTCTTCGCCGGCGACCGTCAGCGTTCGCTGGGCGCCGCCGATGAAGACGCGCACCTCGGCCTCGTCCACGGCGCTGCCCTGGGTGTTGACTACCCGTCCGACGAGAACGAGCGTCACTTCGGCGCTGCCCCAGGCCGGCACTGCCCGGATCGAGAGGAAGAGAAGTAGAAAAACCAAAGCCGCTAGGCTTATTCGAGTTCGGACGTGCATAAAGGACCCCCTTGTACTCATACTTATACCACAGTTTGCTCCATAACGCAAGACGGGCAGGGTTCGCAGCGAGTGCTCCTTCGAGTCTTCGCAAGGATCGCCCCTATGGGAAGAGGGGCCAGAAGAGGGGCATCACCAGCAGCACCACCGCCAACACCACCAGGGTGAGCGGGGCCCCTACTTTGGCATAGTCGGAGAAGCGATAACCGCCAGGCCCCATGATCAACACGTTGGCCGGGTGACCGACCGGTAACAGAAAGCTAGCGGAAGTGGAAAAAGCCACCACCATCGCCAAAGCGTAAGGGGAAATGCCCTGGGCGCTGGCGATGCTAAAAGCAATGGGCGCCATCAGCACAGCCACAGCGTGGGTAGGGATAACCTGGGCAGCCAGGGCGGTCACGACAAACAGACCGGCCAGCACCGCCATCGGCCCCAATCCGCCCACCGCAGCCACCATGCTCTCGGCCAGGAAGCGCGCGGCCCCGCTCTGCTCCATAGCGATGCTCAGGGGCAACATGCCAGCGATGAGAAAGACGGCCTTCCACTCGATGAAGCGATGGGCTTCCTCCATGTTCAAGCAGCCGGTCAGGACCATTAACGTGGCTCCCCCAACGGCGGCAATGGGGATGGTCAGCCAGCCCAGAGCAACCGACAGCAAAACAGCCCCCATCACCAGTACGGCCAGCGGGGCCTTGTTCAACCGTGGCGCTTCCTGGATCTCCTCAGCCAACACCAGGAAATCTGGCTCGCGGCCCAGCACTTGCAGCTTCCCGCGCGGGCCGTAGAGCAGAAGGGCGTCGCCAAAACGCAAGGCCAGGTCGCGCAGGTCAGAGCGATAGGCCCGACCTTGACGCCAGATGGCCAGCACGCTCAGGCCATACTTTTCGCGGAAGTCGAGTTGACGCAGCGTCTTGCCGACCAGGGTCGTGTGGGGGGAGAGCACGGCTTCTACCAGGCCGACTCGCTCCGACTCCAGGTCACGGAGCTCCGGCGGCGACTGGCGCTCTATTTCCAGGTGTTGCAAGCCATGCAGGTCTTCTATATTGCCCTCGACCAGCAGCGTGTCTCCGGCTTCGAGTCGCTCCTCCGGCCCTGGCGAGAGGAGGGTGTGACTGTTGCGGGTGATGCCCACGACGTTCAGGTCCAGGGCTGCGCCCAGCCGGCTTTCGGCCAGGGTTTTGCCAGCCAGCGCCGACTCGTGCGGCACACGCACGACAAACAGCCGATCGCCCAGGTCATAGAACCGCCTCAAGTCGGCCAAATCCAGGCCCGGAGGCTCTGAGGCCAATTCTCGCGCTGGCAAGAGGTGTCGTCCCACCAGGACCATGTAGACCACACCGGCCAGCATGACCACCAGACCAACCGGAGTGTAATCGAACAGTTGGAAAGGGCGCAAACCGTAGTTGGCCAGGGCCATGCTGACCAAAAGGTTGGGCGGCGTGCCGATGAGGGTGTTAAGGCCACCCAGCAGTGAGCCAAAGGCGAGGGGTATCAGGAGCTTGGAGGGCGGCCGGCCCGTGCGCCGGGCGATGTCCACGACCACTGGCAGCAGCATGGCTGTGACGGCGACGTTGTTCATGAAGGCCGACGTTACGCCGCCGATCAGCATGATCATCGCCACCAGCCGACTCTCGCCCTGACCAGCCAGACGCAACACCTGGCGGCCGATCAGATTCGCCACCCCGGTTTTGGACAAACCGCCGCTGAGAACAAACATCGCCCAGACAGTGACCACAGCCGGGTTGCTAAAGCCCGACAACGCCTCGGACGGAGTGACCAGGCCCATCAGGGCCAGGCTGATCAGCACCAGCAGAGCCACCACGTCCACTCGCAGCCGCTCGGTGACAAAGAGCGCCACTGCAGCGGCGAGGACGGCCAGCGTGAGAGCGATTTCAGGTGTCATCATTGCTTGACCACCAACACGGAGTGCGGGGAGTGTTCCACGATCTGCCGCGTCACGTTGCCCAGCAACCACTCCCTCAGTCGGCCTGCCGCCCCCGACGCACCGATGACGACGAGGTCGTAGTCCCCTTCGCGGGTCTCGCGGAGGATCTCATCGGCGGCAATGCCTTGACGCAGCCTCAGTTTTGCGGTCACCTGGTGCCGCTCCAGGATTTCGGCGCCACGGCGCAGGTGCCGGGCGGTGGGGGTATCGGTCTGGAGCAACCTTGGCAGCGTCTCTTCGATCGCGTGTAGCCCGGTGTACATGCCGGGGGCGAAACTGGTCACGTGGAGCAGGGTCGCCTGGGCGTGGGCCGCTTCTGCCAGCCAGGCGCCGGCCTCAATGACCGGCACGGCCACGTCTTTGCCGCCGGTGCAGATGAGAACGCGCTCCAGGCTCGGCCCTTCGGCTGGGCCCTTCGACAAGCTCAGGACATCGCTCAGGACAGGCCCGATTTCCCGGGCGACCACCACGGAGGTGGGAATGCAACGGACGACCTTTTGGGCCACCGAGCCTAGCAATTGCTGCGTCAACCCACCCCCCTGGCGTGCTCCGACGACCGTTAAATCGTAATGGCCCTCTTGTACCTCTGCCAAGATCTGCCTGACGGGGTCTCCCTGCCGGATGCGCATCTCCACCGTCAGGCCCGGCAGCATCTCGCGGGCTGCGGCCAGGATGCGTTCACCGGCCGCCCGATCCTTCTTGCGGTGGGCGACGTGAAGGAGAGTGACCGGCGATTTAGTGACGCCGGCAATGATGGAACCGAATGAGACCGCGGCTTCGGCGTAGGGCATGCCAGCGACGCACAGCAGTATCTTCATTGCCGCCCTCCCTTTAATACATTCTTCCCCATGGGTATTTTATGCTCCCGCTCCTCCCCCTAGCAGCTTGATCAGCACCATCACCGCTCCTATCAAAGGCAAGCCTGAAAAAAGCAAGCGGATACGGGGCCCGCTGAAGAAGCGGGTGGCGACTGCCCCCATTTGCGCCCCGAAGGCGGCGCCGATTTGCATCATCAGGGCCATCGAAATGTCTACGTTCCCCTTGAAGGCGTGGGTCAGTGTGCCAAAGCCGGCCGAGATCACGATTTCGAACAAATCGGTACCCACGGCCACGTGGGTGGGGATGCCCAGCACGTAGACCAACAGAGGCATCCGCACGAAGCCGCCGCCCACACCGAGGACGCCGGACAGCACGCCGGTGAAGAGCCCCACGCCAAGCACGATCCATACGGAGATGGATTCGATGCCCGAGATGGGTAGTGAGACCATCGGCGGCAGCTTAATACTACTTACGCGCCTGGCGACACCCTCAAACCCCACAGCCTCACGAGCGTTCACGCTATCGCTGCGGACCATGCGTATAGCCTTCAGGCTCTCCCAGGCGGTGAAGAAGCTGACGGCGAGTTGGATGACGATGTAGATCACCCCCACCACCAGATCCACCGAACCGGCGGCTTTCAGCATCTCAATCACCCGCGCGCCGATCTCGACGCCCCCGATGCTGCCCAGCACCATCACCAGGCCCACCTTGACGTCCACGTGGCCCATCGCGCGGTGTCGTCTGGTAGCGATGATAGACTTACCCGTCATGTGGGCCAGGTCTGTGCCTACAACAAAGTTCATGGGCACGCCGGCCCAATACATCAGCGGCCCACCGATGAAACCACCGCCGACGCCAAAGAACCCGCCCAGGATGCCCACCGTGAACCCGATGCCGGCCAGCAGCAGCGGATTGATCGTCACTCCAGCTATAGGAAACTCCATTGATAAAGTCTCCTTACTCCAGGCGATCCAGCCGGAGCTGGTTGACCAGGAAGGAAGTGATGACATCCAAGATCAGGCCTTGAGCAACAATCAGCCCCAGGCCGACGAAGGCGTAGGCGATCAGGGTGTTGTCGAAGAGTCGAGCCAGCGGCTCCTCCAGCAGCGGGGCGACAAAGGCGGCGTAGGCAACAACCAGGATGCCATACCCAACCAATTCGATCACGACATTACGTATCAGTGTGCGTATCTCCCGTTTATTCATCGCCTCTCCTGATCTGAACCGTTCTCTTAGCCGTGCGGACTACTACCCATTATAAACCAACGAGATAGAGCTGTCAAACGCGGACTGATACCAGGGGTAGCGAAGCACAGAGGACAAGCAAAAAAGCCACAGGAAGCCTGTGGCTCGGCTGCTCAAAATCGCACAGAGTTGTCCCTCAAGAAAGCAGAGGCGGCTCCCACACCGCCGGGTATCGCAGGCCGAAATCGCGTGTATGGGAGCCCGCTCTGCTGCCGGGGGAGCAGTTGGCTGACGGGTTAGACAGCCCCCTGCTCTACAATCTCTCAAGCCTCTCCACATTTATCACGAAAACGATGGCCCCGCTGATTTCCACCTCTTTCGCTGAGGGTCGTGCTGGCATATGCAAGCGCGACCTGACGTGCTGCTTGATGATATTCAGCGCCTTGGCAACTTGCCCTTCCTCGACGCCGCTCACAATGGTCGTGTT
>JBHIAO010000207.1:0-9845 GCA_046758565.1 Anaerolineae bacterium
CCAGCCGGCCAGACCGGTCCGGTGGCTCACACGCTCTTCGATGGCAGCGGTACCTTCGACCCGACCCATCCGGTGGCCGGCAACATCACTCTGAGCGCGGCCGACCTGGCGGACCTGCTGGGCGGCTTCCACTACGTCAACGTCCACACCACGCAGCATCCCGAGGGCGAGGTTCGAGGGCAGATCGGGCCGGAGGCTTACGAGGTCTTCAGAGCGCTTCTGACTGACGCAGCCGCGGTGCCGCCGGTGACCACGGACGCCACCGGCGTGGCGGTGTTCGTCCTCGACAAGGACCAGATGGTGCTCCACTACCGCGTGAGTGTGAGGGGCATCGAAAACATCACGTTCGCCCTCATCCACCGCGCCGCACCCGGCGAGACCGGCCCCGTGGCTCACGAGATTTACGATGGCACCGGAGCCTTCGACCCGGACAATCCCATCGGCGGCACCCTCACCCTGACCGAGGCGGACGTGGCCGATCTGCGGGCCGGCAACTACTACCTCCAACTCCACACCACGGAGCATCCTGGGGGCGACATTCGGGGCCAGATCCTGCCCTTCGCCTTGGCCAGCACCTATGAGGCAAGGCTGAACGGTGGCAACGAGGTACCAGCGGTGACTGCTGACGCTGCCGGTCTGGCCACCTTCGCTCTCGACGACAGCCTGACCCACCTCAGCTACGTCGTCGCGGTGGCTGATATCGAGGGTGTCACGGCGGCGCACATCCACCGTGGGCCGGCCGGCCAGAATGGGCCGGTGGCTCACACGCTCTTCAATGGTGCGGGTCTCTTTGATGCGACCCATCCGGCGGCGGGCAACATCAGTATGAGCGCGGCGGATCTGGCAGACCTGCTGGGCGGCTTCTATTATGTCAACGTCCACACCACGCAGCATCCAGCGGGTGAGATCCGTGGGCAGATCAGATCGAAGTACAAGAACCGGGTCTTTCTGCCACTGGCGCTGAACGGACCTTGATCCGGCCGAGTGTCCTTCACCGTGGGGTTGAATGCGATAGATGAGATCGCCCAACGCTGCGATCGCATCGGAAACGATCGGAGCGTTGGGCTACACTTGAAGCCTCAGATCCGAAAAGTCAGCACAGGCGGCTCCCACGGCCTGTCCTGAGCCCGCCGAAGGGTCGCCGGAAAGCCGGGCGTGGGAGCTCGGCCGGCCATTCTTCGGACTGGCTCTTATTCGTATCGTAAGGCGTCAATGGGGTGCAACGCCGCTGCCCGACGGGCCGGATAGATGCCAAAGAACAGGCCCACAGCCATTGAGAACAGTGTCGCGACCAAGATGGAGTCGAGGCCAATGGTTGGCTCCAAAACGTAACCGCCCATATCTGCACCCCGAGCGGCCCTTGCGAAAATAAAGCCCAGCGCAACACCCAGCATTCCGCCACACAAGCTCAGGACCGTCGCCTCCGTCAGAAACTGGGATAAGATGTCCTGCCGGCGAGCGCCAACGGCCTTCCGGATGCCAATCTCCCGCGTCCGCTCAGTCACGGAGACCAACATGATGTTCATGATACCGATGCCACCGACGATGAGGGAGATGCCGGCCACCCCCCCCATGAAAGCTGTGAAGATGCTCATCATCTCGTTGGCAACATCCAGCACTTCTTGTTGGCTGAGCAGGGCGAAGTCGTCTTCATCGCTGATTCCGAGGTCGTGTCGCTCACGCAGAATCCGCGTTACTTCCTCCATAACCCGATCCATGTAGGCTGTATCGCTGGTCTGGATGTTGATTACTGAGACGCTGTACTGGCCTCGATAGCGCGTACGATCTGACAGCCGGGTCTTGGCTGTTGTCAGTGGAACGAGGACGACCTCATCCTGATTGGCGAAGGCCGACCCTCCTTTTTCCTCCATCACACCGATCACTCTAAAAGGAGCGTTGCGAATACGAATCGTCTCTCCGATGGGGTCAACGTCTCCGAATAGCTCGTCAACCACCGTCTTTCCCAGCACGGCTACCGGCCGGTGCGCTGCCAGATCCTCCTGGGTGAAGAACACCCCCTGATCCGTGTAGAAACTGCGAGCGTCCTCATACGCTGGCGTCGTCCCGGTGATGCGGGTGTTCATGTTAGCGCCAGCATAGACGACTTGCTCAGACGTGGTCACCTCGGGGACAACATTGACGACCAATGGAGGTGGAATGAGTGACGCGATGGCCTCTGCGTCGCCATCGGTCAGAGTGATGGCCGTGCCAGCCTCGGTACGGGCGCCTCCGCGAGTGGTGCTGCCCGGCTGGACGAAGATTAGGTCGGTGCCGATCTGCTGGATTTGCGCCATCATGGCTTCCCTGGTTGCCCGTCCGAAGGCCAGCATGCCAATTACGGCTGTGACACCGATGACAATCCCCAGGACGGTAAGAAACGAGCGCATCTTGTTCGCACGAAGGCTCCGCAGAGCGACGCGAAGGCTCTCAGTTGGGCTCATGCCCCCTGTCCGCTGGTCCATCGAGAGGCTGGCGCGGGAGACCTGTCGAAGGGGTGATCGCTCTCGCACGCGCTCGTCATCAACAATTCTGCCGTCGAAAAGATGTATGATGCGTTGCGTACGTGCAGCGACATTGGGATCATGCGTCACCACGATGACAGTCAGGCCCTGCTGATTCAGCCGATCAAAGGTGTCCATGATCTCCTGACCCGATTTGCTGTCCAGGTTTCCGGTGGGCTCGTCGGCCAGGATGATGGCCGGCTCGTTTACCAGGGCACGGGCAATGGCCACCCGCTGCTGCTGTCCACCTGAGAGCTCATTCGGGTGGTGATGTGTCCGATCCCCCAGGCCAACGCTCTCTAGCGCCGCCACAGCCTTCTTGTGCCGCTGATCGGACCCGTTGTAGATCATCGGCAGCTCGACGTTTCCCAGGGCCGTGGTTCGGGCTAGCAGGTTGAAAGTCTGGAATACAAAGCCGATGCGACGATTGCGGATCTCAGCCAGTTGATCATCTTCCAGATCAGCCACCTCGGCGCCGGCCAGCCTGTACGAGCCCGCTGTAGGTTGATCCAGGCAGCCGATGATGTTCATCAAGGTGGACTTGCCTGACCCAGAGGGACCAACGATGGCCACATATTCTCCCTCCTCTATATGGAGAGAGACACCCCGCAGCGCCCGTACCTCCACCTCGCCCAGTTGATAGACCTTAGTGACGTCCGCCAGTTCAATAACGGGCCTTTTTCCAGTGTCCGTTGCAGTTTCCGCTCCCACTCTCATTGATGAAGTGCCTTCCACGTTGACCGTCCCAGGTCCGCTGATGTCTTGTTCACCGCGGCATCTCCCGGAATTTCGAGATTATCTCCCGCCAATCTCCCGGAGTCGCAAGAACTTCTCCCGTTGTTGTTCCATTGCTTCCAATCCGGTGAGTTCACCTTCTATTATGCGTTCCACGATAATCTCGTCGCCCTCCGACAGGCCTTCCAGAACCTCGCTGTAGATCCCGTCGCTCAGCCCCGCGCTGATGGCAATCCGGGCAGGCGTTCCAGCTTGAATGAGGTCCACCCATTTCTGACCGCCACGGGTTATAATTGCTCGGTTGGGCACCACCAGTACATCACGTCGTTCGGCCAGGACAACGTCTACATTGGCAGTCATGTTGGGCAGCAGAACGACGTCCGTCGGATCGGCGACGATCTCCACGTTGTAGTTCACCACGTCACTGATTGTCGTCCCTACGGGTGTGATGGTCGCCACAGTGCCCGTAAAGGTTCGCCCCGGATACGCATCCACACTGAATGTGACGAACTGACCGGGCGCCACGCGACCGATGTCCACTTCGTTCACCTCGGCGATAACCCTGAACCCGGCGAGGTTCGTCAAGATTACAAAGCCAGTAGGTACGTCTCCAGGTGATGTCAAGGACGAAGAGAGGGTCGTGGAGCTACCAATGTACTCACCAATTTCGCCGTTCACCTGGGCAACTGTGCCGGCCACCGGGGCGCGGAGAGTGGCATTGTTCAGATCCTCTTGAGATTCCCACAGCGCGGCGGTAGCCGCCTCGATTCGGGCCCGAGCAGCTTCGAGCTCGTGCTGATCAGCCGGCGCCACCGTCTTGTAGTAGTCAGCCACAGCAGATTGGAGCGATACCTGTGCCTCGCTCACCTGGGACTGCGCACCCTGCAACGAGGACGAAGTCTGGGCTTGGGTTTGGATCAGGCGCGCCCGTGCTAGAAACAGATTGCTGTTGGCGTCATGGACCTGCTGCTCCGCATTTTGTAGAGCCGACGCTGACTGCGCCTCGATCTGTCGGAGACTCCGCTCGGCATTGAGCAAGCTGGCATTGGCCTGATTGATGTTTTCCTGAGCGCTTTGCAGGGCTGAGTCAGCCTGGGCTTGCGTCTGGCTGATCTGCGCCTGAGCATTAGCCAATGTCGCACTGGCTTGGTGCACCTCCTGCTGAGCACTCTGCAGTGAAGAGGCAGCCTGGGCCTGAGCCCGTTTGAGCTCAGCCTGGGTCTGTTGCAGACGGGCGCTGGTCTGGCTGATCTCGTTTTGGGCCGACTGGACGTTACCGGTCGTCTGCGTCTGAGTACGTGCCAAATCGGCTTGCTGGCGGTCGAGCTCCGCTTTGGCCACGTCCACCTGAGCCTGGGCGTTTCGCCGGGCCTGGTCCAGATTCGCCTGGGCCGTCGCCAGCTCGGCGCGGGCGTTGTTCAACTCGGCCTGCGACGAGGCCAACTGCTGTGCAGCGTCGGCCTCCACCTGCTCAAGGTTGATCTGGGCGTCCCGAAGGGTGCTCTCCGCGCGGACCACGTCATTCTCGGCCTGGGCCACCTGTGAATCTGTGGCGTCCTTATCATGGGCAGTCCGCCGTAGCACGTGTCGGGCGCCCTCCAGTTCGGCCTGAGCGTTCTCCAAGGTTATCTGAGCCGCACGGCGGTTAGCCTCCACGACTCTCTGGACGGCTGCCAGTTTTGCTTCCGCGTCGGCCACGGCTGTCTGCGCATTGCGCACCGCAACCGCCTCGGGACCGGTCTCAACGGCTTCCAGGTCCCTTTGGGCGTTCGCGAGCTCGACGGCCGCCTTTTGAACGGCCGCCTGTGCCAGCGCTATGTCCTTCTCATTTTGAGGCACAACGATCTGCTGCAAGTTCGACTCCGCACTTTGAAGTTCAATGCTGGAAACCTCTAGGCTCCGTTGAGCCACTTCAATGTCGGCCGCATTGACAGTTCGGGCGATTTCCAGGCTGGCTTGGGCATCCTGCACCTGGACGGTGGCGTTCTCAATCTCCTGCTGTATGGCTTTGATATCTGCCGTGTTCGTAGCCTGCACGCGGGTCAGGTTTTCCCGGGCGTCCGCTAACTGTACGGCTGCGTTATCGATCTCCTGTTGAGCCGCCAAAAGGTCCGCCGCATTGGTGTTGCTGATGCGGACCAGGTTCTTCTGAGCGTCTTCCAACTGGACGACGGCATTGTTTACCTCTTGTTGGGCGACCTGCAAATCGGCCTCGCTTGTGCTCCACGTCGTCTCCAGATCCAACTGCTCCGTGTTCAGGGTCACCGCGGCGGAATCGACTGCCGCCTGAGCGACGGCCTGATCCTCCAAACGGGCGCCGGCCAGTAGTTTCTTGTAGTCCGCCATGGCCTCATCCAGGTCGGCCTGGGCGGCCGCAACCTGGGCTTCAAGGGCCGTGGTTTCCAAACGGGCCAATACCTGGCCGGCGGTGACCTGATCCCCAACGCGGACGTACAATTCGGCCAGCCGCCCAGGCGTCTTGAAGTTGAGGGCCAGCGTGGTCAGAGCGTCCACAGGTCCGGTGGCTGATATCGTCTCTCGGATATCTCCACGGGCGACGAACGTTGTCTGGTAAGGTACTGGGCCGACCCGCCGGCTGCTCCAAATCCGATAGCCGGCCACGCCGACCACGCCCAGAATGAACGCGATCAAGACCAGCCGATTCCGTCCTAAGGAGATCAGCACATCCTTCAATCGATTCCACACATTGCCTAGTAGCTCCGGCATGTCAGCCTCCTTGGAACGTTCCCTCCAAAACCTGACAGTGATCAGTGATCAGTGATCAGTGAACAGTAAACAGTTATCGGTTCTTACAGATCACTGATCACTGAATTCGGATAGTGTTGTCATGAAACCGAAAACTGGCCTGTTGACGGGGTAGAAAGTAACTTCCGCACTTGCATCACGTTTCACGCATCACGTTTCACGTGGTTGATACGGCTGGCGACCCGTCTCACCGGAAGTTACTTTTTCACCCCAGTTTCGGTTTCATGGTTGTACAACTCACTGTATTGGAATACGGTGAGAACACGTTGTCTGACTCACGGTGCGCACGTATCCGGTACGAGTACTGCGTGCCTGCCTGAAGCTCCGCCAACGTGGCACTCGTGGTGTTGGCACCAACTACCGTGACCTCAGTCCAGGCCTGGCCGTCGGTGGATTGCTCAACGCGAAAATCACTCTCGCCGACGGTATAGTCCGCCCACTGTAGCGTGATGTGGGTTGAATCCGCCGGCTGACAACTCAAGTTGCCTGGTGCGATAAGTTCGGACGGTGTTGGTGTGGTGGCCGGTGTGGACGTGGCCGGCGGTGGCGGTGACGGCGTCCAGGTATGGCTGGGTGTCGGTGTGAGTGTGATGGTCGGTGTCTGGGATGGCGTGGGCGTCCGAGATGCGGTCGGTGTGTGAGTGGCGGTTGACGTCGCCGGCGGCTTGAACGTGCTGAAGGTCAACTGATAGGTTTTGTCCTCGCCGTACTGATCCAGGTTGATAACCGTTGCATAGCCGATGCCATCCACGGTGGACACGAACGTGACCTCCGAGGCCAGGGTATCCATGCCGGCATCATCGTTTTCACAGGTGTCTGGGACACAGCTCGTAGCATCCTGGACAGCCAGAATAAGCTTGGTATCCACCCCCAGGTCCAGGCTGTGCGTGTAGACGCGGTAGTGGCGGCCGGCCTTGACACGGAACCGGACTTTGTCGACATCGCCCACCGGGAAGAGAGTGTGTGTCTGCGTTTCACCCAGTGCGATGTAACTGGCCTGTTCGGCTACGTCATCTGGCTCGAAGGCATCGCGGCCACTGGGTATGGCCGGGAACTGCGGTGCCAGGGTTATCAGCGGCACCACAATGGTCGGCAGGGCCAGCGTCGGAAACGGCGTCCTGGTCGGGATCGTCGGCAAAGGGATCGGCGTGGGCAACACAAGGGGCCGCACCGTCGGGATTGCCGGCAGTGTGACGGTGGACAGCCGGATCGGTGTCGACGTCGGCTCAAGGACATCAAGTGTAGCGACCGCCCAGTACTGGGTGCCGGGCACGAATGCCAGTACCCGTGTCTCATCGGTGGTCGGTATCTGTGCCTCCCACACAAAATTGGCGGTGAACGTCCCTTCCCGTGTCGTCGTCACCGTAGCCAGTCGGTCAAATTTATCTGCCGTCAGGTTATCGGGGCTAACGTTGGCATCGGGTACGAGGCCGATCACAATGTCGGTTACGGGGAACCATCCCTCGCCGATAACCGTTACGACCGGGCTCGAACTCGTATCCAAGGCGATGACAGGCGGCCGGTCGAGTATTGCCGCGGCTGGAGGTTGGAACGTTGCCGTCGCCTCGTCTTCAGCCGCAGTCGTGCCGGATGAGCTGCTTTGCCGGACACCCAGGAGGTAGGCCAGGCCCACAACAATAATGATCGCAGATGCGACTAGCGCCAACCTTGTCCGGGATAGACCTGCGGTGGGAAAATTGGCGATCGTGCGCGTCACGTC
Source organism: Anaerolineae bacterium (assembly GCA_046758565.1). Taxonomy (GTDB): domain Bacteria; phylum Chloroflexota; class Anaerolineae; order Epilineales; family JAANWY01; genus JBHIAO01. The sequence goes on from JBHIAO010000207.1 coordinate 7,723, forward strand.
GTCTCGCGGCCGCATATTCAATCTCCGACTTCTCAACGAGCCCCAATGCCCTCAAACAGCACGTCCAGGGTGTGGTCGGCGAGATCGGGGTCGAGCTTCGTCTCGCCGACCACGAGCTGCAATGTGATAAGGCCGCGCAGCATCACTGCTACAGACAATGCAGTTAATCGAGGATCCGCCGGGTGCAATTCACCTCGTGCAATTCCATCTTCGATCACCCTTTCGATAGGTTCCAGCATCCCCTCCCAATGCTGAATGACCAGATCCCGCACTTCTCTCTCGAAGCTGCCGATCTCACGCATGAAAAAGAAGACGAGAGGGCGATTGTGCTGCAGAAGGTTCAACGAGGCATCGGTAACGCGAGTGAGTCGCTCGCGCGTGGTACCCTCAGACGCCGCCGCTTGCGTAAGCGTTAGCTCGAGTGTGTTTAGCGCTCGCTCCAGGACGTGCCGGTACAAGTCGCGTTTGCCGGCGAAGTGATGATACAGATTGGCCTTGGACACGCCGGCGCCCTCCGCCAGCTCGCGCATGGACAAGCCCCGATAACCGCGCTCGGCGAACAGAGCTTCGGCGGTATCCAGAATCACATCACGGGTGCTGACTACGTGCATGGTGCGCTGGCTCCTCTAACTCCCTGCTCCTGACTGACCGGTCGGTCAGCGCAATTATAGCTTGGTTGTGATTGCCCGTCAAGCCAATGAACGACTTGCGTGTCCGGAAACGTAACTACTCAGCCTGGCGATTGAAACCGCAGCTACCCTTCGACAAGCTCAGGACGCCGCCATTGCGAAGCCAGCCTGCCCTGGCTGAAAAGCAGTCGCCGAAGGGCGACCCTTCGACGATGCTCAGGACGTGCTTCGCAAGCGTTGGTGCAGTTTCAACTGCCGTTTGCCGCGGTTCCGGCACGCAGTGCCGACCACACCCGACGGACCGAAAGTGATTCCCCGCTTAGCAGGGTCTGCACCCGGAACAGTCGAGCTATCAGTCGGATCATGCCAACCCCTGTAAATACCAGGAGGATCAGGCTTACCCCGAGTTGCCAAGGTGGCACCGTGGTGCTGGTCATCCGCATTAGCATCGCCACTGGTGCCGAAAAGGGGATCAGGCTGAGGGCGGTCGCCAGAGGACCGTTTGGGGACGTCGTAATGGCCATCCAGAGATAGATCGGGACCATGATCGGCAGAGTGACCACGAACACCCAGGCGCGGCTGCTTTCGATATCGGGAGCCAGCGCCCCAATGCCAGCCATGAGAGCGGCGTACAGCACAAAGCCGCCCAACGCGTAAGGTACCACCAACAGCAACTCGTCGCTGGACAGGCTGATGCCCGACAGGATTTGGGATGCATCGCGGCGGGTGATAACCAGTCCCAGCCAAGAGATGGCTGCCCAGCACGCGTATTGGACCAGTGTCAGCGTGCCGAGGCCCAGCAGCTTCCCCGTGAGCAGCTCGTGCGGCTGCAGTGACACAAGCAGAATCTCCATCACACGGGTGCCTTTTTCCTGTGCCAGGCTTTGCAGCAAGTAGCTTCCGCTGGTGAACAGCGGGACCATCACGGCCGCGGCGACAAGAAATGGTAGCCAGACGTTACCCTCACCCTCTGCCCCGGCCTCGCCTTCAGGGCTCAGGGGCACGAATTCCGGGCCGGTCGAATTAAACGGCCAGCGCAGCCGGACGATTTGCTCGGGACTGGTGTCGGGGAATAGGTTGCTGACCAGGATCCAGTTGAACCGTTCAACGTCGGGCGGCATCGTGGGCAAATGAGGGCTTACCCGCCGGACATCTCCAGTCTCCTGATAATCGGACGGGATCACGTAGTATGCGCCAATGTCGCCGCGCTCCAGCGCCACCTCAGCCGCTTCTACGTCCGGCAAGGCCTGAAACAGGTCAGTTGGGATCGGATCGGGAATCATGTGGATCAGGCCGGCCAGATCAACATAACCAACCGCGTGATCCGGCCGATTGGCCCGGGCGAGTTCCTCCAGCGGTTGTTCGGACGTACCGCCGAAAGTGCCGGCCAGCACCCAGACCACAAGCAGCATCGACGGTGTGCCGATGGACGTCAATAGAAACCCACGGGCCCGGACCCGCTGTCTAAACTCGCGTCGGGCCACAAGCCAGGTT
>JBHIAO010000208.1:0-9826 GCA_046758565.1 Anaerolineae bacterium
CTTCAACGTTGCCCAATGAGAACGAATGGCGCCCAGTAGTAGGGATGGGGGTATTGCGCTTTGAGTGCAAGCTGGGCAGCACGTAGGGCTGCCGCCCGCTCCACCTGATTGCGCAACTGCTCGTACCACATGGCCATCAACGCTGCCGTCGTTTCATCGTGTACCAGCCACAGGCTGACCACGACCGTCGCAGCGCCGGCTCCGAGAAAGGCACGGGGCAGGCCGATGATCTCATCTCCAGCGATCACTTGACTGCGCCCTGATTCACAGGCGCTCAACGTGACAAGGGCTCCGCTCAGATCGAGCTGCATGACGTCTGCGGCCATCAGCCAGCCATCGAACAGTTTCAGCGCCGAAAACATCGGATTTTCGGGACGAAACAGACCGTGACATGCCAGGTGCAGAACGTCACAACTGGAGGCCTCGGCCTGCAGGACGGTGAGAGTTGCCTGTTCATCGACATGCACTTCAGCATTGTAAAGATGTTGTGCAACGGCATGGAGTTCGGTCATCACGCCTGGGGTCAGGGAATCAGCTACGCCCAGTACCAAGGCTTTGCGTGAACCGCGCGGGGCTCGCTCCTGGCAGAGGGTCAACACCGTTGCACTAGGCGCATATGAGATCTCAGATTTTTCAACAAGATACCGCTGGCCGTCGAATAGGGCGTGGAACGGCACGTGATGCAAGAGACTATGCGGCACGATCGCAAGTTTCGGTGGCCAATCAGTTTCACCTGACGGAGCCACTGCGCCATCCAACAGCGACTCAAGTGGCGCTATGAGCTCGTCGTAAAGCGACGCTAGCACACGCTGCGCTGACTGTTCAAGCAAAGTCATGTGCCGGCTGACGAAAGCGCGTCCCGCACGAAAGCGGTCCCACTGCACGGCCAGCCGCTCCAAGAGCCGGTGCACCACCGGTGTCGTGCTCAACCGACGCACGACGCGGACGGTATCTTGCTTGCTGATGAAGGCCATGATTTCGTCGCCCACTACGTGATATGCCAGCAGCACCAGATCGGGCGGGAGTCGTACCTGGATGGCATCGAGCGGTAAGGGGCTTGTGAGGGTATCGGAGGAGCTGATGGCAGCGGCGGCCTGTAGTCGGAGCCGGCTGATTTCCTGTTCCAGGTCGACCGCGCGTGCGTGCAGATCTGCAAGACGCATTCTGTGCTCTCTCTCGCCCGTGCCGGCGAGCAACTTGTTGTAGATCGCGTTGAGATCGGCCTGCAGTGTTTGGAGCCGTGTGGCGAGTTCGGGATCTGCCGGCGCGGCAGGTATTGGGTCGATAACGCCGACGAGCAAGTCGACCAGTACGCGTGATTTGGCTCGTTCGGCCACGGCGAAGGCGCGCTGTACACTTTCTTCATCGCCACGCACGAAGTGCACTCGTAGGAGATCGTCGTAGGCAGTCACCTTGTCGCGCAGGAAGGATGTGCGTACCACTTCTTGGGCCAGGGTGCCGCGTAGACGCTCGATCTCATCCACGGCCGCCTCAAGCAGCATTTGTGCCTCCTCGTCACGACGCTGTAGCAGCCGCACATGGCCGAGCCGCTGGTTCAGCCGATAGCGTAGGTGCGGCAATGCCAACTGATCAGCCAGCCGCTGTGCCTCCGACAGGTGTGATTCAGCCGCAGCCGCATCTGGAAGCAGCAGATCGGCAGTGCGCATATGGGCGTAGATCTGCTGTATCGGCCAATCGTTTCCGGAGACAAGGGTCAGCGCGTGGTGTGCCATTGTCAAGGCGGCGTCACGATCATCGCGCGCCGCCTTCAGAGCCGCCTGCTCCAGCATCACACCGGAGAGTAGCGGCACATTGTCGGTGGCGGTAAACAGGGCTGCAGCTTCAGTCAGAACGCGGTCGGCCTCCTCGAACTGCGCCTGGGCGATCAGCGCTGAGCCCATGCCCCACAGCGCCCGCGCACGGTCGTGCACCATGCCCGTAGTCCGCATCAGGCGATCCGCGTCACGGTACGCCCTCGCTGCCTCGGTAAAGAGGTTAAGAGCCAGGTAGGCGTCGGCTGTTTTCCTTAGAGTAATCTGTTGATCCACGCGCGCATCCAGGAAATCGAACAGGCGGCGCGCCTCCTCAAACGCATCGAGACTGGACGTGTAATTGCCGAGTAGCAGATGAGCCTCCCCGATATTGCTCAGCGTCTGGGCATGCAACAGGTTGAGGCCGGCTTCGGCGCGAGTGGTGGCAGCAGCCTCGAAGGCCGCCAACGCCTCACTGACCCGGCCCAGGTACACGAGAATAATACCTCGATTATTCCTGATATCCCCGAGGCGCTCGGTCATTTCGAGGGCTCGGAAACGCGCTTCTGCGGACGCGTACGCGCTGAGCGCCTCGTCGTAGCGGCCCATTTTCTCGTAGCACACGCCGCGGTTCTGATGTACCAGCGCAGCCAGTAGGTCGGAGTCCGATGGCGCCGGCGCTACATCGAATTCGCCTACACCGTTGAGGGCATCGAGGACAGTCCGACCAGCATCGAGGGCTTCCTGGTACCGTCCCAACTCGCCTAGCACGTGCATCTGACCAACATAGGTGCGCAACGCTTCGAGATTCTTACCGATGGCAACATACCCTTCGCGAGCGGCCTCGATTAGACGGAGGGCGACGCCGAGCTCACCGCTGATGGCGTGGGTTTGGGCACGTATGTACGTCCCCCGAGACACCGTGGCAGGCGCATCTGCATAGTCCGCCATGCTGACACAGAGGGTCGCCAGCCGGCGTGCTCGACCTGGATCGCTGCGCGCCAGGCGTTCGGCGATGTCGAGCAACTGGGACAGGCTATCTGCGTTGAGTAAGTTCCCAGCGCGCAACAACGCTGACTGCTGCTCCAGGGTCGGTAGTGCGAGCAGATTTTCTGCGAGCCGAAGGCTGATTGTGGAATCGGACATGGGTCAGACTATCAGTCCCGACTAACGACGAACGACCAATGACTGACGTTGGTCGTTCGTCAGCAAGCACACCGGTTGCCGATCTTGAAAGTCCAAACTCATCGTAGTTCGATTGGCGTAATTGAGACTTCATACTTCTCTGTACTCAAGACCATCTCGTAGCGGCCGGGCTGAATGGCCTCGAAAGTGAATTCGCCCAGGTCATCGACCATGGTGATGCCAAGTTCCTCCGTGCCACGTAGTAATTGGGCACTGAAGACATCAGGTGCTACATCGGCAATGGGAAAAATCTGGCCACTGACGTCGAGGTACTTGTCCTGGACGCGCGCTCGGATATTCAGGACGACGTCGGCTATGCCCGTGGAATAGATGAGCTGTCGCTGTGATGCTTGTGTATCGACCGCACGTACACCAACCGTTCCTGGTTGTACACTGCTATCAAAGGTTAGGGTTGCGACAAGGCGCTTCAGACGATGAGGTTGTTGCTGGTCCTGCGCGTACGCCTCAAAGCGGCGGATCAGCCACTCCTGAACCTCCGGTGGCGGCAAAGCGATAGGAACAGACTCCCGTACCCGCATAAACGCGCGCAACCAGGCGACATCGGCGCGCGTTGCAGCGTCTGCCTTCGTCACTTGCTCTGCGACAACCTTGGCCTCCGCATCGGACAGACGGCCCTCGATCCAATCGACGAGCCGGGCAAAGCTAAGTTCATGTGACTCTGACATGCTCTCTCCTTCGGTGATACACTCGATCTTCTGTCATCCTCCTTTACGAATGCATTTTCGGAGCTCGGAAAATACATGAATTATGAATTCTGCAGCACCTGCTTCAGGCGCTCCAGGCAGCGTGCGCGCGTAGGGCCGATGCTACCGACCGGCATATTCCGGCGTTCAGCGACCTCAGCGTAGGAAGGCTGTTGCGGGTCGAAGTAGAGCGCAAGTAGAAGATCGCGACAGCTCTCACTGAGTAGAGATAGACCGTGGTTTAGCCACTCGATCAGTTCCCAGCGCTCTATAGATCCGCGATTCGCCTTACCGAGTGACGACACACTCTCGGCCAGGTCCTCAATCCTCCCAACGCTTTCACGCTGTTTACGTTTGAGCATGCGCCACGTGTGGCGTCGGGCCACGGTGGCGAGCCAGGCGCCAAGGCGACTGTCTTCAGGCAGTGTCTCCAGGCTCTGAATCAGGATCGTGAAAGTGAGCTGGCTGATATCGGCGGCATCCTCTCGGGAGAGCCCGTAACTCAGTGGGATGGAGAACACGAGGCGCTCGTATCTGTCTAATAGACGTTTCCACGCCCGAGTGTCACCCTTGCGGCAGGCTTGTATCAAACCTCCATCCGATTCGCGCATGTTCTCCCCCCGACCTGACAGTTGGTTGCTTTGAAGAGTTTTGAAGACCAGAATCAGAACCGGATCTGACAATCCGGCATGGCAGGAAGTGGCTTGGGCTTGTGGGATGCCAGGGCCGTGAAAGCAAAGAGATCCCCCTATAGAAGAAGACGGGCTGCCCTGGGAAAAGAGAACGGTAGGGACACGTTAGTGGCAGTTCGCAAACGGTACGTCTTCCGCTTGGCTTTAGGGCGGTTGGGCTTCGCTCGCCGGCAGGGGAGCCTGCACCAGCCCAAAATCGAGTGGGATTGTAGCACACACGATGTCAACGCCGTAGGCATGTGGGGTCGTCAACTCGTAGCCGCTCGGCTCTTCTACGTGCACCGAATATCGGCCGGCTCGCACAGCGAACAACGCCTGCCCCCTCGGATCGGTAATTTTGCTGACTTCACCAGATCCGTCGAGGTGTCGAAGCGCCAGTCGAATGCGTGGTATGCCCACTTCGTTGTCGTCTCGCCGGCCATTGCCGTTGGAGTCTTCGTAAACGGTACACAGGATCTGTCCCTGACAGGCACCCTTGGGTGAGACATGCCAGTAGACAAATGGCATGTAGACCTTCTGCGGCTGTGGTCCGGTGAAAGCGAGGAAAGCAGCCGTGACAAACAGCAGAACGAGGCTTCGTTTGTACATAGGCCCCCCTCCCTGGGCAGACGCACATAGAGCCTATCTGAAATAAGCGGGCCGGGCTTCCACGCCCGGCTTTCCGGCCGCCCTTCGCAGTGCTCAGGACAGATTGGGGGGTCACCTCTGCTGACTTTTCGGATAGGTTCTAGCCGGTTCTGGGGGGAACACGTTCATCAAGAACGTTCACCCATTACGACGACGGAAGCCGATCGTCAGTTGTGGTGGTTCTTTGAAATTTCACGAAATGCTTCTGGCGTGATGTTCTTGTGCTAAACTTGGTTTTTTGGATATAATAGGGGCGCACTCCCGTAAGTCCTGTTACTCACAAGAAATGGAGGGAGACACAATGGAGTCAAGATACCACGATGCGCCGTCGTCGGACCTTAAACCTCGGCGACAGGTTCTCCTGGTCGTAGGGGTTCTCATTCTTGTTTTGTCAATCCTTGCATGGATCCAATTGCCCTACGATGAATTCAACTGGGCTGTATCTGCCCAACCGTATGGCACGGCCACACCGACCCCGACCGCAACGTCCACAGCAACGGTGACACTGACAGCCACCAGCACGCCGTCGGCAACGGCGACTGCAACCGCGACGCTGACGCCCACCGTGGCGCCTGCTACTTGCCGAATTGCCGGCCGCGTCATGCTGCAGGGCCGAAGTGACCACAGCGGCGTCACGATCCGGGTGGATGGTAACCCCGCGGCAACGACGGGTAGCGACGGGCGGTTCACTATCTCCAACCTGTCTGCCGGCAGCTACCGGGTGGACGCAATCCATGTGGGTTACCTGTCCAGTCTGTTTGCTGCCGCCGAATGTCAGGTGGATGAGGTCTTGGAGCTGCCCGACACAACGCTCCTGGGTGGTGATACCAACAACAACAAGCAGATTAACCTGCTCGATCTGGTAATGGTCGGTTCAGCATACGACACCTGCGTAGGGGACGAGTGGTACCGACCCGAAGCCGATATCACCGAGACTGGCTGCGTAACCGTCTTCGATCTGGTGCTTGTCGGCTCGAACTATGGTCGGACGGGCCCCACGGATTGGCCGACCCAGATCCCCAACGAGCCGAAGGATATTGATGATCAATGATACAACTGCGGCGAAATGGGGGAAAAATGCGACGACCGATTGTGTTTCGTGCCTGGGTGGTCATCGGTATCGTCTTGGCATTTGCTGTCAGGACCGACGCCACGCGCGCCCAGACCGAGGAGCAGCAGTGGGACCTCCACGTCGCCAACGTGCACAACCTGTACGGCGTCGGCATCACACTCACCTTCGATCCGTCGGTGGTTGAAGTAATCGACGCCGATCCAGAGCGACCCGGTGTGCAGATCACGCCGGGCCCGCTGTTTAGCACGCAGCCGCATTTTGTGGCTTACAACCGCGTGACGGTGAATCAGATTAACGACGCCGGCATAATCGAATTTGTTGCCACGCTGCTTAACCCAGCCGAGGCGGTCTATGGCAGCGGGATTATCGCCACCGTTCACTACCAGCCCATTGGGTCATCGAGCCAAAGTGAGTTCCCCTTTACAATCGAGGATGCCCAACTGGCGACCCGGCAAGGTCGCCCGATGATGGTCGAGTGGCAGGGCAACACTATCCGCCAGGTCTTTCGATTTCACCTGCCGCTAATCGCCGAGAATTCTTCTCGACACGCGACGACATTGCGCCCATACGACTCCCGCGTACCCGACACGGATCCGGAGGTCAGGCGTCAGTGGCCTGTCCTGACCTTGCGCCGTCCTGAGCCCTGTCGAAGGGTTGTCGGGGGATCGAAGGATCGGCGGCCGCAAGCGCAGTGAGCTATTGGCAGAACCGGACCTTTTGAGGTCCTTTTCGCAACAATGTCTGCTACTTCTGCACCTCGTGCTTGCGCAGAAAGTCCAGAATAGCACCACGAGCCACACGCAGGCCGGCCAACCGCCCCAGTTCTTCCAGAATTTCTAACTTTTGCTCAGAGAATTCGTGGTAGCCATCATCGTCATGTTGACCGACGATGCTAAAATCAATTCGGAACTTCGGGTCAACGTCGGCGAGGGTTTTGCCGCTCCACACTTCGCACTCTGTCGGATCGATACGTTCTAACTCGAACACATGCAAGGCCGCCGCGTAGAACACGCTGGCCAGACTCACCGGCTCGACCCCTGCCGGCCCGATCTCGAGTGGCAGTCGAGGCTTGAACTCATGCGCTTCCACATTTTCGGCTTGCGGTCCCTTCGGCGTCTCCTTGATATCAAAGTCTACCTGTTGTCCCTCAAATAATGTGGTCAGACCAGACTGCCGGACGTCAGAAATGTGGACGAAGACGTCGTCCCCGTGTCGACGGCGGATGAATCCAAAGCCTTTCGCGACATCGAAAAACTTAACAATTCCGGTGGCTCGCTGTGGTGACATAATTTATCCTTTCATTAGTATATGAAACCGGAATTGCACCTGCTGGCGAGGCAAGAAGTAACTTCTGCTCTGGCGCAAAAAGCGACGCCGTCAAACGTAAGGTGCTTCCATGGAAGGCAATACGTTACGACCTCCCTTGGCTCAGTCTGTCGCATACAGCGGAAGTTACGTTCCCACGGCCTCGCCCGTCCTTAATCCATATTGCACTTAGCTTGTCTGCCGGCTCAGCTTCAGCCTCGATCCACCATCGGCTTCGACTACATCCATGATAACGTCGTCCAGTATGTCCCAGGCATCTTCGTCGATCAACAGAACCGTCTCGTCATTTACTTGGATGTGGTAGTCCTCGGTGGCCGGCTCATCCCAGAACAGGCCGGGCCGGTCCTTTTCATCAAAGCCGATGCGGAAGGTGTGGCCTTCCGGCCGGTCATCCGCGTCATCCAGCATGCTTTTCAATTCGGTTGCTGCTTCATCCGTCACGGTGAACATGCGATATGCTCCTCTCGGGCTAATAGCGCCGGCGACCACCACCGCGCCGGCGGCCACGGCCCTGGTCAAAGCGGTCCCTTTTGGGTCGGGCCTCATCGACCTTGATCTGACGGTCGTCCAGCGTGTGGCCATTGAACCGGTTGATTGCCTCCTGCGCCTCAGCATCTGAGCCCATCTCGACAAAGCCAAAGCCCTTCGAGCGCCCTGTACCACGGTCAGTGATAACGGTCACTGACTCCACCGTCCCCACCTGCTCGAACAACTCACGCAACTGCGGCTCACGTGTGTCGTACGACAGGTTTCCCACATACAGTTTCTTGCCCATGAAAGCTCCTTTCGGCTGGGTCCTTGCCAGCCGTGCTTGGTCCCGCGTTTCGCTAACGGGACGATGAAAAAAACCGCCTGACTCAGAAAGCCAGGCGGTTCAAAATCGCGAACCCGCTTCAAACAGCCGGACGATCCCGTCGTTTATCACTATCTATTCTACTGCGAAATCTCTGAACCGTCAAATTGCGCCACTTTTGGCCTTGAGGATCTATTGCAGGCGACTCAGGCGCGACTGCAACTCAGCGGTGCGTATTCGCCGCGCAAGCTCACGCAGCGAATCTGGTTGACAGAACCTGGCCTGTTCTGCTATCATAAATAGCCGGCCGTTATGTCCTGCCTGCGGTGACGGCCAGGCGGCAAAGGGAGAGCGCGAGACTGGGATCCGAATTGGCTCATCTCGCGCGGTAACGGTTCGGAGGGGGTATGGACATACGACAGGGGAAACTGAAGCCGCTGCGCGGTCGAGAAGGAGCGGAGGATGCCGGCGAACCCGCGGTCAAACCAGGGAAGCATGGGCGCCGCTGGGTTCGCCGCCGACGAAGGCGACGCTGAAACCGATCCGCGGTGAGGGGATAACGACGCGTCAGGAGGATTGACCGAATCTATGAGGGCTCCTGGTCATTCCCAGCCGGCGGCTCGCCAGCCAGGTCGGCGCCCAGAGCGACGCAGTCAGCAATCAAGGTGGGGAGGTTGGGCTCGGTGAAGCTGATGCCGGGCGCGGGCTTTCGGTTGTGCTTGATGTTGGGGGATTCGTGGAAGTGGTGAGGGAAGGTTGCGGCCAGGTCCAGGTTCTCGGGGTGGGGTTGCGCGTCATACCAGCGGATGCGTTCCCGGCCCCGAAAAACGGTGTAGCTGTAGTCGCTAATGTGGCCAGCAACGAAGTCAACGATCTCGTTGACGCGCAGCTCCAATCCGTTGCGGAAGTGGACGCTTCCCCTCACTATGGCGGTGTCACGGCTCGTGGTGTAGAGGTGGAGTGAGGAAGAGGCGATCTCAGGATGGCTTTGTGAAAGTGTGTAGATCAGGTGCTCGTAATCACCTCGTGACGGGAAAGCCATATGCCCTGATGACCTAGGAAGTTACTTCGATGAGTGGTTCTACAGGCATTAGATCCACAAAGCCATCTTCGCTGGTCGAGCGCAACTCAGCCACACGCTGCTCGGAGAATTGATGCAAGAGTCTCTCGCGGTGGTGTTTGATCTTGTAGAAACCAGCCCATTCGGCAAAGTCCTCGAGGTTTTCGCCGTTATCCAGCAGTCCTTGAGAATAAAGCTCATAGAAGAGGTCCGAGCTAATCCAATAGCGCTGCTCAAACTTGCGCAGGATCTGATCGGCAGCCCGCAGATCGTCCAGGAGATCACTGAGGGTAATCGTTGCCATGATACTCACCTCGTCAATTGGTTTGAACCCATCGCAATTGTACACCAAAACGGGACCTGAGACAAGAGGCGACGCTCGATGACCTCAAGCCGGTCGTCTATGTACTGGAAGCGCCAGTCCAATCTAGTGGAATAACGGCGATCCATTTCCTCGTCCTCCTGGTAGCCTTTCTTTGCTCTCACTTCAGAACCAGTTGGAGAATGGTCACGATCAAACCCATTGTTGCTACCGCAGCCAGCATCCAGTTTCGCATGTGGGCGTGTTGTCGCTCCAGTTTCGCATCCAGGGTTTCGAAGCGCTGAACCATCTCCC
>JBHIAO010000209.1:0-9819 GCA_046758565.1 Anaerolineae bacterium
CAGGAAGGCGCCGGCTACGGCAGCAGCGAGCAGCAGCACCACTATCCGCAGCTTGAACAGCACGGCTATCGTATTGAACAGACTGCCTGCTGACAGGCGGTGTCTTGTGTAGATCGAAGCTTTCTGCGTTGCGGGTTCAGCAATCATATCACTCTCCAGTCTCAGCAGGTCTAAATCTCGTTCAGAGGGGATCGTCATATCCCTGTCTGGGCCTGGATTTGGCAATCCAGGCCGAGTAAAATTGGATCTACTGGGTTTTAGACCCTAAAGGTTTCCAAAAACCTTTAGGGTCTGTGCAGCATCTGGTCGCGTATCCGCCGCCGGCTGTCGCACGTAGTCGAGGCTCCACAATAGCACCAGGCCGGCCCAGAGGGTGGCAGCAACTGTCAGGTGCAGTACCCGCGACCACATGGGCAGACTCAATAACACGTTGGCGATGCCCAGCCCAAACTGCACGAGCAACAACGCGCCCAGCCCATAAGCAATCCGCGCTAGCCCCCGTTCCTCCTGCCTCCTCAGCAACCAGACGATGGTCATCAGAGTCAGAAAGGCAACGCTGTAGGCAGCGTATCGATGTAGCATCTGGATGTCGATCAGACGGCGCATGGCCGGCGCACTTGAGCCACACATGGGGAAGGAGGGACAGGCAAGCGAAGCACCGCTGCGAGTCACGTAGGAGCCGGTGAGCAGCAGCACATACGTTGCACCGGCTGTCAGGGCAACCCACGTCCCAAAACGCCGGTTGCGAAAGATCTCCCCGGTAGCGCCCCGCAGGGACTGAAGGGCCGGCAGTGTAGCGCCAACTTCTACGGTGAGCAGCCCCACAATCAGCATCGCCACACCAGTGTGAATCCAACCGGTGGCCGGCGGAATCTCGTATATGACGTGCAGGCCGCCGAGCGATACCTGGACAACCAGCAGGCCGGCGGCTGCTACGGCTGGCCGGTACACCCTCGGCTGGTGCCGGCAACTGCGCCAGGCAAACACGGCCAAGAGCAGGATTTGGATGCTGGTCACACCGCCAAGAAGCCGATGGGTGAATTCTAGCCAGGCGCCAGTCAGGGCCGGCGGGATCACCCGGCCATAGCACAGAGGCCAGTCCGGACAACCCAGGCCGTTGCCCGTCACGCGCACTATGCTGCCCATGGCGATCAACAGGATCGTGCTGACCAGAGCCGAGAGCGCCAGGCCAGGCATGAGCCGGCGCACCGGCAGATTGGATGTTTGGGGAAGAGTTGTAGCGGTCATCAGGGTCTCCTTACTCTACTGCGTATTGCGTACTGCGTATTGCGTAATAAGTTGTACGCAGTACGCAGTACGCAATACTACAATACCACATGTGTCAACGAATGCATATCACCGCTCATTTCTCGCCTCGTCTTCTTCTCTTCCCAGTCCAGCAGGCACGCCAGCAGGATGATCGCAGTCAGGACGTACATCATGCCCCCCGGAATCCACATGATGGCCCCACCCAGCTTCTGGTCGTCCAGAACGGACAGGCCCCACAGCCGGGGCACGGTCGTGTAGTAGGTGTATAGAGGCTGGCGGGCCAGAGCAATACTCACGGCCAGGATCTCATTCTGGGCCAGCGCTGCCAGGACGTAGCCGATGCGCACCCCGTATCCCATGGAGCCATGAATGTGCGGTGCAGCCGCCGTGACATGCCACCAGAAGAGAAGGGCTGCTGCGAAGAAGGACAGGTGCTCCAAATCGTGGATCACTTCGTTGCGCAGCGCTACATCGTAGGCAGACGGGGAGTGCCAGATCCACAGGATAGCCACGTAAAGCGCCCAGGCCACCCAGGGTGCGGTGAAGCGGTACAGTACCCGGCGAAATGTGGCCCCACGCGTCAGCAGCCGGCCCACAGTGCGGCGGAGGCCGGCCGGCAACACCCACAGGACAATGGGGAAAGGGTCCCCAAGCAGCAGGAGCGGCGGCGCCACCATCATCAGCAGCTCATGCTGCACCATGTGCATGGTGAACAGCAGCGACTGCAGAGCGTCGATAGCAGACAACAAGGCTGCCGCAAGCACCGCCAGGCCGCTCAGATATGCTGTCAGCCGCCAGCCGGAGGCCAGGCGCCGGTGTCCCTGCCGGCGCAGCCGCCACCAGCCCAGGCCGTAGGTGCCAGCCATGACCGCCAGCACCAGGATGACCGCCGGCCGCCATTCCCAATGCTGCCACATGTTCTCCAACGTCGCTCCATCCCCCTCGTGAAGCGGATGGGGTGTCACGGGGCGCGCTGCCCAGGCTAGCAGCCAGACCTTCAGAAGCAGATTCATCACGAGATTAGCGGAGCAGTTGTCATGAGTGCTTACACACCACCAAGGACGAAGATGCTGGGTGGCTGGATGGCTTGTTGGCTTGCAGAGTGCCCAGCCATCTAGCCATCTAGCCAACTATTATCGGAGCAGATACAGAGCCGGATAGAAGAAGACCCACACAACATCCACAAAGTGCCAGTACTTGACGCTGGCCTCCACGCCCCAGTGCTTCTCTACGGAGTAGGCACCGCGCCGGCCATTCAGGTACACCACCAGGAGGAGCAGTACGCCGGTCAAAACGTGAAAGGCATGCATCCCGGTCATCGAGAAGAAGGCAATCCCGAAACCCTCCTGGGGTAAGATGCCCAGGTGGGGCGCCTCCGGCCACTCCACTGCCACCACCGCGAGCAGAAACGTGGTGCCCAGGACGATGGTCGCCAGGAGATTCCGCAGAAAGCGCTGCCGGTCTCCGTGGGCGATGGCAGTCTCAGCCCGGTACGCTGTCAGGCTGCTCAGGAGCAGGATGGCAGTGATGGCCAGGCCAAGCGGCTGGTTCAACTCCTCGGGTCGATATGTGCCCAGCAGGTAGAAGCGGGTGAACAGCAGGATCGCGAAGATCATGCTCTCAGAGATGAAAAACAGCCACAGGCCCAGACGATTAAAATCCAGGCGATCATACTGCGGATGAGCCACGGCTGTGGTAGTGCTCATTAGTGTTCTCCTTCCTCTCCGCGCCATAGTTGCGCCATGTGCATGAAGTACTGCGCGATTAGCCCAGCCTTTATCAGCGCAATCACGGCCAGGTAGGGTAGTGGGTTACTGTGCAGCGACACAGCAATCCAGTATTCGACCGCCGTCAAAACGCCCAAAACGACGATGACTATCCACCCCAAACGCAGTTTTGATGCTTTCTTAACTTCCATACTGACATCACCTCTTCATTGGTAGTATGTGATACGTGATACGTGATGCGTGATGCGTGATAGTCGTTCACGCATCACGCATCACGTTTCTTGGCTTGCACCTGCAATGCCGAAGCGAACATACACCGAACCAGGCACGCCGTAATCGTAAGGGTTGCCGACGACAATCGGTGGCTGCGGGTAGTTCTCCTCTGGTGGTGGAGACGGAATCTGCCACTCCATGGAGCGGGAGCGCCACGGATTGGCCGGAGCCGGCGCGCCGGCGCGGACACTCTGCACCAGGTTCACAACGAAGATCAGCATGCTTAACCCTACCAGGAATCCGCCCACCGTAGCCAGCGTCTGCAGCGGGCCGAAGCCAAGCGTCGGGTCGTAATCGGCAATGCGCCGGCGCATCCCCAGCAGCCCCAGGCGGAACATGGACGAAGTCACCATGAAAAAGCCGATGGTCATCAGCCAGAAGTGCAGCTTACCCAGTCGCTCGTTATATTGGCGCCCCGTGACCTTGGGGAACCAGAAGTAGATGGCTGCCAGGAAGGGGAACACATAGCCCCCAAACATGGTGTGGTGGAAGTGGGCCACGACCCAGTAGGTGTCATGCAGGAACAGGTCCGTCACCACGATGCCATTGGGTGGGCCGGTTAACCCGCCCAGCAGGAAGATAACGAAGGCACCCAGGACGAACAGCATGGGCGTTTCAAAGCTCAACTTACCGTCCCACAGGGTAGCCAGCCAGTTGAAGAACTTAATCCCAGTCGGCACGGCCACTAGCATGGTGGTGAACATGAAGGCGATGTTCAACACATTCCCCATACCTACGGTGAACATGTGGTGGGCCCACACCAGGTAGCCCATGAGGGCGATGGCCATGCTGGATAGAGCCACCGGTCGGTAGCCGAAGAGCGGCTTACGGGCGAAAACGGGCAGCAGTTCGCTGATCACCCCCAGGCCGGGCAGGACGAAGATATAGACCGCCGGGTGGGAGTAGAACCAAAAGATGTGCTGGAACAGAACCACATCGCCCCCTTTGGCAGGATCGAAAAAGCCCATACCCAGCACACGTTCCAACACCGCCATCAAGAAGGAGGTGGCGATGAACTGGGTGGCGGTCAACTGGATGATGGACGTGGCCAGCATGCCCCACACGAAGATAGGCATGCGGAAAAGGCTCATCCCCGGCGCTCGCATCTTTAGGATTGTGGTAAGGAAGTTGATGGAGCCCAGGATGGACGACAGACCGATCATGAAAACGCCGAGGTAGAAGAACTGGGCACCCAAAGGTGCCTTGACTCCCAGGGGAGGATAGCCCGTCCAGCCGGTGTCGAAGCCGCCGGTGGCCAGACTGGTCAGCACCAGGATCGCCCCGGGTGGTGTCAGCCAGTAGGATAGGGCGTTCAGCCGGGGGAAGGCCATGTCCGGCGCGCCGATCATCAGGGGGATCAGGTAATTGGCCATCCCGCCTATTCCTAACAGGATGGAGGCGATCATGACGATGCCGTGCACGCCCATGATGTGGTTGTAGGTATCTGGCGAGAGATACTGCATTCCAGAGCGCTGCAGCTCCAGCCGCATCAGCAATGCCAGCAAGCCGGCTGCCAACATGATGATCAGGGCTGTGACCGTGTACTGAACGCCGATGATCTTGTGGTTGGAATCAAAATTGAAATAACGGGTCCAGTGGGGAACGTCGTGATCCACGTGATGGGGGTCTCCGGCTTCCTGGCCCTGGGCCCACCCCCACCAATCTGCGAAAGCGCCCACACCGACCAGGAAGGCCACCACCCAACAGATCGCCCCGATGGCCGCAACCGGCTCTGCCACCCACTCTGGCCGGCCCACCACGGCTCGCACCAGCAAGGTCGTCGCCATACCGATGCCGGCGCCGAGCGCGCCGTAGATGACACCACGGACCAAACCAAGGGAAGAAATTCGCATCGCTGTGTCCTCCTCGTTAGATATTAGATATTAGATATTGGACTCCAATGCCTATCCCTAATATCTAATACCTAATATCCAATATCCAATCCCTACTTCAGGCTCTCAATGTACTCGATGATGTCTAGAACCTGCTCCTCGGTGAGCTGATCCTTGAAGTTCTTGGGCATCAGGTCAGGGAAGCCTTCCAAAATCTGGGCGCCAGGGTCCAGAATCGAGCTCCGCAGGTACTCATCATCCGCCACCACGGTTGTGCCGTCCTGGAACGTACGCTCGCTACGATACAGCCCCTTCCAGGAGGGTCCTACCAGGGTACTGCCGTCGGTGGAATGGCAGCTCAGGCATCCGAGTTGCTGCACTAACTCCTGCCCTCGCTCTGGTTCCGCCTCCGCCTCGGCCAACTCGTGAGTCACCCACGCCCGAAAGGCAGGTTCTTCCACAACCTCGACCCTCGCCAACATGTAGGCATGCCCCGTCCCACAAAGTTCCGCACAGCGCACCTTGTACTCTCCCACTCTCGTTGGTCTGATCCGTACGTGGTTGTCGATGCCGGGGATGGTGTCCATTTTTATCCGGAACTCGGGAATCCAGAAGGAGTGGATCACGTCGGTGGCGTGGAGCCGAAAGACCACAGGCTGATTGACCGGCAATACGAGTTCGGAGGCGGTGATACCAAGTTCTGGATATTCGAAGCTCCATGCCCACTGAAAACCGGTAACATCTACCGTCAGTTCTTTCTCTGAGCTGGGCGGTTTGGTGATGTCGACGAGTACGCCGGCGCCGTAGAATCCAAGGCCGATCACAATGATCAGCGGGACAACAGTCCAGGCAATCTCCAGGGGCATGGACCCTTCGATGGGTATCGCGTCCTCCAGGTCACCTGGCTCGCGGCGAAACGCAACCACACTGTAAAGAAGAAACACCATGCACAGCACGAAGATGACGGCCGCGATACTGAACTCCAGTCGCAAGAGTGAGTCAACAGCTTGACCTTGCTGGCCGGCCAGTGCCGGGGTCAGGTCAACGCGCAGAAACACCACCGCCAATGGAATGGAAATGACGATCGTGAGCAATATCGGGATCGCCAATCTCCTCATATTATCTCCTCCCTTCTTACGACCGCTGACCCCTATCTCGGGGAGCGCCTCCTGAGTTCTTTGGCTCCCCCGCTCCCGTTCTCCCGTGCTCCTCTGCTCAAGAGTAGCGGTCGTCTCCAGCGCACACAGCAGATCGACCTCGGTCGCACCGGCTACCCGCCGGCGCTCGTGGACAATCATCTCGTTGCCCGCCAGGGTGACATAGATGACCTTGAGGGTTTCTGTTTCGGTCCAGAGCAGGGGTGCCAGGTCGGTGTCCTTCAGCTCGGCGCTTTCGTGATCCACGATGACTGTCTGGGGCCGGCGCTCCTGGATCACGGTTCGGGCCTCTTCCCAGTCCGCCGCGGTGCCGACCACCTCGACCCGGTCTCCCAACAGGCGGATGATACCCTCCCGAAACAGCGGGTGGGCAGAAACGATCAACACTCGATCCCCGTCCACACTACAGCTCTTTCTTCTCTGTTCTCCGGCCGCCAGGTCAGTCTGCTTCGAAAATGGTTGGCTAGATGGCTGGATGCCTGCACCGGCACAGGTGGCTGGGCACTCTGCAAGCCAACAAGCCATCTAGCCATCCAGCGATTCATCATATCACACCGGCAGCCGTTTGTCATCACTCAACCGAGGGGTTGTTGAGACAGCAAAAAGAGCGATCTCTTGATCGCTCTTTTGGGGGATGCGGGTCGGCGCTGGGACGAGCAGGGCTATTCGTCCGGCTGAACCCAGTTAACCAGGCCGGCCTGCACCGCGTAGGCGGCAGCATGAGCGCGACTGCGAAGGTGCAACTTGTCCAGGATATTGCGCAGGTGGCTCTTCACGGTGTGCTCCGAAAGACTGAGCCTATCGGCGATTTCCTTGTTGGCAAGGCCTTGGGCTACCAGGCGCAGTACCTCTATCTCCCGCTCGGTAAGGTCGTCAGTCTGGAGCTGTTCGGGCGCTGCTCGGGCCAGGGCCCCGAATTCTTCCAACAATCGGACGGCCATGCTGGGAGCGACTATAGCCTCCCCAGCATGAACGCGCCGGATGGCGTCCATAAGCTCGGCGGTCTCGGCGTTTTTCAGGAGATAGCCGCGAGCGCCGGCCTTGATTGAGGAAAATAGGTCTTCGTCCTGGTCTGAGACGGTGAGCATAATGACCTGCGTCTGAGGGTGAGCCATTCGGATGCAGTGTGCTGCCTCTGGGCCAGACATGCCTGGCATGCCAACATCCATAAGTACCAGGTCGGGCTGCAGCCGCTCAACCAACGCCACCGCCTCCTCGCCATCGGCTGCTTCACCAACCACACTCAGATCATCGTAGTCGCCCAAAATGCGTAGCAATCCCCGGCGAAAGAGATTGTGGTCGTCGGCGATGAGAATTCTAAGCTTCGGCATACGCAATCTCAAGGCTCAGTCTTCGAGGTTGACAGGGCTTCCAGCGCCTCGTCCCACAGGGATACCCGTCCATCCTGCAGCAGAACGACGTTGTGGTACTGTATCTCATTCTCTGCTCCCAGGGTTACCTTCTCACCCGCCACCACAGGGATGACTGGGGAGCCGGCGTGACGCAACAGCGCCGCCCGCCGCCGGGCGCGGTTCACGTCCTCCCGGTCTATCACGCTTGAAACCTCCACGGCCAGCAACACCTCAGGCAACTCGGGGCGCCTTCTTTGAATTATACTACCCTTGCCACGGCCCGGCAAAGCAACGAATTCGAGGACTACCTCAGCGGCACGCGCACCGTCACTCGGGTGCCCTGGCCGGGGCTGGTGGCCAGGGTGAGCTGGCCACCCAGGCTGCGCGCTCGCTCCCGCATACTGGCCAGACCAACCCGGTGCCGGCCTTGAGGAAGCGCCGGATCGAATCCGCGTCCGTCATCGGCCACTGTGAGTTCCAGGTGATCGTCCTCACGTAGGAGACGCACAGTAACATGGCTCGCCTGAGCGTGGCGGCGCACATTCGTCAGCGCCTCCTGGGCAATCCGCAGGAGGTGCAGGGCAAGCTCCGGCGGCAGCTCCCCGGGGTCGTCGATTCTGGAGTCGTCCACTGTGAGGCCGGTGCGCCTGGCAAAGTCCTCTAACTGCGCCTGCAAAGCCTCCATCAACCCCCCAGGCTGATCCACAGCTCGGCGAAGGCCGTCGATGGCTTCCCGCACATCGAGGTACGCCTCGGCAATGGCCTCACGCAGGTCTGTTAGCTCTCGCTTCATTAGCTCCTGCCGGCCTTCCACCTGCAGCCGTTCCAACCGTTCCGCCTGCATGCCCAAGTAACCCAGGGTCTGGGCGAGGCCGTCGTGCATCTCCCTCGAAAGGCGGTAACGCTCCTCCAATACAGCCATCTGTCGCAAGCGAGAATAGAGCTGCACATTGCGCACCGCCAGGGCGATCTGGTGGGCGATGGCTGTCAGCAGGTCTTCTTGAGCAACAGTAAAGATGCCCGGCTGTGCGGCCCCAAGGAAAAGTGCACCCAAGGTCTCGCCTTCGGCCTGTAACGACACCGCGGCCACTGAGGCGAGGTCGTCCTCGCCGGGGTACTCTCGTACGATCAGCGGCCGGTTGGCACACTGCGTTTCTTCGGCCAACTGTAGAGCTAGCCCCACCTTCGTCGATCCGAGGTCATCTCCCAGGCCCTGCTGGGCCCGTATACTCCAGGTCCCGTCTGTTCCCTCAGTGAGCAGGATGGCCCCGACCTGAGCACCCCAGCCGGCTACTGTCGTGGCCAGCACGCGCTCCAGGAGCGCGTCCAGGTCGTGGTGTTCCTGGGTGACTCGATCTACGGCATATAGGGTGGTCATCTGATTGGCGCGCAGGCGCACGCCTTCCATGGCCGCTGTAATTTCTGTCGCCAGGATATTCACCAGATCGACCTGGTCGGCCAACAGAGGTGACGCTTGATCCATATAGGCAGCAATGACCCCCACCCTTTCCTGCCCGCGGCCCAGGGGAAGGCAAACGACCCGATCGATTCCCTCGGCGCAGCCCGCGGTCTCTAGAGACATCAGCAGGGGACAGTCCTGACTGATCTGGGCGGTAAGGGGGCGGCACGTGGTGCAGCGGTCGACCGGGAAGCTGGCCTGCACCCGCCGCCGCAGTGCGCGGACCGCAGGGTCGCTCAGTCCCCAGGTCATCTCCAGGTCGGCTCGCCCCTTCTCTTCGTCGAAGGTGATGACTGATGTAGCACGGGCTCCCAGGAGTTCGACAGGCACACGGCCTGCGATGTCCAGAAGCTCCTGGACGTCGGCCGCGTTGGTTACCCGGCGCCCTATCTGGTGGATGGTTTGCAGTTGACGATGTGTGCGTTCCAGGTCGGCGTAGGCGCTCCGCAAATCTGCCTCTGCCTGTTCCTGGCGGGCTACGGCCCGGGCGATCCACGTCAAGCCAATCCAGGCCACCACGATCCCGGTTGCGCCATAGACCGCCAATTGCACGTGGCTGTGCCAGGCCGCCGGAAGACGTGCCAACAAAATGCGGAGAACACCCTGGTGGATGGCCGCCAGCGCCAGGACGATGACCGGCATTAGCCAGCGCAGATAACTAATGCGCCGGTGTAGTGGGATGCTGCGCCAGTGTAGTTCTAAGCCTTCGACTGGCAAGAGGTCCATTAACTGCAAGGGAATAGCTCCTTT
>JBHIAO010000210.1:0-9811 GCA_046758565.1 Anaerolineae bacterium
TCCGCCAAACGTACACCAGGATGACCGATGCCATGGCCAGCCCCTCCCGCCCCAAGAAATTCATATGGCTTCCGGGTCCGAGCAGGGTGTCCGGGCCGAGTAGGCCAAGTTGTACCAGCACCCAGTCAATCGGGGCGAATTTTGAGTCGAGCAACCACTTCCAGCCGATTGTCCCCAGGGAAATGGGGGTTGCCCAGGGCAGCATGATAAGCATGCGGGCTATCCACTTGCCCCGAAAATCCTGGGCCAGGACCACGGCCAGGATATTCGCCAGTACGATGATGAGCGCTTGCGACACGAGTGTGAACAAGAAGGAGTTCAGCAGCGCCCGTCGAAATTGGGGCATCGTTTCGGCGTTCATAATACTCCTGAAATTGTTCAGCCCCACCCAATCGAGGCTCGTGTCTCCCACGGTGACGTCGGTCAGACTAAAGGCGATGGCGATAAAGAGGGGGATGGCCACCAGGGCCACGATATACACGACGGCCGGCGCCAAAAATAGCGCGCCCAGCAATTCTTCTCGATCTGCCAGGCGACGAAACCTGGCTAGGTTGGCAACTTCGTAGCTTGCAGTTTGTTGCACGTCTAATTCCTTGGAAAATGGACAACTGGATGGCTGGTTGGTTGCGCAGTGAATTGCGAACCATCTAGCCATCTATTCTAATTCTCTTGGCTCCGTCCGCAGGCCTGTAGTCTTGTCGAAAAACCGCAACTGCTGCTTCTGGACGACAAAATCGTAGCGCTGTCCGGCCTCAATGGGAATCGTTAACTCCGAGGAGAGCTTCGCCACTGTAGTATTGTCCTCTGCAATTCCTTCCAGCACGCCGTATAGCAACTGATCGGCGCCCAGGTATTCCACCCGCGTCACCTGGAAGGAAAAGGTCGCCAGGTTGTTTTGGTCCTCGGCGGCCTGTTTGGGGATGAATTGCTCCGGACGGAAGCCCACCAGGCAGTCATCCCGCTCCACCAGGTTCATGCCCGGCGAACCCAGGAAGGTCGCCACGAAGGTATCGGCGGAATCGTGGTAGACCTCCTGGGGCGTCCCGATCTGCCTCACCTTCCCCGCGTTCATCACGGCAATCCGGTCCCCCAGACCCATCGCTTCAATCTGATCATGGGTCACGAAGATGGTGGTGATTCCCATCTGCCGCTGGAACCGTTGCAGTTCGTCGCGGGCCGAGGCGCGCAGTTTCGCATCCAGGTTGGACAGGGGCTCATCCAGCAGCAATACCTCCGGCTCCTTCACCAGGGCCCGGCACAGGGCCACCCGTTGCCGTTCCCCACCCGAGAGCTGGCGGGGCTTGCGGCGGAGCAACTGCTCGATGCCCAAGATGGAGGCGGCCCACCCCACCTTCTCGGTCATGGCCATCCTGGGCACTTTTTGGGCCTTCAGGGGGAAGGCGATGTTGTCGAAAACCGTCATATGGGGGTAGAGGGCGTAGCTCTGGAACACCATGGCGATCTGCCTGTCCCGGGGCGGCAGTTCGGTCACTACCCGACCGCCGATGAAGATATCGCCGGCCGTGGGCTTTTCCAGCCCAGCGATCAGGCGCATCAGAGTCGTCTTCCCACAGCCGGATGGCCCCAGGATGGCGAGCAGTTCCCCCTCCTGGATGGAAAGGTCAACGCCGTCGACCGCCTTGACCTCGCCGAAGTGCTTTTTAATGCCTCTGGCTTCTACAACAGCCATAGTTCCTTCCCTGATTTTCCTTATTGGCCCCTAAGGGTTTCTAGAACTTTGTTGAAAAACACTCCTACATACGGGCGAGACCCTAGATATCGGGTCAGGGGACCCGAGCTCACCACAAAATATGGACAGCCTAGGTCCCCCGACCCGGTTTTTCAACAAAGTCTTCTAGACCCTTAGGGGCTCAAGCCACGGCAGAGTACCCTGAGCGAATCATCGAAGGGTGCGGAGTCCACTTGTTCCGCACCCTTCGATCGGCTCAGGCTGCTACCTTGCCATCAGCTAGGGGTCGGCTGCTTCACTCCGCTGCGTACCCGCAGCAGACCCCCCGTGAGTGAGAGACGCTAACTCATTTGCAGCCCACGAAGCCCTTGGCGCGCCACTCGTCAAAGATCTCTTCGATTTGGGCCTCCGCGTCGGCGACCGCCTCCTCAGCCGTCTTCTCCCCCTTGGCAACCTGGGCCATCATGTTCGAAATGATGTTCGTGGCGTACACTCTGGCGACGGCCGGGTTGGACGGACCCGGATACCCCAGGTAGGTGACCCAGTCCTCCGCGGTCCCCAGCACCTTGAGCTTATCCTTCGGCCTGGAACCGTATGGATCGATGTCAAGCCAGCCCCCCTCCTCAAACAGTTGGGGCGTAGTGCTCTTGAAGGCAGGGAAGTTGTACAGCTCGCTGTTGAACACCGCCTGGTTATAGTTGGCAGTGTGGTGCAGCAGGAAGGCTTTGGCTGCCTCCAGCTCAGCGCCCTGGACGTACTTCGGGATCATGTAGATTTGCCAGACGTGGGCGGAGGCATGCTGGTCTCCACGCGGACCCTTCAGCGCATCCACAAAGAAGATTTGGTCGGCCGCCTCGGGGTCGATCTTCTGCAAGCTGCGGTAGGCAGAGATCGAGTTGAGGATGTAGGACAGCTCCCCGGCGATCAAGCCCTGGTTGTTGGAGGCTGCGTTCCACGCGAAGACCTCTTCGGTCATGGTCTTGTCGTAAAGTTCGGCCATGTAATTGACGGCCTCGATCACCTCGGGAGAGTTGATGGTCACACACTCATTTTCGTCCTGGATGGAGCCCCCATGGGACCAAATGATCGCCCGCGCGGCCATTTCCGAGTCGATCTCGGGCGACAAACCGAGTCCCATCGGAACGCCCAACTCATCCCTGATCTTGGCCCCGCCCTCTAGCAAATCCGCCCAGGTATCTGGGCCATCCGGGAAGCCGACCTGTGACCACAGTTCCTTGTTATAGTCACCGGGGTCAGGCACCCAACCATGACAGTAGCCATACCACATGTCGGCCGCCGGCAGGTAGGAATTCGCCGTGCAGGTATCAATCTGCGGGCCAAACAGCTCTTGCGCCTTCATGTTGACGTCGGTCAGGTCATGCAGGCCCTCCACGAAGAGGGAGCCTGCAAGAAGCACCTCAACCATAGTTGGGCCTTCGCCGGCGTCGATCGCGGCCGTCAAGGTGGGGAAAAGGTCGCCAATGGCGACATGGTCCACCTTCACCTCGACACCGTTGGCGTCGCCCCAGGCCTTGGCGAACGGATCGAACCACTTGTCATACTGGGGGACGAAGTGGCTCCACTGGACGAGGTGAAGCGTCGTCCCCTCGGGGAACGGCTCCCTTTCCACCTCGACAATCTTCTCGACCTCCTTCACCACCTCGACCTCTTTGACGACCTCCTTCTCGACCTCGACGGTCTCCTTGACGACCACTCTCTCCGGGGTCGGCTGAGCGCAGGCCGCGACAACAGCCAGTAGACTGAACAGACTGATCAAGATCCACCATTTACGCATTTGCTCTCCTCCTTTACCTTGTGCTGTAGTGTACTGGAAGGGTTAGCGTTCACCCGGTGCTGGACGAAGGTCTCCCGTGGAACACCCATCAACCTAGGCGCGCGTCAAGTGCAGGCGCAACAGCTTGGCCGGCGCGACGCAGGACTGACCAGGCACGTCTTCTGCCGTGTTGAGGACGGATCTAGGCTCTGTGGGAGTTCAACGGGGGGGTCGGCCCCAGCCCCGCCTAGCGCTTCGCTAGGGAATTATAGTATAGCAGCGAAAAAGGCATCTGTCAACCTAGCGTTCGTTTCCGCAGATGGAGGCGTGATGCACGCACGTGTGACCAGGTGACGTACGATGCTACGGCGCCGGCTGGCAAACGGGACACACGTGCGTCCCCCGCTGCCCGACGACGATTCGCTCAATCAGTGCACCACATCGATGACACGGCTCGCCGGCCCGACCGTATACCTGCAATCGCCCCTGATACGCACCCGGCTCCCCACGTGTGTCCAGGTAGAAGCGGTCAAAGCTGGTGCCCCGGTGCTCGATGGCTCGCCGCAACGTGGACTGAATGGCTGCATGAAGCTGCTCAATTTCATCGGTGTCCAGCGTGTCCGCCGTGCGGAGCGGGTGCAGACCGGCCATGTGCAGCGCCTCGTCGGCGTAGATGTTCCCCAGACCAGCCAGAAACTCTTGATTCAGCAGCAGTGACTTGATGCGACCTCGCCGGCGGCGTCCTGAGCCTGTCGAAGGGCCGGCCAGCATGTCGGCAAAGCGTTCAACCGTGAAATCGTCGCTCAGAGGCTCCGGCCCCAGCCTGCCAACGACTTTGGCCGGATCGTCCACCAGGTAAACCCGGCCAAACTTGCGCAGATCGTGGAAGCGCAACTCGTCACCGGCGTCCAGCCGGAACACGACATGAGCGTGCGGATCGGCCGGCGCAGACGCCGGCTCGACGTGCAGCCGGCCGCTCATTTTCAGGTGGATCAGCAGCGTATCGCCGGCGGACAGCCGGAAGAGCAGGTACTTGCCACGCCGGCCCACGGACACCACCGTCTGGCCGGGCAGCCGGCGTACCAACTCGTCCACCGACGGCGCGCTGACCTGGTTCGGCCAGTCGACGTGCACGTCAGTGAACTGCCGGTCTACCAGCAACTCGCTCAGGTCACGTCTGTAGCTCTCAACTTCGGGTAGCTCGGGCACTGCAACTCACGCTGCTGATCGCACCGTCAACTGCCGATTCGGTCATGAGAGTGCGTCACGCAGCTTTTCCCGCTCTGACGGAGGAAGTGATCTACCCAGTGTCACAAGGGTGTCCACAAGGAAATCCAATGGCAGTGCGGCCAGCACATCGGGCAGGACCTGGGCGACGACGTCAGCCGGCAGTGTGGCCAGCACATCGGGAAGAGCCCGGACAAGTTCGCCAGCCGGCAACACACCGACTGCCGCTACCAGCACCTCCTGAGCATACCGCGGCCCTGCCATCTCTAACACCGCCAGTTCCGGGCGTGGGAGTGGCACCTTCCACAGCCAAGACACCTCCAGCGCAAACCCCTCAATCACTTCCGAGCGGTACATTCCAGTGTTGCCGGCAAAAACCAATTCGTAGACCCCTGTCTTCCTCAGTCGGTAGAACTCGGCGACAGGCTCCCACAGGTCGATCAGCCAGTATTCCCGCACCCCTGCCGCGGCGTACTCCAGGTATTTGTCCTCTCAAAGAACTCTTCGTAGCTGACCTTGCGGCCGGCTTCTGGCAGCTCTGGGTGAGTCTCACGGGACAGTGTCTCGCTGATACGGGATGGCGTACTCGCCATGATAATCTCCTCTCAGTGCGCATGCCGTCTCTTCGCCAACTGGTATCAATACCTGAGAAAACTGCCCTGTGGGATGGCCTTTCCAGGCTGCCGGCATGCTAGAAAGCCTGCCCCACGGGCACAATTCTCAAGTATTGAGTATAGTTCCAAACCGGTGAGTCGTCAAGACTGTCGTGTAGGGGCGAGGCCGGCCGGCGACCGAATGGATTTGCCCATTTAACCTGGCCCACGGCCGGCCTCGCCCCCACCACACCCGTCCGCGCCGGGCGGTGGAACGACGTATGCAAAGCGCACGTCTATCGGTTGGGAAAAGATGTTGACATTTCCTTTTTTTTTTATGATACACTATAGGCACGATGATGAGGTGCTGGCGGTGAGCGCTGCATCGATATTTGTGACACAGTCAGGTGCTAGAAGCAACTCCGCCTGGCCCCTCAAGATCGTTTACTTCGACTGAGCTCAGCACAAGGATTAGGAGTTAGTTGAAGGAGCAGAGCTATGAGACGCGCACTCCGTGTAATGGGCAGTCTGGCGGGCCTCGTTGCTGTTGGGGTCCTGCTGGCTGTTGTAGCCCTGACGTTTAGCGCCCGTGGGCAACCGCAGGTGGCACAGCAACCCTACCCACCGCCGCAGACGCCGACAATGCCGGCACCATCCCCTCCTGGTACACCCAGTTTGGAGCCGTATCCCCCGCCGGCCACCCTTACTCCAGTTCCGATTAGCACACCAACAGCGTTGCCCACCATGACACCTGTGCCGACTGCAACCCCGATGGCCGTGCCCACACCATCAGGGCCGCTGCCGCCCGGGATGAAGGTTGTATATGGAGAAACTGACAGCTCTGCTGGTACCACAATGATATGGCTTGCTAGCACTACGAACCCAGGGCTGCGGAGGTTACTTACAACCATAATACACAAAGAAGGGTACGGTGTCCAAGGGGCTGTCTCTCCAGATGGAAACAAAATCGCCTACTTTATGATCCCTCCTGGGACTGGCGAAAGAGCAGCCCGAACCGCCGGAGGAGAATTGTGGGTTATGAATTCGGATGGTACAGACTCTCACCGCGTGGCGGATCGGGTGGGCTGGGCGAGCCCTCGGACTATGTGGGCGCCTGACAGCCGCACCCTCACGTATGGCCGCCGGGTTCCGCTGAAGAACCCTACCGGTTCTCAGGTGCTGTGGCGGACAGAACTTCACGTGGTGACCACAGACGCAACACAGCCGAGGCTCCTCTTAGCTGATGACGCAGCCCATGACATTCAAACAGTGGGGTGGTCCGCGGATGGGCGCCTATTCTACTATGCAAGATGGGCGAATCTCCAAGACCGATGGGAACTCTGGGGAGTAGATGTGCTTAGCGGTTCAACACAGTTTCAAATATCCGCTCCCTCCCAGAACGCCGATAGTCCCGCCCTTTTGCCAGATGGAGACCATCTAATATTTACGATCCTGGAAGGAGAGCAACGTGCTCTTGTCATGCTAAGTGTGGATGGCAGAGAGCAAAGGACGATAGTTAGTGGAGCAACAGGAGATCAGCCTATCAATCGGTATACTGGAACTTGGTCCCCCGATGGTCAAAGTATTCTGGCCCACATCCCTCCACAGGCTGAACAGCCAGCTCGGCTGGAACGGATCGATCTCAGGACAGGTCAGAGACACACCATTCCGACAGACGCGGTCAGCGGCGACGAATTCTTTATGCCTCGATCTTGGTCTCCGGATGGAGAGTGGTTGGTCGTTCTGAAGTATCCTCGCATGCAATCTTTGGCCTACCTGATGCGGGCTACAGGAAGACCGATGATGCAGATACCGTTGACCCAATCTTCCAATTGGGTCTCCTTGCTCGGGTGGACAGACCGATAGATATGACGACAGTAGTATTATACAGGGGAAGAGTGATGTTCGAGAGCATCAAGCGGTTTCAATTCCTTGCACGAGGACACATTCTATTGCTTATGGCCTTGCTTAGCTTTCTTCTCTTCGCACAAGCAAGTGACCCTCCGATATGCGTAGCCCAAGGAAACTGCCCTGAGCCAGCGGCGTACGGTCGCCAGCCTTACCCTAACGAACTGGTGGATGCTTTCGACCGAGCAGGTACCGATCGCTTGGGCGTTGAGGGCCCTGATCTGCCGCAGATTTGGAAAGGGTACCCACCCTCGCAAGCCCAGCTGATCTCTCCATATGTGCCCTGTATCCTGCTCAAGGCTATCGGCTACACTGAAAGCACCGGCTGGAAGCAATTCAATGCGGACTATGGGCAGTACGGCGATACCGTGATCAGCTTCGATTGTGGCTATGGCATCATGCAAATCACCTCTGGTATGGGGGGCGGCACAGGCTTTGAACCCAGCCGGGTGGCCGGCGAACCTGCCTACAACATTGGCACCGGCGCACTTATCCTGATCCAGAAGTGGAACAGCCTAGATGTTTACATTGGTAACAATAACCCTTACGTGGTCGAGGACTGGTACTACGCGGTCTGGGCATATAATGGATGGGGATGGGTCAACAATCCAAACAGGAACTGTCCGGCCTGGGATCCCGAGTGCCCAGATGCTTGGAACCCTTTCCGTCCTCCTTTCGATGGAACCCAACCACGTTCTTGGTACCCTTATCAGGAAATCATCTGGGGGTATGCCGCTCATCCGCCTGGTGCTGAGTTTTGGCAAGCAGTACCCCTCACACTGCCGCCCAGAGAGTCCATCACGGATCCTCCTCCAACGCACATTGACACGCCCCAACCTTCCCACAGCTCCTGCAGTGTAACCTTCCTGCCTGACGTTCGATCAACCGGCGGCTGGATGTCCCATATCGTGATCCATAACAACAGTGAGACGACTACAGCTCACGTCAACACCACCTTTCTCCGGTATACCGGAACAGTGGCCAGCCAGCGCACTGACGACATCCCACCAAGTAACACCATCTTTCTAAACCCGCCAGGTAGCTTCGACGGCTCAGCAGTAGTAGTCGCCAGCGAGGATGTGGCTGTGGTGGTCGAGAACCGCAAGCCCGGCGAGGCCACCAACTACAACGGCCTGGCTCCCGCCGGCAGTTTGGGCAACGCCGGCTGGGGGCGGGCTGGCACCACCATCTACGTCCCTGGCGTCAAGTACGAATTGTACGGGCGTACGGGGAGACTCTACATCTTCAACCCGGTCGGCAGCACCGCCACCGTCACCCCAACCTTCCGTGCCTGGAATAACGGAACTTCTTATACCTGCAACCAGTTGAGCATCGCTTCCCAAACCCGCTCCCTTTTCCCACCTACCCCCTCGGTCTGCCCTGGCCTACAAACCGGCCAGTTATACGGCGTCAAGCTGGAATCCGACCAACCCTTGGCCGTAGTTCTCGTGGAGCAGAACGACGGTACTAATGACCGTGTCGCCAGCAACAACGCCTTCAGTGCCGGCGCTCAGACCAACTACGCGCCGCTGGCCAAGAGCAACTTCCCCGATACCAACCCAAACAGCTCTGCCATCGTCGTGCAGAATGTAGGCTCCGGCAGCACCTGGGTGGAGGTCACCTACTACGACCGAAATAGTGGCGACACCTGGAGCACTTCTTCCAACATCGATCCCCTGTCTACACGCTCCTTCTGGGTTCCAAGCACAGTGCCCGCCGGCAAAGTGACCTCGGCCAGAATCGTCTCCACGTGGGGTCCACTCGTAGTCACTTCCGGCTACGAGACCAAGGTCTCGGGAAGCTGGCGGATGCAGTACAATGGGTTCCTGGAGGGCTCCACCACCATCATCCTGCCCCGCATCTACCGCAACTTCAACGATGGCAGCGCCATCTGGACCACCGGGGTGCAGGTGCAGAACCTGGGCAATCCGACCAGCAACATTACCATTGAGTACTACCGGGACGACGGGTTCCACGATCCAAGTTGGGTGGAAACGCCCAGGGATAATCAAGGCAATCCCAAAACATAAGAAAACACCTCACTCCCACCTCTCATCAGCGAAGATTCTGTGCTATAATATATCGCGACCCCGGAAGCCGTGGGTAACCCCCGGAACCACAATATCTTGTGGATGCATACATCTTCGTCTACAATATATTGCGTTCACGCACTGCGCTAAATGCTCTGGCCGGTCTCTAACCGAGCCGGGAGGCGCGGTCGGAGACCGGCCCTAGCGACTTTGGAAAGTTTGCAGGGACGAGCGACAAATTGTAAACAGATTCTCTTTGCTTTCTGAACCTGCCGAGGAGATAGACCTCAACATGGCCGAATTTGCCCACCTACACGTGCACACCGAGTTCTCCTTGCTGGATGGCCTGGCAAAGATCGATCCACTCATGGCCCAGGTCAGAGAGATGGGGATGGACAGCCTGGCCATCACCGACCACGGCACGATGTACGGTGTGATTGAGTTCTACAAATCGGCTCAAAAGTATGACATCAAGCCTATCATTGGCTGCGAGCTGTACGTGGCTCAGCGGGATCGCACGCAGCGGGTGCACAAGAAAGACAGCAAACCATATCACCTGACCGTGTTAGCCAGGAACCAGGCCGGCTAC
>JBHIAO010000211.1:0-9800 GCA_046758565.1 Anaerolineae bacterium
CGCCGGAGGAGCTGCGAGCAGCAGCCGACGAGTTCGTGGACAAGCTGACCAAGCTCAGCGGCGCGGTGCTGCGCTTGACCAAGCGAGCGGTGCGGGTAGGCAGCGGCGGCAGTTCTGCTGACGGACTGACCGCCGTCGAGGAGCTGTACCTGGGCCCGCTGATGTCCACCGAGGACGCTCACGAGGGGCTGGCCGCTTTTATGGAGAAGCGAGCGCCGGTGTGGAAGGATCGCTGACTGGAGGTTACTATGTTTGAACAATTTCAGGGTTGGTTTGAGAACCGCCACGAATACGCGCAGGAGTGGAAAGCGCGTACTGGCGGCAAGGTACTCGGCTACTTCTGCACCTATGTCCCCGAGGAGATCCTTTACGCCGCCGATGTGCTGCCGGTGCGCATCATGGGCAGCCACGAGCCGCTGGATCTGACCGAGCCCTACATCTTTGGCATGTTCTGCCCGTTCTGCCGTGACTGCCTGAGCCAAGGCCTCAAAGGGCGCTACGACTATCTGGACGGGGTGACGATCGCCCAGTCCTGCCTGCACATTCGCCAGACCTTCAACGCCTGGCGAAAGCACTTGCCGCGGGAGTTCAATTACTACCTCTACATGCCCAACAACATCCAGACCCCTGCCGCCAAGCCTTACCTGGCCGGAGAGTTGGCCACCTTCAAGCAGGCGGTCGAGGAGTGGGTGGGGCGGGAGATCACCGACGCCGACCTGGACCGCGGCATCGAGATTATGGACCAGAACCGCCGGCTGATGAGGCAAGTCTACGAGACGCGCAAGGCGGATGCCCCGCCGCTGACCGGCCTGGAGGCGATGTACATGGTCGTCTCCAGCCAGATGACCGACAAGCGGGACCACAGCGCCGAGGTGCAGCGCGTCATGAACGGGCTGCCCAACCGGGCCATCGAGCGGGCGACGGGCGAGCGGCTGATGATCCTGGGCAGCGAGGACGACGACACCGAGTTCATCGAAATGGTGGAGTCGCTGGACGCGACCTTTGTGATTGACGAGCACTGCACTGGCAGCCGCTACTTCTGGAACCAGGTCGGGCCGCTGGACAACTACGACGGGGACCGGCTGATGGCCATCGCCGCGCGGTACGTGGATCGCCCGCCCTGCCCCAGCAAAGACTGGCCAGCCCGCAACCGCTTCCCGCACATCATGCAACTGGCCGACGAGTACCGCGTGGACGGCGTGATCCTGATCCAGCAGAAGTTCTGCGACCCACACGAGCTGGACATCCCGCCGCTGAGCTGGGCCTTCGAAGAGCGGGGACTCAAGACGCTGTTCCTTGAGTTCGACGTCACGGTGCCGGTCGGACAGTTCCGGACGCGGGTCGAGGCGTTCCTGGAGATGATTCGGGAAGAGGATCTGTTTGATGATGATTTGTTCTGAGAGGAGTTGACTGATGACAAAAACTAAGAACACTCGATACCCAACCGAACCCCTCAAGTGCTGGAACAAGGGTAAGGAGTTGCGGCGCAGGTATTACAAGGACTACGCCACCGTCCACGAGCGCGGGGCGCTGCGATGGACCGGCGGAGCCTGGTCATTCGGCGCGATCCCGGCGGGGTTGGGCAGGGACGTGTACCCCATCACCGGCGAACCCTACGCGGCCAGCATCGCCTGGGACAAGGACTTCGCCATCAAGTGTATGGAAGAGGCCGAGGCCCGGGGCTGGGCGCGCGACCTGTGCTCCTACATGCGCTGCTACTGGGGCTCGATGTATCTGAACGAGTACGTCTTCGGGGGCGAGTATCCCAAGCCCGACTTTGCCTTCCAGGACCACATCTGCTGCTCCCACGGCAAGTGGTACCAGGTCGTTGCGGAGCATGAGGACATTCCCTACTTTTGCATGGACGTGAGCGTGGGCCCCTACAACGAGCTGAACGAGAACCGGCTGAACTACGTCGTGGCCCAGATGCACGAGGCCATCGAGTGGCTGGAGAAGGTGACCGGCCGGGAGTACAACGACGAGTTGCTCATCGAGGCGGTGCACGACGAGCAGCGCACCTGCTCCACCTGGGCCGAGATCTGCATGCTGAACCAGGCGATCCCCGCACCGCTGGACGAGAAGACGATGTACTCGCTCTACGTCTTCGGCACGCTCCAGCGACACGCCAAGGAGGTGGCCGACTTTTACGAGGAGCTGCGGGACGAGGTGCGAGATCGGGTGAAGCGGGGCATCGCCGCCGTGGGCAACGAGCGAGCGCGCATTATCACCGACACCCAGCCGCCCTGGGCCTTCCTCAACGTCTTCCGCTACATGGAGAAGTTCGGCGTCGTCTCCGTGGGCTCGCTCTACACCTTCGGCCTGATCGGCATCTGGGACTGGGAGGACGGCAAGTGGGTGCCGGCCAAGACGCTCAAGCAACAGGGCATCGAAATCCGCACGCGGGACGAGGCGCTGCGCGCCCTGGCCGACTATAACCTGAAGCGACCGGAATGGCAGCACTTCTACGACCCGCAGCTCAAGACGGAGATGATGGCTCACATCTACGACCGCTGGAAGCTCGACGGCGTCCTGCTGCACTACAACCGGGGCTGCGAGGGGTTGAGCGTACACATCGCCGAGAACCGGTTGGGCCTCATCGAACGGGGCATCCCGGTGATGACTTTTGAGGGCAACATGGGTGACGCCCGTGAGTTCGACGAGGCGCGCACCATAGCTCGCATTGACGCCTTCATGGAGCGACTGGGACTGGAGAAAGTCAATGACAAATGACAAATGACCAAAGGAGGATGGATACTGTGATCACCGCAGGCATTGACGTAGGAGCGAAGACGACCAAGGTGGTCATCATGAATGATGGTCAGGTTTTGGGCCGCAGCAATCCGGTGCTGACCGGGTTCGACCAGCAAGAGGCGGCGGAGAAGGCCATGGCCGAGGCGTTGGCGGCAGCCGGGCTGGAGCAAGGGGCCATCGAACGCACGGTGGCTACCGGGGCGGGGGCCAAGGCCGTCCCCTTTGCAAACGACGCCATCTCCGACGTCAAGGCTGCGGCCCGGGGGGCCAACTTCTTCTTCCCCTCCGCACGGACGGTCATTGACGTGGGCGCTGAGGAAGGCCGGGGCATCCGCTGCGACGAGAAAGGCATGGTCATTGACTTTGCCGTCAACGAGAAGTGCGCGGCCGGAGCCGGGGCCTTCACCGAGGCCATGTCCCGCGCCCTGGAGGTGCCGCTGGAGGAGATGGGGGGCATGTCACTGAAATCACAGAACGCGGTGCCGATGAACGCCCAGTGTGCCGTGTTCGCCGAGTCGGAGGTGGTCTCTCTCATCCACGCCAAGACGCCCAAGCAAGACATCGTGCGTGCCGTGCACGACGCCATCGCCAGCCGCATCGGCTCGATGGTGCGGCGGGTGGGGGTTGAGCGGGACGCGGCCCTCATCGGCGGCGTCGCTCACAACATCGGCTTCGTGGACGCGCTCAGGCGGGGCCTGGAGCTGGAGATTCTGGTTCCCGAGGAGCCGGACTACGTGAGCGCGGTCGGGGCAGCATTGGTCGCGGCCGGCGACTGAGAGGAGCGAAAATGACAGAGAAGAAAGAATACTGGCGTTGGACAGAGTACAACTGGTGCGACCCGGCCATTGATCCCAGGGCGGCCAACACCATCACGGCCGGCGTGGACGTAGGCTCCGTCAGCACCCAGGCGGTGATCATGACCGACGGGAAACTGTTTGCCTACTCCAGCATGCGTACCGGGTCCGACAGCCCCGACAGTGCCCGCAACGCCATGAACTGGGCGCTGGAGGACACGGGGTTGACGCTGGGTGACATCCAGTACTGCGTCGGCACCGGCTACGGCCGGGTCAACGTGCCCTTTGCCCAGCGGCCAATCACCGAGATCGCCTGCCACGCCCGGGGGGCGAACTTCATCTACGGCCCGGCGGTGCGCACCGTGCTCGACATGGGCGGGCAGGACTGCAAGGCCATCCACTGCGACGAGAGGGGCAAGGTCACCGCCTTCCTGATGAACGACAAGTGTGCCGCCGGCACGGGCCGGGGCATGGAGGTCTTCGCCGACCTGCTCTCAGTGCCCATCGAGGAGATGGGGGATATGTCGCTCGACGTGGACGAGGAGCCGCCGATGGTCAGCAGCACCTGCGTCGTCTTTGCCAAGTCGGAGGCAGTGGGGCTGCTGCGCGAGGGCTGGCCCAAGGCCAAGGTGTTGGCCGCATATCACGCGGCCATGGCTCACCGGGTGGTCAACCTTCTGGAGCGCATCGGCATGGAGGAGGACTTCGCCATCACCGGCGGTATCTCCAAGAACACCGGCATCGTCACCCGCCTCAAGCGGGAGCTGGACGTCGAGCCACTGACGACCGACTACGATCCCCAGATCGCCGGGGGTATCGGCGCGGCCCTCTTCGCCCGCGCCCTGCTGCTCAAGCAACGGCGGGGGAGGTAACATGGGCTATCTCGCTAACTATGGCTACACCGACGGGTCGGGGGACTGGTACATCCGCATAGACACAGAGCTATGCACCGGCTGCGGGGATTGCGTCACCGCCTGCCCCGTTGGCCTGTTCGAGCTGGTCGAGGACGAATTCGACCCTCTGTCTGACGAGGTGAAGGCCAGCGTCAAACCTGAGCACCGCAAAACGATCAAGTATGACTGCGGGCCGTGCACGCCGGTGACCGACCGTCCGCCCCTGCCCTGCGTAGTCGCCTGCAAGCCAGGGGCGATCACACATTCGTGGTGATGAAGATGGTCGTTCTAACCATTGACGATACTCAGGCCGAGGTGCCGGAGGGTACCACGATCTTGGAGGCTGCCGACGGCGTCGAGATCTACATCCCGCGGTTATGCTCCCATCCTAATCTGCCAACTGCCGCTGGCCTGAAGCCGGTCGAGTTCATCTATCGAGGGGAGCAGCGCTTTGATAACAACGGCCACAACGCGGAATTCGATGGTTGTCAGATCTGCATCGTGCAGATCAAAGGCTGGCCAGAATACGCCAGGGCGTGCAACACCACTGTTGAGCAGGGGATGGTGGTCCAAACCAACACGCTGGAGCTGCAGGCGCGTCGGCGAGACAACCTGGCGCCTTTCCTTGCCCATCACCCGCACGCCTGCCTGACCTGTGCCCAGCGAGAAGGGTGCAGCCGCACTCAGTGTTCGGCCAACGTACCGGAGCCTGAGCGCTGTTGCCCCTTGCTGGGCAACTGTGAGCTCCAGCGAGTAGCCGAGTACGTGGGCATCAGAGAGGACATCCCCCGCTACGTGCCCGCCGGCTACCCGCTGTTGGATGAAGAGCCCCTGTTCGTCCGTGACTACAACCTGTGCATCGGCTGCCTGCGCTGTGTGAGGGCCTGTGGGGAGTTGCGGGGTGTAGACGCGCTCGGTTTCGTGTGTGATTCCGATTGCAAGGCCATCGTCGGCACGATAGCCCCGTCCCTCAGCCAGGCAGCGTGTCGGTTCTGCACCGCCTGTGTGGAGGTTTGTCCCACCGGCGCGCTGATGGACAAGCGAACAGATGGAAGCGTCGGTCGCTATGCACCAGACGAGCGGGAAGCGGCGCTGGTGCCCTGCCGGGCGACCTGCCCGGCCCAGACCGACGTGCCCCGTTACGTGCGGTTGGTCAGCCAGGGGCGGTACGCCGAGGCGGCGGCGGTGGTGCGCGAGCGGGCGCCCTTTCCGGCCGTGCTGGGCCACGTCTGCTTTCACCCCTGCGAGGATGCCTGTCGCCGGGGCGAGGTGAACGACCCCGTCTCCATCGCGGCCATCAAACGGTGTGCTGGCGAGCGAGACAGCGGTATCTGGCGAGAGAGGTCGCAGCCCGACCCGCCCACCGGCAAGCGGGTCGCCGTTGTCGGTGCCGGACCGGCGGGGCTGACAGCGGCCTACTACCTGGCACTCAAGGGACACGCCGTCACTGTCTTCGAGTCGGAGGAAGAGCCAGGCGGCATGTTGCGCTACGGCATTCCTGAGTTCCGTCTGCCCCGCGACGTATTGCGCCGGGAGGTGGACGACATCCTGAACGCCAGTATCACGCTGCGAACCAGCATCCGCGTGGGCAGGGACATAGCCTTCGAGGAGTTGTGCGCCGATTACGACGCCGTGGTGCTGGCCGTCGGATTGCCGTTGAGTCGCAAGCTGGAATTGCCGGGTGCAGAGCTCGACGGTGTGCTGTGGGGATTGGAGTTTCTGCGAGCGGTCAACACCGGCCAGCGGCCAGCCGTTGGTCGGCGCGTGGTCGTCATCGGCGGCGGTGGGGTGGCGATGGACGTGGCGATGGCAGCGCGGCGACTGGGGGCGATAGGCGTGCACCTTGCCTGCCTGGAAGCACGCGACGAGATGCCGGCCTACGAGCGAGAGATCGCCCTGGCGCTGGAAGAGGGTGTGGTGCTGCACCCCGCGTGGGCGCCGATGCGGATCTTTGGTGACGACCACGTTGTGGGTATCGAATTGGTGCGTTGCACTTCTGTCTTTGACGCCGCAGGCCGCTTCAGCCCGACCTACGACGAAACGACCACCACGATGCTGGAGGCCGACACCGTCATCCTGGCGGTCGGTCAGGCGGCTGACTTGGGCTTCCTCAATGTCAAACGGCTGGGAGCCAACCCCGAAACGGGCGCCACGGCGCTGTCGGGCGTGTTCGCGGCAGGGGATGTGACTGGCGGAGATATGTCGGTCGTCCATGCCATCGTTTCGGGGCGGCGGATGGCCGAGGCGGTGGACCGGCACCTGAGCGGCGACGGCGTCGTAGTGCGGCCGCTGACTTCGGCAGAGAAGCTGGTGCCGTGGCTGGGCCGCATCGAGGGGTTCGCCGACCTGCCTCGGGCAGCCATGCCCACGCTTCCCCTGGCCGCGCGCAGCAGCTTCGCTCTCGTCGAACTGGGGCTTACAGAGGAGGCGGCGATGGCTGAAGGCGCCCGCTGTCTCCGGTGTGATCTGCGGCTGCAACTGGGCCCTAACCCCCATCCACCGGATGCCTGGTTGCCCTTCGACGCGGAGCACGTGGCGGAGGTACCCGAGGTCGAAGGGGTCTATCAGCTATTGAACGCCTCGAAGGAAGTCTTCCACATCGCGGGCACGATGAACTTGCGGCGAGACCTGGACGAGCAACTGGTCGCCAACGAGGACGCTTGCTTCTTCATCTGGGAAGCGGCCCCGATGTACACCAAGCGGGAGAGCGAGTTGATCCAGCAGTTTCTCCAGCAGTACGGCCACCTGCCTGGCGCGGGTGCGGAACTGGACGATTTGTACGACGATTTGTTCTGATGAGACGTGGGATGTGAGGTGAGCGATGCCTGAGAAAGTGATACCGTCGGAACCGGAGGTCCGCGTGATGCGGGCCGAGGATCTGGAAGCGGTGGTCGAGATTGACGCCCAGGTGTTCGGTCGGCGGCGTCCCGCATATTACGAGCGCAAGATGGCGATTGCCCTGGACGAGACCCAGCAGTTGGTCACCTCGCTGGTGATCGAAGTAGAGGGCAAGGTGGCCGGGTTCATCATGGGCGAGGTCTACCTGGGCGAGTTCGGTTTGCCAGCGGCGACGGCCACGATTGACACCATCGGGGTGGATCCGGCCTACCAGGGACGCGGCGTGGGTACCACCTTGTTCGAGGAGTACGCTTCCCACCTGCGCAAGATCGGCGTCCAGTCCATCACCACGCGAGTCAACTGGAACGATTGGGGCCTGCTGCGCTTCTTCGAGAAGGTCGGCTTCACCCCGGCCAGGGTGGTGAATCTGGAACTGGCGCTGGAGTAGCTTGCTATGTCCCAAGACCTCGAAGCGCAGGGTTGGGTGCGCCAGTTCACCGTCGAAGCTGAGCGGGCGGACGAGTACGTCGAACTGTACGAGTCGCTGGGTAACGAGGTGCGGGTGGAGACGGTGACCCCCGATCTGATGGTGACCGAGGAATGTGCCACCTGTCTTCTGGCCACCTGCGACAAATACGTGATCATCTACACACGGCCTAGAGATTATGAGCCAAAAGTATAAGTTCTATTATCCCCTTCGGGTACGCTACGTCGAGACGGACGCCCAGCGCCACGTCTTCTTCGGTCACTACCTGACCTACTTCGACCTCGGCCTGACCGAGTACATGCGGGCTATCGGCTGTCACTATCCTGACATGGTGGCCTCAGGCGTGGACATGTTCTACATTGAGGCAAGCTGCCAGTACAAGGGGCGGGCCTACTTCGATGACCTGCTGCACGTGCATACCCGCATCGGTCACATCGGCAATACCAG
The DNA here is from genome assembly GCA_046758565.1 of Anaerolineae bacterium. Classification (GTDB taxonomy): domain Bacteria; phylum Chloroflexota; class Anaerolineae; order Epilineales; family JAANWY01; genus JBHIAO01. Next base: position 8,211 of record JBHIAO010000211.1, read on the forward strand.
CTTCACCTTCGAGTTCGCCATCTATAAGCAACCAACCGATGAGTTGATTGCCACGGGTAAGATCACCGCCGTCGCAGTGGACGTCAAGACGGAGCAACCCATCCGCGTGCCCGACGAGCTGCGAGAGGCGGTTGCCTGGTTCGAGGAAAGGAAGTCGAGTTAGGGATGACATTACCTTCGGCCGGGTGGGCAAGAAATCAGCGGCACACAAAAAGGCCCTGGCCGTGTACCGGGGCAATGCCAGGGCTGATAGGACGCTAAAGGCCGATGACTTGCTGAAGCAGATCATCGGCCCATAAGACCAGCGGGGAGGCTTCTTCAGCCTATTTGCCAGGGAGAGCCGTCCGGTCAAGGATAGACACGCCGCTAGCCACCCGCTCAGAGATATTATACCACAGTGGGAGCGGTTGTCAAATTAGCGGACCCGGTAACTCACACTTGACCACACTTCTTCGCGGGCATTGGATGCCTCTCCTTGCTGCGCTGCGTCCAAGTCGCCTCACTGCATTCGGCGACTTTGGCAACCCCGGAACTGAACAGCGAGCAACGTCTCTACGATCCATAACTCTCAACGAAAGGGGGCAACAGAATGGCGCTTGAGTGGCTACCAAGAGATCACGAATTGAAGGATCACGATATGGGCGGGGATGAGTTCTTTGGCACCGAACCCCCGTGCGTGATGTACGAGAAGAAGCCCATCGTTGATCCGGAGGGCAATACCGTCGAAGGGTTGTACTCGGCCTGGGTGTGGTTGAACAACCCCCGGCAGTACAACGCTTACACCACCCAGATGGTGAAGGGCGTTATCGCCGGCATGAAGAAGGCCTCGATGGACCGCAGCGTCGTGGCCATCGTCTTCACCGGCGTGGGCGACCGGGCGTGGTGCACCGGTGGCAACACCAAGGAGTACGCCGAGTACTACAGCGGGCGGCCCACCGAGTACGCTCTCTACATGGACCTCTTCAATGGCATGGTGGACAGCATCCTCAATGCCAAGAAGCCGGTCATCTGCCGGGTCAACGGCATGCGGGTGGCGGGCGGTCAGGAGATCGGCGGGGCCTGCGACCTGGCCATCGCCTCCGACCTGGCCGTCTTCGGCCAGGCCGGCCCCCGACACGGTTCGGCGCCGGTGGGCGGCTCCTCCGACTTTCTGCCCTGGTTCCTGACCATCGAGGACGCTATGTGGAACTGCATCTCCTGTGAGCTGTGGAGTGCCTACAAGATGTTCCGCAAGGGGTACATCAGCAAGGTCGTCCCCGTTATCAAACAGGATGGTCAGTGGATCCGGAACCCTACGGTGATCACCGACAGGTACGTCGAGGACGGTGAGATCGTCTACGGCGAGTTCAAGACCGGTGAGGAGTACAAGAAAGCGCGCGAGTTCATCAAGCAAGCGACCACTGATTTCGAGCTTCTGGACAAGGCCGTGAACGACATGCTATGGACCTTCACCAACCTGTTCCCCCATTGCTTGCAGATGTCCATTGACGGCATTCGGGCCAAGAAGAAGTTCTTCTGGGATGCAAGCAAGGACTACTACCGTCACTGGCTGGCGGCCAACATGTCCAGCGAGGCCTTCCTGGGCTTCCA
>JBHIAO010000212.1:0-9754 GCA_046758565.1 Anaerolineae bacterium
AGCAGTGATCAGTCAGAGTTGTTCGATGGGTGATGGCCGATAGGTGACGGCGACGCAAACAAGGAAGCTGTCATGGTGTATGGACTGCTCCATATGACAACGGATTTTCAGGATTTATCGGATAACCATCCGTAGAAGGCTGGGAGAACGCGCTCGAAATTGCCCTACAGGATCACGGTTTGCATGTTCAGCGACAGGTGGAGTATGAGTTACGATACAAAGGGTATCGCATTGGTCGCTTCTTCGCGGACGTGTTAGTTGAAGAGAAACTGCTCCTTGAAATCAAGGCGGAAAGAAAGTTGCTAACCATTGACGAAGCCCAGGTCATCACCTATCTTAGAGTGACTGACTTGAGCCTTGGCATGCTGGTTAACTTCGGGGGACGCGAACTTGAAATCAAGCGCATTCCAAACTTTGTCAGTCAGCGAAGTGCCCGTTCCCCAGAGATCGCCGATCCACCTTCAAGCCAGTGGCTGTATCCGGCACTCAGCTACGAGTTGCGAGCGCTGCTTTACGACACACACAACACCTTAGGGCCTGGCTTCATGCACATGCATTACCGGCGAGCCACCCAGATTGAGTTACGCCGGCACGACATCCCTTACGAAGTGCAGAAGGAAATCACGCTGCAGTTCCGCCGGCAGCCCATCGAAACGCGTGAAACGCGTTTGATTATTGTGGACAGAAAAGTGTTGCTCATCCCAATCGCTGTTCGTGCCATCACGCCGCTGCTAAGACAACGTTTACGTCAATATCTGAAGCTGTTGGACCTCAAACTTGGACTCATCGCCAATTTTCATGCGCCAAGTCTGGAGATGGAGACGGTGAGGATACAATCAATGTCAGTCAGTTAGTGGAATGGCCTAACCCATATGACAGCGGATTCGGAGGATGAAACGGATTCTGATCCGATAAATCCTGAAAATCCGTTGTTATATGCGTATATCCACCTACCTGATCAGTTTCCTGGTCCTTAACTTACTAATTGAGGATACAATCAGCATAATAAGGGGAGCGAGACTGACCGCATGACCAAGGAAGGTGAAAACCAGAATGAGTGGCTTCAGCGAATACAACGAATACGACGGCCTGGGTTTAGCCGGGCTGGTGCGCAAAGGGGAGGTCACGCCCGGCGAGGTAGTGGAAGCGGCAATTACGCGGATTGAGAAGCTTAACCCGCAAATCAACGCGGTGATTCACAAGATGTACGATCGGGCGCGGGCAGCGGTCGAGAGCGGCCTGCCCGATGGGCCGTTCACCGGCGTTCCGTTTCTGATCAAAGATCTTCTTGTGACTTACGCCGGCGAGCCCCTGAGCGCCGGCAGCCGGTTCTTTCAAGGCTTCGTGCCCGACCACGACAGCGAGCTGATCCGGCGCTACAAGGCCGCCGGCCTGGTCACCCTGGGCAAGACCAACCTGCCCGAGTTCGGGCTGATGGGCATAACCGAGCCGGAGCTGTTCGGCCCGACCCGCAATCCGTGGGACCTGACGCGCTCCCCCGGCGGCTCCAGCGGGGGATCGGCTGCGGCGGTGGCAGCCGGCATGGTGCCCCTGGCTCACGGCAGCGACGCCGGCGGCTCCCTGCGCGGGCCGGCCTCCTGGTGCGGTCTGTTCAGCCTGAAACCGAGCCGCGGCCGCAACCCTGTCGGTGACTTCTCACCTCGTCTCATTGTCAACCATGTGCTGACGCGCTCGGTGCGCGATAGCGCTGCGGTGCTGGATGCGACCGCCGGTCCCGAGGTGGGCGCGCTCTACGTCGCCCCGCCGCCGGCCCGCCCCTTCCTCGACGAAGTTGGCGCCGACCCGGGCAGACTGCGCATCGCCTTCACCAGCCGGCCGTTGCTGAGCGATTACGTGCACGAGGACTGCTTGGCGGGATTGAGGGCAACAGTCAATCTGCTCGAAGACCTGGGGCACGACCTGGTGGAGGCGACGCCGGCAGTGGACGGTCCGGCAATGGTCGCGGCCTTCCTCACGCTCTTGGCCCCCCTACTCAAAGCGGAGATCGAAGAGGCTGAAGCGATCCTGGGACGAAAGGCCACACCCAACGATTTCGAAGCAGCCACTTGGGCGGCTGCCCTCGCTGGCGGGGAGATTTCGGCGCCGGACTTCGTCCACGCCTCGCGTCTGCTCCAGCGCGGCGCGCGGCAGTTCAGCCGGTTCTTCGAGACCTACGACGCGTTCCTCACGCCCACGCTGGGCATCCCGCCGGCGGAGACGGGCAGCCTTTTCGAAGATCCGGGCGACATGGAATCGCTCTACAAGGTGGTGCCGTTCCTACCGCTGATGGCCAATGCCAGCGGCCAGCCGGCCATGTCGGTGCCGCTGTACTGGAACGACGCGGGGCTGCCCATCGGCATGCACTTCGTGGGCCGCTACGCCGACGAGGCGACGTTGTTCCGCCTGGCCGGCCAGCTTGAACAGGCGCGGCCCTGGTTCGACCGCACACCGCCCCTTTTCGGTGGATAGTTGCGCGACCCTGAGACCCTAAGGGTTTTCCGGAAACCCTTAGGGTCCGGATCACCCTGAAACACTTCTATGCTGGGCGAAGAGCCTGTCCTGAGCCCGTCGAAGGGTCTCCTGACCAAGCCCCCACGCCTCGGTCAGAGACCTCGGCGAACCCAGGGACAAGGCTGACATCCGATGTGAATTCTGACTAATCCCTCGGGCGGACCACAGTCCGCCGCCAGTTTGGGCCACCAGAAACCCGTTTTCCCGGAGAAGACGGGCTTTCTTACGTTATGAAACGCTTCTTTTTTCACAAGATTTACCCCAAGGAAACGCTCCATGAAACGCTTTTGAAACGCTAGACTGTTATAATAATAGATATACAGGATAGTTGTGTAACGTGACATGGCCCTCAGCGATGACGATCCAGGCAGGTAAGCTTGAGTAAAGACGAACACCCGTATCGATCACATCTGTTTACGGTGCGGATGTGGCAGGAAGAGCTGGGGGCCGGCCAGGCTGAGTGGCGTGGCAAAGTCCAACACGTACTCAGCGGCCAAACACGCTACTTTCGTGATTGGTCCACGCTGCTCTCTCACCTGAAGGCCATGCTGCCGGATGCTGAGTCCGACCAACAGACCGGTGGGGGCGAATCAGCAGTGGGCGGTGATCAGTGACCAGTGACCAGTGATCAGTAATCAGTGATCAGTAATCGGAACTTGACAACTGATTACTGATCACTGATTACTGATCACTGATTTGAAGATGGCTTTCCAAGAGAGCCACATTGCTATTGGGGGTGAGACAAATGGCACGACCAGATGAGAAAGGGGCCGGCGTGGACACCGCCGTCGGGCTGCACGGCAACGGAAAAAGCCACCCGGGCATGCAGTTATCAACCGACATAACGCAGGATGTTCGGGCGAGCCGGCAATCTATCGACCAGGAATGTAGCCGGCTGGCCCTGTTCTACGACATCAACCGCCGGCTGGTCAACGCAGCGGATTGGGAGGAAGTGGTGGATCTCCTGGTCCGCGTGCCCGCCGAGGTCGTGGACGCCGTGGGATGTGTCTTCTTGAGCTTTGATGAGCGCACTGAACGGCTCGCCCTGGAGGGGGCCTGGGGCCTGACAGATGATGACCTGCTAGCCCTGCAGCTCCACCTTCAGGAGTTGCCAGATCCCCTGCGCTGCCTGACCTGCCGGCCGCGCCTGGCGCACTCGGGCGACTCCTGTCCCCTCCTGCCCCCCCAACTGACTGAAGAATCCAACGCCGGTTCCATCCTTTGTTTGCACCTGGCTCAGGGGGAACACACAGTGGGCTTCCTCAGCATCTACCTCTCCACTGCGACAGCGCCGTCGTCGGACGACATACGGCTCCTCAACGCCATCGCCGGCGAGATGGCAGCCGTCGTAGCGGTAGCGCAGCTCCGGGCGCGGGAACCTGTCACATCCTCCAGCCTGGACCCGACCATCCACACCCGGTTGGATCGCCGTGAGATGCTGGAGCAACTCGAATGGCGGGCGATCCTCGAAGAGCGGGCCCGGCTGGCGCGCGAGATACACGACGGTGTGGCGCAGGAGCTGGTACATCTTAACCTGAGAGCCCAACAGGCCATGCGACGTTTGAAGCAGAACCGGCTGGCCGAGGCCGAGGCCGACCTGGCTGAGATAAGAGCCGCTGTTCAAGACCTGTCCGCCGAAGTACGCGCCGCCATTCACGGTTTGCGCACGCCCTTCGAGCATGGCCGGCCCTTTCTGGCCAACCTCAAGGCTTGCGTGAACCGCATCGCGGCCCGCACCGACATCCCGATCGAACTGGAAACAGGAGACTCAGCCCTCAATCTGTCGCCGGCCATCGGGGTCCAGGTGCTGCGGATCGTGCAGGAGGCATTGAACAACGTCGTCCAGCATGCCGGCGCTCATCAGGCGGCCGTGCAGGTCCGCGAAAACTCGTCCGGCCTGCGGATTGTCATCGAGGACGACGGGCATGGCTTTGACCCAGTCGAAGCTTCGATGAGCAGTCGGCCTTCGACGAACTCAGGGCGCGGCTACGGACTGCGGATCATGCGGGAGCGCACAGGAATACTGGGCGCACAGCTCGATATTCGTTCCAATGGCCACGGCGGCACGGCGGTCACGCTGCGCCTGCCGCGACGGGTTCCTGGAGGGGGTCAATCGCCATGATTCGTATCGTCGTCGCCGATGATCACCGGTTGGTACGGCAGGGATTCGCCAGAATGCTGGATGAGGAGCCCGATCTCGAGGTGGTTGGCGGGGCATCCGATGGGCTTATGGCTGTGCGGCGAGTCCATGAACTCGCCCCGGACGTGGTCTTGATGGATGTCCACATGCCCCGCCTGACCGGCACCGAAGCGGCGCATGTAATTCTTCAGGAACGGCCCGATACGAGCATCATCATGCTGACGGTGTCCGAGGACGAGGAGGATCTTTTTGACGCGGTGCGAGCCGGCGCGCGTGGCTATCTCCTAAAGGATGCGGACATCGACGATCTGATCGATGCCGTGCGCCGGGCGCATGCCGGCCAGGCCCTGCTGTCGCCGGCGATGACCGCGCGGTTGATGGCCGGCTTTCGGGCGGCCGATCGGCGGGCCCTGCCGGAGATCGATGCGGTTCTCACGGAGCGGGAGCTGGAGGTGCTGTGCGAGATAGCGGGCGGCGGCACCAACCCGGAGATCGCCCAGGCGCTGTCCATCTCCGAGCACACGGTGAAGACGCACGTGCGCCACATCCTGGAGAAGCTGGGCATCGAGAACCGCGCCCAGGCGGCGGCCTATGCCGTTCAGCAGGGGATCGGGCCGGCTTGGTCCCCGGAGGGCTGATTCTCTGTCTCTTTCTCTTCACCCCTTCATCCGCCGATGGGATGAGTCACGAGTGATCCCATCGCAGCCCGGAAATCACTCTTGAATCACTCCTTTGAGGGATATACAAACACGGCATATTAGAATACAATAAAGTAGCTAAACTTCACTTCATCCCACCACGCATTATTGCACAGTGATGTACTCTGCAATCTGGCAATTTTCTGGAAGAGGTATTCATGGGCACAGAGAGCCTGGTCATCTACTACGATGATGAGGAGTTGGACCTGAAGGGGTTGATTCAAGAGCTGGCCGGCATGCGGGGTAGCCGGTACCACCAGCGCAGTATGAGTGCGATTGGAAGGATGGTGTTGCACGAGGCGCTGGAACAAGAACTTGAGAATGCAGAAAAAGACGTGAATTCATCTGTGTAACGGCCTGGCTCAAGAGTGAGGAAACGAACCTGATGACCCAAAAACGAACACTTCTTTTTGTTGCCGGCCTGCTGGCCCTGGCGTTGAGCACGGCCTTCGCCATGTTCCACTGGCCAACGCCCACCACTGCTCAGGGCCCCGCCTGGGAGTGGTTTGGCGACGCTGGCACCGATCCAGCTCTACACTATGTGGGCACCAATGACAGGCAGCCTCTCGTCCTCAGAGCCTTTCGCCTGATAGGGATATACCTCCAGCCCCCCGACCCCTCTGGAAGTCCCGACCTTTTTAACACGCCCCGGGTTGGAATCGGTACGACAAGGCCTGAGGCGGGTCTTGACGTGGCCAATGACAACCTATTCATACGGGATTTCTTCGACATAGAGGCTCACGAGGGCCCTGCGCCAGATATCCTTATCGAAAGTGAACCAACCCATTTTCCAGGAATAGGGGGACAGGGTTTCTCACACATTGTCTTGGCGGATGGAAGCGGGCATGATGACGTCGTGGTCCGTAGTGGTGACGGCGGTTCGATCCACCTCGGTGTTGCTAACGACGAGAAGGTGAGGCTTGCCTCAAATGGGGATAGTTGGTTCACGGGCGGTAATGTCGGCATCGGAACGGTTCCTACCACCACGTTTCACGTGGTAGGCGAGTCTCTGCTCAACGGCGCCGTAACTGTGACAAATACTCTAAGGCTAGAAGGTAGCCTGGTATGGGAATGTGAGACGTGTATCCTTTCCTCGGATATTGACGATCAGGCGGTCATTTCGCGCACGCTGGCCCCAGATGTCGTGACGTCCGACAAGATCGCTGGCGGCGCTATCACTTCGGCGGACATTGGCAGTGGAGAGGTCATTTCGCGCACGCTAGCTACCGACGCCGTAACCTCCAGCAAGATCGACGACGATGCCATCACGTCTGCGCACATTGGCGATGAGCAGGTCAAGGGAAATCACCTGGCCCGAGAATCCGTTGCTGCGGACAAGGTCATAAGTTCACAGGTCCAGCTCCGTATAGGCGATGCGTGTGAGGGCGGCACCGCCATCGTGTCCGTCGGTGCGGACGGAAAAGTGAGTTGTGTCCCTCTGGGCGCCACCGACGAGGTGGGAACGAGCGCGAGCGATGACCCTAAGCCCCTCAGATTCAAAACCAACGGCAAAGAAGTTATGCGCATCACGGCCGAGACAGCAGGCATCGGACAAGTCGGCATCGGAACTGTGCGTCCACGTCCTGGAGCCGCGCTTCACGTCGCCGGCACCACCCGCACCAAGAGCCTCACGGTCTCCGGCGGCCTGGACCTGGCAGAACCGTTCGCCATCACCAGTGTCACAGCCATTGAGCCCGGCATGGTGGTGGTCATTGATCCCGACAACCCCGGTCAACTGCGTATTGCGGACCGGACTTACGACCGCACGGTAGCCGGCGTGATCAGCGGGGCCGGCGGCATCCAGCCCGGCGTGATCATGGAACAGGCAGGCTTTGTGACAGACAGGCCTACCCATCCAGTGGCGCTGACCGGCCGCGTCTACGTGTGGGCCGACGCCACCGCCGGCCCTATCCAGCCCGGTGACCTGCTGACCACATCCGACCGGCCCGGCCACGCCATGAAGGTCACCGACTATCAGCGGGCGCAGGGGGCAATTCTGGGCAAAGCCATGATGGGGCTAGAGCAGGGGACGGGCTTGGTGTTGATACTGGTGAAGTTGCAGTAGACCGGAGACTTGATGCTACCGTTGGCGAGTGACGTGAATTCGCCTGCATAGCGGCATGGCCCGAAAGTGAGGAGACAGATTCAATGATCCAAATACGGAGAATTCTTTTCGTTGCCGGCCTGGTGGCCCTGGTGTTGAGCGCATCCTTCGCCGTGTTCCACAGGCCAACGCCCACCACCGCCCAGAGCGCGTTCGAGTGGCTTCTGGAAGGCGTATCGGGCACTGATCCACACGATCACTACCTGGGCACTAATGATGAGCAACCGCTGGTTCTCAGAACCTTTGGCAGGATAGGACTGGTTATCTTCCCCACCCAGGCACCCGCCTTTGACCCTTTCTTTGATTTTAGGACGCCCTGGGTTGGCATCGGTACGACCCGTCCTGAGGCAGGCCTCGACATCGCGAATGGCAACGTATGGATCAGGGATGAACCAAACTTGGTGCAAGGTGGTATTGAGGGACCTCAGGAGCCCGATGATTTGCTTAATAAGGACGTAGCCGCCGCGCTTGGGATTTGCGAGACAGTGACCAACGTGGTCCCAATTTCTGATATTTCCAATGTGTCCCCATGGCTGGAAGAATGGAGGGCAGATTGTTCAACAGGCAGCTCCTACATCGTACGCTGGGACGAATTCCACGATTTTGTTTACACCTTCCGCGTCGCTCGACCCCAAATCCGCCTCGAAAGTGAGCCGAGTTTTGTTCCAAATATACCAAAGGAACGCCCAAATAGTGAGTCGCATATCGTCCTATCGGATCCGCAGGAAGGTGACCTGGAGGCGGCGAGGCATGATGACGTCGTGATCCGCAGTGGAGGAGATACTTCGAAGCTCCTCCCAGGTGGCTCGATCCACATCGGTGTTAAGAACGTCGAGAAGGTGAGGCTGGCCTCAGGTGGGGATAGTTGGTTCCAACCAGGCGAAGATAACGACAGGAAAGTCGGCATCGGCACAAAGAGTCCCAGCGCCAAGTTTCACGTACTGGGCGACTCCCGGCTCGAAGGCTTCACAACTGTGACAAAAAATCTAACGCTGGAAGGCAAACTGAAATGTCAGAAGTGCATCCTGTCCTCGGACATTGAGGATGACGCGGTCGTGCCGCGCATCCTGGCCGACGACGCCGTCACGTCCGACAAGATCGACGACCGCACCATCATATCTGCGGATATCGACGATCAGGCAGTCACTTCACGCACACTAGCTCCCGATGCCGTAACGTCCGACAAGATCGTCGCCGGTGCCATCACTTCGGCGCACATTGGCGATGGGCAGATCGGCGGAAATCACCTGGCCCGAGAATCCGTTGATGCGGAAAAGGTCATAAGTTCGCAGGTCCAGCTCCGCGTAAAAGGCAAGTGCGATGCCGGCACCGCCTTCCTCTCCGTCGGTGAGGACGGAGAAGTGAATTGTATCCATCTCGGCGCCACCGATGAGGTGGGAACGAGCGCGAGTGATGGCCCTAAGCCCCTCAGGTTCAAGACCAACGGCAAAGAAGCCATGCGCGTCACCGCCAATGCGGTGGGCATCGGGACCGACACCCCTGGAGCGAAGCTGGACGTGGCCGGCACCACCCACACCGAGAAACTCACGATCTCCGGCGGCTTCGACCTGGCGGAACCCTTCGCCGTCACGGGTGCTACGCGCATCGGGCCCGGCATGGTGGTGGCCATCGATCCTAACAATCCCGGCCAACTGCGCATGGCCGACCAGGCCTATGACCGGACGGTGGCCGGCGTCATCAGCGGGGCCGGCGGTATCCAGCCCGGCATGATCATGCAACAAGACGGCGCGCTGTCGCTGACAGACGGCGCGACGCACCCGGTGGCGCTGACCGGCCGGGTGTACGTGTGGGCCGACGCCACGGCCGGCGCCATCCAGCCCGGCGACCTGCTGACCACGTCCGGCCGGCCCGGCCACGCCATGAAGGTCACCGACTACCGGCGGGCGCAGGGCGCCATTCTGGGCAAAGCCATGACGGGACTGGAGAAGAGCACCGGCCTGGTGTTGGTGCTGGTGTCGTTGCAGTAGACTTCGCGCGGAACCGCCGCGAGTTCCAGCCGGCACACGACGCCGGCTTCCACTCACGGCTACCTCTTTCGCCACCCCTGCGGGGTTCACGACGGCAAAAGAGCTCGCAGAGCGGCGAAATTGTAGCCCAGAGTGGAGCGCTCTTTGCGGAACTCTGGGCGGGCCACGCTACGAAGCAGCGCCCCATGAAATGGGGCTTCGAATCTGCCTTTTCAACGGAATAGCCTGATTTCATCAGGCGCCGCGGTGTAGCACCGGCACTTCATGCCGGTGCGGGCTACCAGGCGAGAAGCCGATTCGCCAAGCAGATCCC
>JBHIAO010000213.1:0-9740 GCA_046758565.1 Anaerolineae bacterium
TACGCTGCCCGCGAGGGTCAGCATGTGGATTGCTCCAGCTACGAATATGCCCTGCGAGAAGCCGAGAGAGAATTGCAGCAGGTCATGCAACAGCGGGCTCGGGTTGAGAAAGCAGCCGCACAGTACCGCAGAGCTGCCCACCGTTTTCTGAGCATGCTTCAAAACGAACTACCTCGGGCCACCGGCTTCCTGGCCAACCGCATCGCGGCGCTGGAGGCCTATTATTCCGCGCGCGTTACCGCCGCAGCCGTCGCACTCGCCGCCGCCGGCGTTGCAGGTGTGATGGGTGGGGTCATCGCCGCCATTCGCCGCAGCCGGGGCGAGTTGAGCCGGGTGATGGGCAGCATGGGGGAGCAGGTGGCGGCGCAGGTGCTCAGTGAGAGGTTCGGCCTGAAGGAAGTCCCCTTCGACCAGCCCAAACATGGATTCGACCGGGTCTTCCGCGCACCCGGGATGCCGTTGATTGTCGTGGAGTCCAAAGTGAGCAGCAGTGGCAAACTCCAGCCAGGGCAGACCCAGGCCGGCGAGCAGGGGTCACCCACGTGGATCGCCGACAAAGCCGCCCGCATGGCCGACCCGAGTTCAGCCCAGTGGAGCCCGGTCAACGAGCGCATTGGCCAGTTGGTGCAGGAACTGGGGCCAGAGAATGTGCCGACGATGGCCGTGGTCACCAACCCCACCACCCAGACTGTGGATGTCCACGTGCGGCAAGGGGATGCCGGCTGGCAGTTGCTGGACAGCGGCATCACCCTGGACGAGTTTACGGCTCGTCCCTCTCCCGGCCCGGTGATGCCGGCGGAGCAGAAAGAGGGCACCTGGGGCGGCCCAGAGCAGAAGGGGTGAAACCATGAGCGACGCACCCGAGCGAAGCCGTGCCGCCTGGCGGCAACTGGAACATGAGTGGCACCAGGCGCAAGAAGGATGGCGAGACAGCACCACCCGGTTCTTCGCCGCCCAATTCTGGGACCCGCTGGAGCGCGAGACCAACGATCTGCTGCGAGAGATGGAGACGCTGATGGAAGTTCTGCGTCAGGCACAGCAGGCGGCCAGGAGGTAGTGATCAGTTTAGCCGGCACAAATCTCGTCAAGGATCGCATGGAAGGCGTCGTCGGCCAGCGCCTGCATCTCTTCATCGGTGCGGTCCTGAATCGGATGCGGCACGAAGACACCCGCTGGGTCGAATCCGAGCGCCTGCGCCTGGGCCTGAGCTGCCTCAGCAAACTCGATCGAGGCGACGAACACGGCCGGCACGCCCCGGTTTTCCAGTTCCACGATGTCGTGCACACTGCACGAGGTGCACGACCCTCAATCGGCCAGCGCTTCGATCACCACATCACACTGCGTGGCAATTTTCTGGCATAGGTCGACCGGCGCCCGCCGGGCGTAGGTCGGCTTGGCGAAGCGTTGGATCTTCACACCCTGCTCGATCAGGTGCGCCGCGAGGCGGTCGAGAAAGACATCGCCACGGGGCTTTGAGATGTCGAGCAGGCCGACAGTCACGCCGTCGAGTGAAGCAGGACGCGGCAGTCGCTCCCGCTGGCCGCTGCCACGCTCGCCGGTCGGGTCGAGCAAAACACGGGATTCGGTCATCGTCGGATCTCCCTGGTCACTGGCTGGCTGCCCCTCGGGCCGCTGTTTAGCCAGCCGCCGATGACGGCGGAAAACATGCCGGCTGTGCCGCCGGCATGCACAATGCCGAGGCCGCCGGGCCGAAACTTGGTCATCGTCTCCTCCCCCATACTTTCGGGAACACCCTCGGCCATATCGCCCGCGCCGCGCACCAGTTCACCCCCCGGCAGCGTCAGCAGGTTCTCGATCTCCTCGCGCAGCCGGGCCTTCGACCAGCCGGCCAGGCGAAACACGCGGCCGTGCTCGGGCGACACAACCAGGAACGCATCGACAAAGGGCAGCTTGGGGTGAGCCACGGTGCGCAGGCAAGCGGCAAATGAGCGCGCGAGGGACTCGGGGGTACGGGAGCGCTGATCGGCGATGCCCCGCACACCTTCTCCGGCAAACAGTGTGACGGTCGAAGTGCCCGGAGCGAAGCCGCGCTCCACCGAGAGCGGCTCCCAGGGCGAGCCGGCCTCGCCTTCGGCGAAGCAAAAGGTGTACTTCCCCGGGTTGCCGAGCGTCGCCCGATCGACGCCGCCGGGGTGCCCGCCGCCGACGTTGCGGATCACCAGTTGGAGCGCGCGGCCGATGGTCGCATTGGCGCGGTTGCCCTGGCCAAGGGCGTTGACGCCGGCGTTCATGCCGATGGCGCGGGTGATCGGGCCGTTCACGATCACTACCGGCCCAACCGTGTAGGTGGTCGCCAGCACGCCGTGCATGCAGAAGTCGTCATCACAGGCAGCCTCTACCGCGGCCAACACCACCGGCAGATACTCGGGCCTGCAGCCGGCCATCACCGCATTGATGGCCACCTTTTCGACGGTGCACTCGACCAGGTCGGGCGGAATGACGCCGACAATTTCGTCGGGCGCGCGGGACGTGCCTTCGAGCATACGCAATACGCGGGCTTCAGTTGGCGGCACGACGGGCAGGCCGTCGCTCCAGCCACGATCGAAGCAGGCCTCGATGTCATCCTCGAGCGCCGCAAGTTCGATGCGCCGGGCACGCAGCTTCGCGCCGCCAAACCGCACGGCGAGCTGCTCGGCCACGCCGGGCTCGACACTCCTTGAGCCACAGCCGGGCCGGTGCGCCGGCAGATCGGCGCCCAGATCGACCACGCCGGCGAAGGCCTGCCACTCCGCTCGGTTCCAGCCGACGATCCGCGCCACTTCACGCCCGTCAACCACCCGGATCAGCGTCGGTACCGTTTCTATGTTGAGGTGATATGAGCACTCGAGACTGGTGTCGTCAATGACGGTTGTCGCCCCCCGCGGAAAGGCCGGATCGTCTTGCGTGTAAACAGTGAGCGGTGTCTCACCAGAAGACAGCCGGGCCAGCACCGGCTCGACCAGGGCGCAGGTTGGACAGTCACGCTTAACGACGGCTATCAGGCCGTCGGGGAGGGCTGTCATGAAGTTCGCTTTATTCATATCTTTCATTTCCCCTGAGAGTCCTTCTTGCTCTCCCTCAATGACTCGTGCTACCTCACCCCCACATGTGGCGCACTTACCCTTCAGAATTAGATCTCCCCTCTCTACATGCCCTTTGAAGTCCACAATTGTGGTTACGTCAGAACAGTGCGAGCACCATACATTGCTCAACAACTGCTCACGTATCTGAGGCAGGATTGACTCCCATTGGACTCTTGCCTCGTCCGTAAACTCGCCACTCATTTCAAGTTCTTTCTGCCCACTCAGGTGCCACAAACTCCACAACAGCAGGCTGCGCAGCAGCGGAATGTACCCGGTGTGGAGCACATGCCGCCACCGGGGAGCCGGAGGACGGCCTCGGCCGCCGCGCCGCGATGTGGGTACTATTGTACCCTATTTCGCGGGTTGGCTCAACCCAATATGGGCAGACGCAGGCCCCGTTTTCCCCCTTTTTACGGAGTGCAGTGCCCCCGTTTTGCCTGCCTGGATGTCCCCAGCATGAGACGCTCACAGGAACCTCACATCAGGGGTTTCCCAAACCCCACAGCTTCCCGACCTTGCGGAGTGGCGAAAACCTCTTCGCTTAACCCGAGTAAGCTCGGGACCCTCCTCCTCGAAAATAACCAATCTCCAATAACCAATATCCAACTCCCCCCTGCCATGGGGGGAAACAGCACCACCTCATCGCCGGCGGACAGGCGGTGTTGGGGCTCACTGCGGATGCCGTTCACCAGAACGATGGCCACCACGTCGGGGGGTAGGTGCAGCACCTCGGTCATCAGGTGCTCCACCGTGGCCCCCTCCGGCAGGGAGCAGGTGAAGGCCTCGCCCAGAGGCTGCTCGGGAGCGTAGCGGCGCAGGCTGGCGTACAGTTTGACGTGCACCTCCATCATGGTTCCTCCCACCATGGTTCCCCCCACATGCCCGCCAGCTCCACCAGGCCGAGTTCTTCCAGCTTCTGGCGGGTGGGACGCCCCTCCTCGCCCCAGCCGCGCAGCCGGTAGTAGGTCTGAAGATTCTCCTGCAGTCGAGCCCGGCTCCCTGCCCGCGGGCCGCCGGGCACCGGCTCCAGCATGCGTTCCGGAAGCGTGTCGGCGGCGGCGGTGAAGCCAGCCCGGATGTTGAACAGCCGCTCCAGGTTCCAGATGCGGTCACCCTGGACGAGGGACTTCTCGAAGGTGAAGTCCAGGCCCGTGAGCGGGGCCAGCAGCGCAACGATCTCGCGGTGGGTGATGGCAAACTTGGTGAACAGGCAGATGCCGGTCGAGTCCACGAAGGCCGTCGAGTTCTGGAAGGGCCGGCGTACCATCTCCTCTTTCTGCTCCAGCGCCTCCGGCGGGATGTAGCGCGGGATGCCGTACAGCTCGGCGGCGACGGTGTTGCCGCGCACGTGGCACGCGCCCCGATTGGAGGTGGCATAGTGCAGCGCCATTCCTTGGAACACCCGCGGGCTGTAGGCCGCCATCTCCAGCTTCTTCACCCCCATGAACAGCTCCGGGTGGCCGTAGTGCTGCGCCAGCCGGTAGCTGCCATCGGCCAGCAGATCTCCAAAACCCTCGCGCGTGCCCATCAGCTCCACCGCGCGCACCATCGCTTCCGCATCGTCGAAACGCAGCGGGAAGCCGATGTCGCTTTCCGGCAGGTAGCCCTTCTCGTACATTTCCATCGCACAGGCCACCGTGGCGCCAGCCGAGATGGTGTCTATCCCGTACTCGCCACACAGGTAGTTGGCTTTGGCCACCGCCTCCAGGTCCGACACCCCGCACAGCGCGCCGAAGGACCAGGTCGTCTCGTACTCCGGCCCTTCGCCCCGGCCCTTGTAGCGGCCGTCCTTCACCTCGGTGACGCGAGTGCAGGCGATGGGACAGGCGAAGCAGGCCCGATTTCGCAGCAGAATCTGCTCCGCGATGGCCTCGCCGCTCGTCGCGACCGCATCCTCGAACATCTCGGCCTGGAAATTGCGCGTGGGGTACGCGCCCATCTCGTTGATCAGGTTGACCAGGTTGGCCGTCCCGTAGGTGCGGAAGCTTCCGAAGGAGATGGGGTCGTTGACGATCTTCGCAGACACCTCCAGCGCCGCGTGCCAGAATCCCTGGGGGTCCGCCAGTTGGATGCCCTTCGTCCCTCGCACGGCCACCGCCTTGAGCTTCTTCTTGCCCATCAACGCGCCGACGCCGGAACGGGCCGCCAGCCGGTAGTTGTCGTTGACCACGCCGGCCATGAGGGAGAGCTTTTCACCACCCGGGCCGATGCAGGCAACTTTGGCCGTGGGGTGTGTGGCGGCGCGCACCGCTTCTTCCGTCTCGACCGGGGTCTTACCCCACAGATCGTGGGCCGGGCGGATCGTCACTTGCTCGTCTTCGATCCACACGTACACCGGCTCGTCCGCCTCCCCTTCGAAGATGAGCACGTCGTAGCCGGCGAACTTCAGCTCGGGGCCGAAGAAGCCGCCCGAATTGGAGCAGGCGATGGTGCCGGTGAGAGGCGACTTGCAGACGACGACGTAGCGCGCGGTGGCCGGCGCTCCGCAGCCCGTGAGCGGACCGGTGCCGAACAGCAGCTTGTTCGCCGGGCCAAGGGGGTCCGTAGCCGGGTCCACTTCCGCGTACAGCAACCGCGAAGTCAGCCCCCGCCCACCGACGTAGTCCTCTGCCAATTCAAGGTCGAGAGGTTCCTTGGTCACCTCCCCGTCGGTCAGGTTGATGCGGAGAATCGTACCTGCGTAGCCGTTGTAGTGCATTGTTTCACCTCGCGTGCGTGAAGCGTGAAACGTGACCATCACGCATCACGTTTCACGCTTCACGTTTCACGTTCCACCTTGCCAGAACCGAACGTTCTCCGTTGCCGCCGCCGTCATGCGCTCCCAGGTGTCGTCGTCCAGCGGCGCGAAGGTGATCGCGTGGGTCGGGCAGTACGTGGCACAGGCCGGGTTGCCGGCGCACAGGTCGCATTTGATCACCGTGGCCAGGTCCTGGACGTAGGTGATGCCGCCGTAGGGGCATTCGTACACGCAGATCAGGCACTCCACGCACTCTTCGTCGACGACCTGTACGATCCCGTTCTCGTCGAGAACCAGCGCGTCCACCGGACAGGACTCCAGGCAGTAGACTTCCGGGCAGTGAATGCAGGTCAGGGGCATGTAGAAATCATCGCTGGGGTAGACCACCTCGATGCGTAGTTCTGTAGGTCGGACCACCTGGTCGTGGTGGATCACGCAGGCCATCTCGCACATCCGGCAACCGGTACACGCTTCGGGGTCGATGATCAAACGCCAGGTCCCTGTGTCCTCCGCCTCGCCCGTTCGCTCCGCGACAGGTGTCCCTGGTTCCTCGCCAGGCCGGGAGGCGGTGAACGTCGATTCTGTGACGATGGCAGCCTCAAAGGAGCCCGTAGGCGTCCACCGGGTTTGCAGCCAGCCCTCGAAGCGCCGGTGCCCGAATGGGTCGAGAGTCTCTGGCCTCTCACCGCCGGCAATCCAATCCGCCAGGTAGCGACCGACGACGGGGCCCAGGGCCAGCCCGTGGCCGCAGAAGCCGGTGGCCACGAACACGTTCTCGTTCAGGCGGTCGATGATCGGCTCGCCGTCCGGCGTGCTGGGGTCCACCCCACCCCACGTCCGCAGCAGGTTGACCTCCCGCAGGTCTGGTGCCAGGCGCACCAGGTGCTCGACCGCCAGGCGCAGGTTCTTGTCCGTTGTCCCTTCGTCCTCGCGCTCCTCGATCACTCCGCCACCGAAGTGGACGCCGCCATGCCGGGTCTGGCGGAAGAACAGGTCCCCGGTGGCGACGCCAAACATCTGTTGGAAGAGCGGGGGCAGCGCCTCGGTGATCATCGACTCGTAGCATACGTTGGCCAGCGGCAGATCGAAGCCCAGGTCCAGGCACAGCGCCCGCGATCCAGCGCCGGCGGCAATGAGCACCGCCGGTGCCCGCACTGCCTGGTCCCCGACCCGGACGACAGCCTCTCCTGCGTCTGTCGGCCGGATCGCCTGCACCTCGCAGCCGGTCAGCACCCGCAGCCCGCCCCGGCCGGCGGCCTGGTAAAAGCCGGTGACCAGCCGAAAGGGGTTGACATGGCCGTCCGTGGGGCAGAAGCTGGCGCCGAAGATGCTCTCCCGCTTCAACGCCGGCACCAACTCGACGACTTCCTCCGGCTCCAGCCAGCGCACGTCCAACCCGAGAGCCTGCTGGCGGGCGATGTCCTCCTGCATCGGCCGGATGTGGTCCGGGATTTCGACCAGCCGCAGGTTGCCGCGCTGAGTGTATTCCAGATCCACCCCCAGCTCGTCGGACAGGCTGGGGAACAGCGCCACGCTCTCCATGGCCAGCGGAATCTCCTCCGAGAGGCGGGCCGATTGGCGCACACCGCCGCCCGAACGCCCTGTCGCGCCGCTGCCAATTCCGCGCCGTTCGATCAGCAGCACATCCACGCCGTGTTGGGTCAGATAGTACGCCGTGGCGCACCCGACAATGCCGCCGCCGATGATGACGACGTCGGCGGTGGTGGTTGGGGGTTGGTGGTGAGTCATCGGTTGGTTCCTTGGTGGACTGCGTATTGCGTATTGCGTATTGCGTACTGCGTATTGCGTATTGTGTACTACTCTCCAGGGATACGCAATACGCAGTACGCAGTACTACCCTACCTCCTCACGCGCCCGTACCCGACGTGATCCTCCCACTCTAGCTCCTCGATTCGCCTCGGGGGCTCGCTGACCACGCCCATTGGGACCGGCTTGATTGGCGGGCGAGGGGTGAAGGTGCCGACTGCCTCCAGCTCTTGCCCGGACTCGTGGGCGACGACCTGGGCCACGACTGGCCCGCAGATGCGCCCCTGGCAGCGGCCCATGCCGACCCGGGTCCAGGGTTTGAGGTGGTTGAGGCGGGTGACCCCGGCCCGTACCGCCGCCCGAACAGCGCCGGCCCTGACCTCCTCACAGCGGCAGAGCAGTACGTCGTCGGTTGCCAGCTCGCAGAGGCCCGGTTTGATGGCGAAGGAGGCCGCCAGTGCTTTGACGGCGGCCCGTGCCCGCCGCCATTCGCGGTGCAGCTCCGCCAGGCGCTCCCCGTCCGCCAGGTACCCCAGTTGCTGCGCCGCGGTCGCGCCGGCGATGCGCCCCTCCAGCAGCGCCACCTCGACCCCGCCGATGCCGCGCACCTCGCCGGCGGCGAAGATGCCCGGCCGGCTTGTCTCCATCTCTTCATTGGTCACCGTCGCCAGGCAACCGAAGTGGGGATCGAAGCGCTGCCGGCAGCCGGCCAGGCCGGCCAGCTCCGCCGCCGGGACGAACCCGAAGTTGAGACAGATAGTATCCACGTCCAGCGTCTCTTCCGTCCCGGGCACCGGTCGTCCGGTGGCATCCACCTTGGCAACCACAGCGCCCGCGACCTCTTGCTCACCCACTGCTCGGACGACGGCGCGACCGAACTGGGTGGGGACGCCGGCCTGCATCAACTGCCGCTGGCTAGCAATCCTCTGACCGAGTTTGTCCCATTGCCCCCAGAACTTGGGTGCCTGAGCAAGAAACTCCCGGCGCGATCGCAATTCCACGATGGCGGCGATCTCCGCTCCCGCTTCCAGGAGCTGCACGCCGGCCAGTTGCAACAGCGGCCCGGTCCCGGCCAGCAGAAACCGCCGCCCGGGCAGCAGGCCCTGTCCCTTCAGCAACAACTGAGCCGCCCCGACGGTCATCACCCCCGGCAGTGTCCAGCCGGGAAAGGGCATCACCCGCTCGTATGCGCCGCTGGCGATGATCAACCGCTGTGCCTGCAACTGGCCTGAGCCCTCCGGACCGTAGAAGCTGACCATCCGCTCAGCGGTCACGTTCCACACCAGGGTGTTACAGCGCAGTTGGATGTTGGGGTGGCTCAGCCCGGCCAGGAGTTCCCGTCCGCGCTGGATGTTGCTGGCCAGGGAGGGGGGAAGATCATCGCTGTCGAGGGAAGCCGGCGGCTGTTTGAAATACTGCCCGCCCGGCTGCTGGTACTCGTCGATAAGCGTCACCTGCGCTCCGGCCTCGGCAGCCGTCACCGCCGCCGCCACACCGGCCGGGCCGGCACCGATCACGATGATTTCGGTCACGACTCCGGCACCTCGACCACACACCCCGCGTGCACTTCGGCCAGGCAACTGCGCACGTTCGGCACCCCGTCCACGGTCACCAGGCAATCGAAGCAGATGCCCATGCCGCAGAAGAACCCGCGGGGCGCGCCCCCGGGATTGGTGTGCCGAAAGACACGCCAGCCTGCTGCCAGCAAAGCGGCGGCGATGCTCTCTCCCGCGTACGCCTGCACTGGCCGGCCGTTGACGGTGATGGTGATGGGGGAGCCGCGTTCAAGGTCTGTCAACCGTTGGGCGGTCATATGTTCAGCCTTATCTGTGAGACGTGTTGCGTCTTGCGTCTTGCGTTTAGTGACGCCCTGGAAAAGCTGTTCCAGAAGGGAATGAGCATCTCCGCCCAGCGCGTTGTGTTGGACGCGCTTCGCACCGCCGCTGAGCAGGCTTACTTCTGGACCCCTGAATGGCAGGCCAAGGAGCGAGCAGCCGACCAGGCCATCGCTGAAGGGCGGGTGAAAACTTTCGACACCATGGAAGACATGCTAGACCTCCTTGATGCCCGGTGAAATACCGAGCCACCAGCCCCCTGGGGTGGCACGGTCAGAGACCGGCCACAGCACCGCCTGCCCGCGGGGTGGCACGGTC
>JBHIAO010000214.1:0-9659 GCA_046758565.1 Anaerolineae bacterium
TGTCGCGGCCCGTCTTCGCCACCGTGGCCATTCTGCAGTTCCTCGCCAATTGGGGCAAATTCCTGTGGCCGCTGATGGTGACCCGCGGTTTTGAATACCGACCGCTGCCTGTGGCCATGCAGCAATTCTTCAGCCAGGACCCGAAGGTGTGGGGTGATATCTTTGCTTTTGCCTCAATGATCACCATCCCGGTACTGGTTGTCTTCCTGCTGTTTCAGAAGTGGTTCGTGCAGAGCGTGGCAACCAGCGGCGTGAAAGGATAGTTTACAAAACCGTAATTGGTACTGGAAGTAGCTTCCGGTAGGACGAGTTGACAGAGCATCGGACGGCGTAAAACGTGATGCGTGAAACGTGATGCGAGTGCAAGGGAGCACCCTCACGTTTTACGTTTTGCGTTTCACGAACTGGAAATGCAACATCAAGCGGAAATCACTTTCTGCTCCACCGGGATGTCAAGTTTCGGTGTGATGCAGTTGGCTGACAGAACGGGGGAATTCCGAAGACGAAGTGGACCACTGTATGAGCCAGGCCGGTGAGGCGTACAAGCACGCTGTGGATCTTCTGCGGACTTGCCTGACCGAGGCCGGCTTCCTGGCGTCAGTCACAGAGATCGATAACTATCTCCGGGTTTGGGCCCGCGACGGTGTCGTCACCGGGCTGGCGGCCCTCCTGGCCGATGACGTGAATCTGGTCGACGGATTCCGTCTGACGCTGGACACCCTGGCACGGCACCAGGGTCCACACGGTGAGATTCCCAGCAATGTGACGGTTGGGGGAGATCACGTTAGCTATGGTGGGCTGGTAGGTCGGGTAGATGCACCCTTATGGTACGTGCTGGGCGTCTGCCAGTACGTGCTGCGCACCGGCGACGATGATTTCCTGAGCCGGCATCAGCCCGTCATGGAACGTGCTTTGTTTCTGGTCGGCTGTTGGGAGTTCAACGCCCGCGGCTTGATCTATGCTCCGATGTCCAGTGACTGGGCCGACGAGTACGTCCAGCATGGCTACGCGCTGGTTGATCAAATCCTCTACCTGTGGGCCCTGGATGGCTACGGGCGCGTGATCGACGATGACGCCCGTCGCCGGCGTGCGGCGGCGCTGCGCGAGCAAATCGAGCTCAACTACTGGCCGCGCCCCATCCTGGCCCACGATCCTCAGATCTATCATCCAGCCGCCTACCGGCATTTTCTGGCGGATCATCCGGATGGTCCCTCATACTGGCTGGCGACCTTCACACCCGGCGGATACGTGATCCGCTTTGATGGGCTCGCCAATGCGCTGGCGCTGCTGACCGGCCTGGGCGACACCATCCAGACCCAGACTGTGATTGCGACAATCGACAAGCTGAATGCCAGGTTCGCTCGGCCTGACAACCCTTCGACAGAGCCTGCCCTGAGCTTGTCGAAGGGCTCAGGACGCCGCCAGACAGCCGGTTTGGTACCGTCCTTCTATCCGGTGATTCGACCTGGTGATCCGGAGTGGCCGGCGCTGCGCACGAATTACGCCTTTCGGTTTCAGAACCAACCGTATGAATACCACAACGGAGGTCTATGGCCGGTGATCACAGGCTTCTACGCGGCCGCGCTGGCGCGTCACGGCGAGAAGGCACGGGCTGAGGCGGCGTTAAAGGCCATCAATACCGCGAATGCCCAGGGTCTGGACGGTGAAACGTGGGGATTCTACGAATACCTCAACGGGCAGACCTACAGGCCGGCCGGCACCCGCCATCTGGCCTGGAGCGCTGCTGCGACCGTCATTGCGCATCGAGTCGTTGTGGACGAACAGCCGCTCCTGGTTTAGGGACCTACTCTATGCCGCCCTCGCACAATGCCCTTGACCTGTTAGCTGTCGGGGAACTTATCGTAGATTTCATATCCACCGAAGCCCACCCGCAGTTGGAGGATGCGGCCGTCTTCCAGCGCTATCTGGGCGGTGCACCTGTAAACGTGGCTGTCACGGTCGCCAACCTGGGGGGAGATGCCGCGGTCGTTTCCAAGATCGGTCCGGGACCCATGGGGCGCTTTCTGCGACGTGAGCTCCGGCGACATGGCGTTCGTGTAGATTACTTGGTCGAGGATCCAGTTATTCCGTCCACGCTGAGCTTGATTGCCCGCACCACCGGCACGCCTGACTTTCAGATCATTCGCGGTGCCGATGCCAATCTGGAGCGGACTGACATTCCACCGGCCGCCATGCAGGCGGCGCGGGCCGTTCACACCTCGGCCTTTGCCCTCTCGCGTGAGCCATGTCAATCGGCCGTGCGGGCAGTCTTGCGGGACGCGCACGCTGCCGGCAAACTGGTGTCGTTCGATGCCAACTATCGACCGGTGGTCGGACCCGAGCCAGGGGAGGCGCTGGAAGTATTCGGCGACATCGGACCACTTGTTCGCCTCATGAAGGCTTCGCTGGATGATGCCGAGAGTCTGTTTAGTCATGGGGCCTCGCCCGAGACTTACGTTAATCGGTTTCACGACCTAGGAGTTGAGACGGTTGTTCTGACCATGGGCGGCGAGGGCGTCTTGCTGTCTGACGACGAAGGTGTACAGCGGCTGCCAATTCGAGAGGTGCCGGTCGCTGATGTGACAGGGGCCGGCGACGCCTTCTGGGGTGGCTTTCTGGTTGCCTGCCTCGACGGCCATCCGCCCGAACGGTGTTTGCGTTTCGCCCGGCTGGTCGCGGAGCGCAAGTTGGCCAGCGCAGGTCCCCTCTCCGAATCCCTGCCCAGGGCCGAGCTCTACCAACATCTCGAATCCTAATCAACCTGAGAAGAAATCACCAATCGCCGAATGCGAATGCGCTTAAGGCATTTGAACCGAACATCTCTCAAAACCAACGAACGACGAAGAAAATGACCGCAAGACCGAAATACCTGTGGTGGCAAACCGGGGTTATCTATCAAATCTATCCACGCAGCTTCAAAGACACGACCGGCAACGGGGTGGGCGACCTGGCCGGCATCATCCAGAAGTTGGACTACCTAACCGAGACCCTGAGGGTGGATGCCATCTGGCTCTCGCCTTTCTACCCATCACCAATGGCTGATTTTGGCTACGATGTTGCCGATTACACCGACGTGGATCCCCTCTTCGGCGACCTGGCCACGTTTGACGAGTTGGTCGCACAGGCTCATCGTCGGGGTCTCAAGATCATCATCGATCTGGTGCCCAGTCACTCGTCTGACCAGCATCCCTGGTTCCTTGAGTCCCGCGCCTCGCGGGACAACCCCAAACGCGATTGGTACATCTGGGCTGACCCCAAGCCGGATGGCTCACCGCCCAACAACTGGCTCAGTGTCTTTGGCGGGCCGGCCTGGGAGTGGGACGAAGCCACCGAGCAGTACTACCTGCACTCGTTTCTCAAGGAGCAACCCGATCTTAACTGGCGAAACCCGGCTGTCAAAGCGGCCATGTTCAACGTTGTGGACTTTTGGCTGAATCGGGGTGTGGATGGCTTCCGCATTGACGTGGCTCACCGCATTATGAAGGACCCTGAGCTGCGTGACAACCCGCTCAATACGAGCGCGGGATGGAGTATTCACAAACCCCTGGGCGAGTACGATTCGCAGTTCCACTTGTATGATCAAGGACATCCGGACGTCCACGGCGTCTACCGCGAGTTTCGCCAATTCCTCGATGCCTACAGTGCTGAACATCCCCGGATGGCGGTTGGCGAGATTCACATTTTCGACTGGGAGCGGTGGGCCAGTTACTACGGGGAGAACCTGGATGAGCTGCACATGCCCTTCAACTTCGCCTTGCTGGGCGCGGAGTGGCAAGCTCAGGCTGTCCGCCACGTGGTAGATTCTCTTGAGGCGGCACTGCCGGCGGGGGCCTGGCCCAACTACGTGCTCGGTAATCACGACGAACCGCGTATCGTCAGCCGCTACGGGCGCGCCCAGGCGCGGGTGGCGGCCATGCTGCTGCTCACCTTGCGCGGCACCCCCACGCTCTACTACGGCGATGAGATCGGCATGACGGACGTCCACATCCCCCCTGAGCGGCAGCAGGACCCTTGGGGGCTACGCATGCCAGGCCTGGGCCGTGACCCCTGCCGCACGCCCATGCAGTGGAGCCCGGAGCCCAACGCCGGCTTCTCGCGGCCGGATACGCCCGAGCTGTGGCTGCCCCTTGCGCCTGACTACCACGAGGTAAACGTCGAGCGCCAACTGGCGGATCCAACCTCGATGTTGAGCTTGTATCGGCGTTTACTGACATACCGCCGGGCGACGCCGGCACTGCAGTGGGGAAGCTACCAGGCTGTGAACGATGTGTGGGAGGGCAATCGCAAGGATCGCCCCTACTACGTTCTCTTGCGCCAGGCCGGCAAACAACGTGTTCTGGTAGCCCTCAATTTCGCCGATGAGGAACAGCAGGTGGCCTTGCCGGCGCTGGGCGCCGGTAAAATCCTCGTCTCCACGCAGATGGATCGCGAACAGGCAGTCAACCTGGCCGAACTCGTCTTGCGCGCGAACGAGGGGGTCATCGTCGAACTCGATGGCGCGTGAAACGCTGAACGCTGAGTGGCCTTTCAGAGGGTTGCTGTGCATAAATGATATGGCAAGGCAGCTCGCTGTTACTCGGCTCTCTAATGGACCTCTAACACATCTCTTGCGCAGTTCTAACACACCTCTAATCTCGATTTAATCTTCTCTGATTATACTCATCGCCAGTTGAATATAGCACGTATGTGACGCGAGCTCCATGTAGCTGTTGAGGCTGGAGATTTCCAGGTCGGGCGAGGGATTTGCAGCTAAAGTAGCTATGTATAAGTACCCCGTCCGTTTCCAGACTGACGGGGTTTTTTGTTGCTTTCATGAAAGGAGGGTAAACCATGCGACGATTTTGGACAGGTGTTGCACTTCTGATGTTGGTTTTGTTGGTGCTCAACGCACCGGTGCCGGTCATGGCACAGGGAGGAGGCCAGCAACTGAGGGTTGACCCGGAGCTGATTCTCTCCACAGCCTATCCGAGCCAGGTGATAGGTATCGACGAGAACGTCAGCATCGGGCTCAAACTGCGCACCGAAACGGCCTCGCAGGTTGTGCACCTGCAGATGAAACAGATCCCTGAGGATTGGACGGCTACGTTCAGGGGCGGTGGTAAAATCATCCAGTCGGCCTACGTTGAACCCGGAGACGACGCCTCCGTGACGCTTAAACTTGAACCGCCGGCCAACGTAGAGCCCGGGACCTATCGTTGTGTGGTGCAGGCCCGAGGCGAAGGAGTTGTGGCCGAGCTACCTCTGGAGCTGACAGTGGAGGAGAAGCTGCCGCCAAGCCTGGCTCTTGAGGTTGAGCTGCCCACGCTGAAGGGCAAGCCGAACAGCACGTTTCGCTATAGCGCCACGTTGAAGAACGAAGGCGACGAGAATCTGCCAGTCAACCTGATGTACAGCGCTCCACCGGGATTCCTGGTGACCTTCAAACTCAGCGGCCAGGAAGTGACCAGCCTACCGCTGGAGCCCAACCAGTCGAAGCGGTTGAGCATCGAAGCGCGGCCGTTTCTCGACTTGCCAGCCGGTGAGTATCCGATCACCGTGCGCGCACAGGGGGACGAAGCGGAGGCCACCCTTGAACTCACTGCCGAAGTCACTGGCGAGTCGAACCTGACCGTAACAGCGCCAGATGGCCGACTCTCCGGCCGGGCTTATGCCGGGGACGAGACGCCACTCAAGATTATTGTGCGCAACACCGGCAGCGCGCCGGCGCGTGCCGTGGAGCTGAGCTCGTCTGAGCCTTCCGGCTGGTCGGTAGAATTGGAGCCGAAGGAGATTGGGGAAATCGGTGCTGGCGAGCAGGTCGAGGTCACGGCCAAGATTCGACCGGCCGACAAGGCCATTGCCGGCGACTACATGGTCACCGTGCGTGCTCGCCCTGAGGGGAGCGCATCCAAATCAGCGGAATTCCGCATCACAGTACTCACCTCTACGCTGTGGGGTGTGGTGGGCGTTGCCCTGATCGCCGTCGCCGTTGGGGTGGTGGGCATCGCCGTGCTGCGCTTCGGCCGCCGATAGCGGCGGAAGGAGGTCGGGGTATGAGTGATCTGGTGATCGAAACTAACGGGCTAAGCAAACGCTATGGCGACATAGTCGCTGTGGACGCCCTGGACCTGGCCGTCCGCCGCGGAGAGATCTTTGGGCTGCTCGGCCCCAACGGGTCAGGCAAAACCACGACCATCCTCATGCTCTTGGGTCTGACTGAGCCGACAGCCGGCAGTGTACGGGTGCTGGGATTCGATCCAGCCCGTCAGCCCCTGAGCGTCAAGGCCCGCGCCGGCTATATGCCCGACGAG
This sequence comes from Anaerolineae bacterium, assembly GCA_046758565.1. Taxonomy (GTDB): domain Bacteria; phylum Chloroflexota; class Anaerolineae; order Epilineales; family JAANWY01; genus JBHIAO01. The sequence continues at coordinate 6,291 of JBHIAO010000214.1, forward strand.
GTGGGCTTCTACGATGAGCTGACCGCCCGCGAGAACCTGATCTACATCGCCAAGCTGAACGGGCTGTCTCGCGATGAGGGCTATCGCCGGATCGACGACGCGCTGGCCCACATGAGGCTGAGTGAGGTAGCCGACCGGCGGGTGGCGACGTTCTCGCGCGGCATGCGCCAGCGGCTCGGTGTGGCGGATGTGCTGCTCAAGCAACCCCAGCTCATCATCATGGATGAGCCTACCCAGGGGCTGGACCCGGACGGCGCCCGCGAGTTCCTGCACATCATCCGTAATCTCAAGGAGGAGGGCATCACCATCCTGCTCTCTTCCCACCTGCTCTACCAGGTGCAGGCGGTGTGCGACCGGGTGGGCCTTTTCCACCGCGGCCGCATGGTGCTGGAAGGCACGGTGACCGAGCTGGCCCAACGCGTGCTCGGCAGCGCCTACCGCATTCAACTACAGGCCGATGGCCCGGCGTCGGCGCTCACGGAGGCGCTGGAGCGCCTGCCCGATGTGGTGAACGTCAGCCGGGATGGCGACAACCGCTACCGCGTGGCAGCCACAACCGATCTGCGGGCGGAGGCGGCCAATGCTGTGGTTGAGGCAGGCGGCCGGCTGCTGACACTAGACGTGGAGGGGCCCAGCCTGGACGACATTTACGCCCGTTACTTCCAGGAGGTGGAGCATGTCGCTACCGATTGAGCAAGTTCGAAGAGAACGCATGCGCGAAGGTTCGCCGTGGACTGGCCTATGGGCCGTCGTGGTCAAGGAGATGGCTGACCACCTCACCAGCGTGCGCATGCGGATTCTGGAAGTGCTGATTGTGTTGACGGCGGCCGGCACGGTGTATGCGGCAATGCAGCGCCTGCGGGACGGTGTGGGTGAGGACCCCTTTCTGCTGTTGAAGCTGTTCACTACGGCGCGCGATCCGCTGCCGGCCTTCGTGGGTTTCCTGGGGTTCCTGGTGCCGCTGATTGCCATTGCCCTGGCCTTCGATGCGGTCAACGGTGAGCTCAGCCAGCGAACCATGTCGCGCATCCTGGCGCAGCCTATCTACCGGGATGCGCTGCTGCTGGGCAAGTTCCTGGCTGGCCTGTTTACCCTGGCCCTGGTGCTCACGGCCATATGGCTGCTTATCATTGGTCTGGGCATTGTGGGGTTGGGCGTTCCCCCCAGCGGTGAGGAAGTAGCTCGCAGCCTGTGGTTCCTGCTGGCATCCATCTTCTACGGCGGCATCTGGCTGGCGTTGGGAATGGTGTTCTCGATTATGTTCCGACAGCCGGCCACAGCGGCACTGGCGTCCATTGCCGCGTGGCTCTTTTTCATGGTGTTCTGGGGGATGCTGGCCGGCCTGGTGGCGCCGATGTTGCGACCGGTGGAGTTCGGCCTTCCGGAGGAGATCCTGGCTCAGACGGAGTTGGAGATGACGCTGGCGCGAGTATCGCCCAATACGCTTTACAGTGAGGTGATGCTGGCCCTGCTGCAGCCCACCATCCGCTCTATTGGGCTGGTGCTACCCATCCAACTGCAAGGTGCGATACTGGGCACGCCGCTGCCTTTGCGCCAGAGCTTGTTGCTAATCTGGCCACAGTTGACAGGACTGATCGCCGCCACCATCCTGTTGTTCGCCCTGGGCTACGTGCTCTTTCAACGCCAGGAGATCCGTGCGTGATCATAGTATGGAGATCTCTCGGAAAGTGTTGCTCACACCTGGCGAGCAGCGCAGTACGCAATACGAAATATGTGCGTACTGCGTACTGCGTATTGCGTAATTCACCTGATGTCGCGGACTTTCCGAGAAAGTTCAGTATGGGTATAGGAGGTGTAAAGATGAAACGTTATCGTGGTATCCGACGGATTACGTTCGTCATCGGGCTGATGGTGTTGATTATTGCGTTGACCAGCGTCGCCTGCGCCGGTTACACTACCAGCACGATCAGTCGGCTGGTGGGCGCAGGCACCTCACTGGCTACGTCACCTGAGGCCCAGGCCACACCGGCTGCCACGCCGCTGGTGACTCGGCTCGGCGATGCCGACGCCGTTGTATCGGCTCAGGAACAGGTGCTGAACCGCATCTACGAGGCCGCACTGCCCTCCGTAGTTCACATCCGCGTGGTGCAGAAGGTGGAGCAGACACTGCCGGAAGAGTTGCCATTCTCATTCGAGTTCCCAGAGGTACCCCGTTTCACACCATTCCCCTTCCAAAACGTCCCTCGGGCTCCTCAGGAGTTCTATCGTCGCGGCGAGGGCTCCGGCTTTGTGTGGGATTCGGAGGGGCACATCGTGACCAACAACCACGTGGTAGAGGATGCTGATCGGGTCGAAGTGATATTCTGGGATGACACCATCGTTGAGGCAGAGGTGCTGGGCACCGATCCGGATGCAGACCTGGCGGTTATCAAAGTGGACTTGCCCTCTGAGGAGCTTCATCCGGTGACTCTGGGCGACAGTGCGGCGCTCAAGGTGGGGCAGATGGTGGTGGCCATTGGCAATCCTTTCGGCCAGGAGTTCACCATGACCAGCGGGATCATCAGCGCCCTTGGGCGGACGATCCGCAGTGGGACCAGTCCCTTCTCTATCCCGGAGGTGATTCAGACGGATGCGGCGATCAACCCGGGCAACTCGGGCGGGCCGCTGCTAGACCGGCAGGGACGGGTGATCGGTATCAACACCATGATCATCAGCCGGAGTGGTGCCAGCGCCGGCATCGGCTTCGCCGTGCCCATAAACATCGCCAGTAAGGTTGTGCCAGTGTTGATTGAGGAGGGCAGCTATGCGTATCCCTGGCTGGGTATCACCGGCACCACTCTCACGCCGGTGGTAGCCGAGTTTATGAAGCTGCCGGAAGGCACCCGGGGTGCTCTGGTGGTCAACGTCACTCAGGATAGCCCGGCCGACAAAGCCGGCCTGCGTGGCAGTGACAAGATCCTGAAAGTAGAAGGGGAGGAGTACCAACTGGGTGGCGACGTCATCGTGAGCATCAACGGGCAGTCGATTAAGGAGATGGATGATTTGATCACCTACCTGGTGGAGAACAGCCGGCCTGATGACGCCGTGATCTTAGAGATCATTCATGCGAATGGTCAGCAAGAGGAAATCCGTGTGACGTTAGGCCAGCGACCGCGTGCCGGGGATATCATTGAGGGAGGGAAGTAGATAGACCTGAGGAGGTTCCCTTCTTATGAATTTCTAACTTACTGCTAACACAATTCTGATGATGTGTTTATGCTGCTCTAACATGACCTGTGTACAATAGACATCAGAATGGTTGAAAGCGATTCAATGGTGTGATCGCAAATCACTTTACAAAGGAGGTGTGACCAATGTCGCTAACTCGATGGGATCCATTCCGTGAAATGATGTCACTGCGTGACGCGA
>JBHIAO010000215.1:0-9656 GCA_046758565.1 Anaerolineae bacterium
ATAGCGCCTTGCTTGCCATCGCTAAAACCAACTGCGGTAACTTCTCTGAACTCATCGAGTCGTCCACTTGTGTCTACCTCAGCGTGCATGTGAGAATTATACTATCCTGGCATGCCCATGCCTATTTGAGGGCAAAGAACCAATCTCTCATTGACAAACACGGTATCCGCCAACTATAATCTGGTGGCTGAGGAGTCGCTATGGCCCAACCTACTTACCTTTCCGTCTCTCAACTGAACCGCTATGTCCGCGACCTGCTCGCCGGCGATTTCACACTGCAAGATTGCTGGGTGGAAGGCGAGGTGTCCAACTACTCCCAAGCTGCTTCCGGCCACGTCTACTTCACGCTGAAGGACGAATCAGCGCGTCTGTCGTGCGTCATGTGGCGCTCGAACTTTGAGTGGCAGACATACGTCCCCGAGAATGGCCATGCCGTGCTTTGCCATGGTTATGTCTCGGTCTACGAGGCACAGGGGCGGTATCAGCTATACGTGGACGAGATTCAGCCGGCCGGCCGCGGACTCTTGCATCTGGAGTTCGAGGCTCTCAAGAAGAAACTGGCGGCCGAGGGTCTCTTCGACGAAGCACGGAAACGCCCTCTGCCGGCCCATCCCCGCCGCATCGGCGTGGTCACGTCGCCCCAGGCGGCGGCCTTGCGAGACATCTGCCATGTACTGGCCCGCCGCTACGCCCTACCCGATGTCATTCTGGCCCCCACGCTGGTGCAAGGCGACGAGGCACCGCCCCAAATTGTCGCCGCCCTTGAAGCATTGAATCAAGTTCAGGTGGACGTTGTGATTCTGGCCCGTGGCGGCGGATCGCTAGAAGAATTGTGGGCGTTCAACGACGAGCGAGTCGCGCGGGCTGTGGCGGCATCGCTGGCGCCGGTGGTGTGCGGCGTGGGTCACGAGACTGATTACACCATCGCCGATTTCGTCGCCGATGTGCGGGCCCCCACGCCCTCCGCGGCGGCCGAACTGGCGGTTCCCGATGGAGCCGAACTTCGGCAGGCGTTGGGGGGCCTACAGATGCGACTGGTTGCCGGCATCGGCCAACAACTGGACGCAAAAGCGCGTCGCGTCGAGCAACAACGCCAGACACTAGCGCGCCACTCGCCAGCGCGTGTCATCAATGAATATCGGCAGCGCGTTGATGGGCTGGCACAGACAGGCCACCGGGCCATAGTCCATCGCCTGGTATTGGCGCGGGAGCGGCTCAATAGCCGCGTCACACAGATGCGCGCGCTGGACCCCAAAGCCACGCTGGCCCGAGGCTACGCCATTGTCAGTCGGCTTGATACTGGCCGGCCTGTCACCAGCGTTCGGCACGTGGAGTCCGGCGATGCCGTATCAGTGCAGGTCAAGGACGGATCCTTCGAAGCCGTCGTCGGTCGAAGTAAGGGGCGACGGCCGGCGGCCGACGCCCGTCCCTCGGCTGTCGCCGGTCAGCTTGGACTGGATCTATGAACTGATTTCTGACGATCTATGGACCGCGCGGCGGTCGGCCGTCGGCGGTCGTTTCGGCAACTGCCTCCGACCCAGAAGGCAAGGTTCAAACATACCGCGAGGTTTAGGAATTCATGATAGAGGAACTATCTTTCGAAGAAGCCTTTGATGAGCTGAAGAAGACCGTCGAGCAATTGGAAGACAACGATCTCCCCCTGGAACAAGCCCTCAGCCTATTTGAGCGCGGCACGATTCTCGCTCAGCGCTGCGAGGAGTTGCTGGACCAGGCTGAGTTGCGGGTCAAGCAACTGGTGCCTTCGGACGACGGCGATGGCCGCGACGTGGCACCTTTTGATCAGCTCTAATCGAGCAATGAACTGCTTGGCTAAGGCACCGGGTGACGAGGTCGCAGCCGAGCTGCGTGAAACGTGAAACGTAAAACGTGAGGATTTTCGGCGTTAGGTCATCACGTTTTACGTTTCACGTTTCACGGGGCCATAATTCTCGCGTATAACGCAAATGACACTGGATTTACATGGCCATTCGCGACATCGTCGATAATCAAGTCCTGGCGGTCAGCTTCTCCTCCTGGTTGGCCGCTCAGTTGCTCAAAGTCGTCGTAGACTCCGTCAGTAGCCGGCGTCTCGACTTCTCAAATTGGGCCAGCGCCGGCGGCATGCCGAGCTCTCATTCCGCACTGGTGGCGGCTCTGGCAACCTCCATTGGCCTACGAAATGGATTCACGTCAGACGTGTTCGCCATTGCCTTCATCTTAGCCATGGTTGTGATGTACGATGCGGCCGGCGTACGGCGCGCAGCCAGCATCCAGGCGCGCATTCTCAATCAGATGATCGATGAGTTGTTCCAGGGGCATCCGATCAGTGAGGAGCGGCTGCGCGAGTTCTTGGGACACACCCCGGTCGAGGTGATTGCCGGCGCGGCCATCGGGGTACTGTTCGCCTGGTGGTTGGTGCGTTAGCCTGGCGAACGTTCGATAACAACGACCTCGCCTTCCTGCAGACCTTCGACGACTTCTGTCAGCTCGCCATTGGTGATACCGGTGATAACTTCTACTTCGTGAGTTTGACCACCGCGCCGCACTTTCACGACCTTCTGCTGGCCGAGGGTCTGTATGGCACGGCTGGGCAACACCAAGATGCCGGCCTTCTCCCGAGTCGTGATCTCGAGTTTGGCACCCATGCCGGCCTTCACTGGCAAGTCCGTTCCCTCGAGCTTAACGGTCGTTTGAAAAACCGAGGCTCCGCCCTCCGTTGCGGCGGCCGGCGACACCTGCATGATCTCGCCAAGGAGCACTTGATCGGGAAACGCATCTAGACGAACGTCTGCGAACTGGCCGGCGCGCACCTCACCCACGTCGATCTCGCCGACCTGCGCTACAATTTCCAGCCTTGTGAGATCGCCCATCACCATCAGCAACTGGTTGGGGCCGACGCTTTCATCTTCCTGAACGTCTACCTGTAACACCGTGCCGTCAAAAGGTGCGGTCAATTCGGCCTGCGCCAGATGTGCTCGTGCTTCCTCTAGCGCCAGCTCTGCCGCCGTCACTTCATTCTGCAGACGTTCGATCTGCTCAGGCGCCACACCGCCTATGACCCGCTCAAACTCGGCCATGGCTCGTTGGTAGGCCACCCTGGCATTCTCCAACGCGACAGCCCCACCACTACTGTCCGCGCCAGGTCTGTTGGCTATCTCGTCGTAGGCTGCTTGAGCGGCCTGGTACTCCATGGTGGCCTGAAGCACGTTGACCCGGGCGATCTCGACCTCAGCAGCATCGGGGCCGGCCTCTGCATTCCAAAGAGCAGTACGCCGCATCTCTAGCGTCAACTCCGCCTGGCGAACACTCCGCTCCAACTCCGTCGTATCCAGCCGAAGTAGCACGTCGCCCTGGACTACCTGATCACCCACCTCTACCAGGATCTCCTCGACGACACCACCTGTTTGCAGTGACAACCGGGCTTGCCGCGCCGGTTGCACAATGCCGGTCGCCTCAACCGTGGCAGTGATGGTTCCACGCTGCACAGTCGCGGTGCTGCGAAGCTGTATCATCCGCGTGCGCCATACGGTCGCGGCCCCAATGGTCAATAGCGCGATGATCACGACAGCGGCGATGATGTCCCTGCGCATCCAACCCTACTTCCTGGCTTCTAGCCCTCCGTCCCCCCGATCCATTCGTCAGCCAGCGTGGCTGCGCCATTTAGATCCATCAGGATGACACGATTGACGCTGAACGGTATCAGTTTACCGTCGAGTAGCGCCGGGTCAATGGGTACATGCACCATGTGCCGGCCTTTTTGCACCTCCACCGGCCAGGTGCTCCGTGCAATCTCCTCACCGACCCCGTCGACGAGCGACACAGAGAGTCCGAACCGGCCAGCCCTCGTCACATCGACGCCGACATCAACACTTGGTCGGCCGGCCGGCAGGTCTTCCACTGTCCCGAAGGACAGCTCGACAGCGCCAGTGAGCCGGGCAGCATCCGACGCGATTGTGGCGAAGATCGTTCGTCCCCGTTCGAACTCTGCCCCTTGCCAGGTGTCCCGCGCTGTGATGACGATCGGCACGTAGCCGGCCTGCCTGGACAACGTGAGCATCCGCCCGTAGATACCATCGTCCGGCTTACCATCCCCGTGTTTGCCGTCGTCAAACATGAGCACAACTTCACTGGAACCGTCCGGCCACGTGATCTCCGCATGGACACCGGCCCTCGCGATGGGGCTTGTGCCGCCTTTGAGCGTGGCCGTGACGGGAAGCAGGCTACCTGGCCGAGCCCAACTCGTCGTGTCAGTAGCTTCGAGGGTCACGGTCCCGTCGATGATCGCGTACGCTACGTACCTGGCACGGTCCTCGAGGTTGGCACCGTTCAACGTCAGCGTCCACGTGCCGGACATCGGCCGCTCGACGCTGATGAGCGTCAGATTGGCGAAGGTTGAGGTCTCCAGATCGAACCGCTGGACCCGCTGGCCATCAGACTGGATTTCTCGGTCCAGCGGATCCGTCAAGGTCACGTTCAGGTCCCCCCAACGCCACAACAAGACAAAGCGGGCCGATCTTGCAGGGTCGACCGGAATGGGAATCTCCCTCTTTGTGGCGGGGTCTATCTCGCCGGCGTGATAGGCCGTTCGATGCTGCGACACCGGCCGGGGCGCGATTCCAGGCTTGGCACCTGCCGGCTGCGGGGTGTCCAACCCGTGAAGCAATGCCGGGCGAAGGTAGTTCAGATACAATCGCTGGGGCCAGAGGTACGCCGGGGAATCCGATAGAATTGTGTTCTCACTCCAGCCGTGGATGTCGTCGGTGGTCAATTGGCGGCTGGTACTGAGCCCAGCGATGTCCTGAGCCTGTCGAAGGGTCGAAGTGCTCGTGCTGAGGCCAACCGAACTGCCGACCAGCGCGCCCACAGCATGGGCGCTCCACACGCTAATCAGGCCGTCGTTGGCCGGCAAGAAGTCGAGGAAATCCAGGCTTTCCTGGCGGGTCACGTCACCCGCCACCAGGTAGTACGACACACCGTGATCGTTAGCATTGGTACGGTTGAAAAGGGCCATGTGCTCAGGCAACAACTCCCGCGTCGATGGCTGATCATTACCGCCCATTATCTCGCGGGCCAGCAGGTCACGCCACAGATGGACGCCAGCATGAGGCGATCCCAGGGTGAACACGCCGGCGACGTCACCCTGATATAAGGCAGACTCGGTGTATGCCCGAATGTTCAGCCCGCCCATGGAGTGCCCGATCAGGTAGACCTGGTCAGCACCGGTTTCTTCCTTCACCTCGTTGATCACGGCTCGCAGCCGTTCGGCGTTCTCGTATAACGTTCTGTCCGGACTGATCCCAGTGGCGTAGTAGGCAGGGAATCCATCGCGATGCAGCCAGCGCGCCAGAAACTTGAATTGACTGTTCTGGAGGCCGTCAGCGAGCGGCGGTGTCCAACCGTGCACGAAGATGACAGGGAGACGACCCTCCACCCGATCTGCGTTCATGGGCTCTCCCAGCACACTGATGCCACCCAAAGTACCCAGCCAGATATTACCGGCTGTATCGACGGCGATGGTCTCGACGTAGTTGTTCACCAAGCCGTCTTCCGTCGTGTGGGTTCGCCAGCGGTGTCCCGCCGTCTCTTCTGAGGTCGCTGAAGAGTCTGTCGAAGCGCTGTCAGACTCCAGCCAGGCCACCCCGTGGGGCGTGCCGGCCCAGACCGTACCCCGATCATCGACCGCCACAGCGCGGATGTTATTGCTGGGTAATCCGTCCTGTGTCGTAAACGTTCGCCAGGTGCCGGCGTCGCCTGTACCGAGCCCAGCGGAGCCCTGAGCTCTGTCGCCTGTCCTGAGCCCAGTCGAAGGGAAGGGCCGTTGAAGGGTCGGAGTGAAGCGAGTCAATCCAGCATCGGTAGCGATCCAGGCCGTCCCCGAGGGACCGGCCGCTACTGCATTGATGAAACCGCTTGGGAGATCAGCGCCGGCTGCATACGTGCGCCATGTGCCTATGGGTAGTCCCAGTACGTTATCGGGCAAGTCGCTGCCCAAAGACAATGGCTCAAAGTGGCTTACACCGTTTCTGTAGGTACCGACCCAGATGTCCCCGTCCGGGCCGGCTGCTACGGCTGTCACCCAATCACTGGCCAATCCCACATTTCGCCGGTTGAAAGTTCGCCAGCGCTTTCCATCGTAAGTAGCAACTCCACCGCCGTGGGTTCCGACCCACAGGATGCCATTCGGTGCCACGGCCAGAGCCGTCACCCAGTCATTGGTTAGTCCCGAGTTGTTGGTGTTGAAGGTTCTCCAGGATTCCCCGTTGTAGTGGCTCAGGCCGGCACCGAACGTCCCGAGCCAGACCTCATGGTCTGGCCCGACGGCGAGGGCTGTGACCCACCTACCGGGAATGCCCAGGCCTGGCGCAAACGTGGCCCACCCATTCGTATCAACGTATCCAGCGCCTCGACCATACGTTCCAACCCACACACGGCCATCCGGGCCGGCGGCCAGGGCTGCAATCGCATTCCCGGGCAGGGCGGAGTTGGCCTGTGTGAACGTGGTCCACTTGGCTGAAGGCCTGGGAGCAGCGTGTACCGCGCGCTGAAGCGGCACCAGATCGAGCGACATGAGCAGAATCGCCACGATGCCCGCCACATCCATGACAACGCTAACGAGGACCCACCAAGAGCGCGAACGGCGCCTGGTAAGATCACGGCAGACCCTGTGTAGAAAGGCTCTCATTTCACGGAAGATTATACTCTGCGACAACACGATAGACAAAGGCAAGCGACCAATGGCTTGCGCAGCGAATCACGAATGCCTGTACATCTCGAACAAGTTCGAGCGTCCTGGACGCCGCAACTTGTTGCGGGATCTGTGCAGAATACACCAGCTCTTTGGAACCGCTGCGCAAGCCCACCAACGACGAAAGACCAGGGGCTACTGACAAACGACGCACGCTCACGTTGTCTGGCGGTCGTTGGTCATTGATCGGCCGCAGGCCTTTTTTCCTTGCCAGACGTCATAAGCTATGCGATAATACCGATGACTTGGAGGGAGGAGGTAACATGACCACCATCCTTGTTGTTGACGATGAGCGAAACATTATCGATCTTGCGGAGATGTACCTGACAAAAGACGGCTATCACGTGCTTCGGGCTCGCGATGGAGAGGAAGCGCTGACCGTGATTCGGCAGGAGCGGCCGGACCTGGTGGTATTAGACATCATGCTGCCCAAGCTGGACGGTTGGGAGGTGTGCCGCCGGCTGCGCAGCGAAGGCGACAATACCCCCGTTGTCATGCTAACAGCGCGCGACGACGACGTGGACAAGATCGTTGGGCTGGAGCTGGGCGCGGACGACTACATGACCAAACCATTCAACCCCCGAGAGCTCGTGGCCCGCGTCAAGGCCGTCCTGCGCCGCACTGAGGCACCAGGTCCCCCGTCGGACAAGCCTATTTCTCTCGGCGATGTGGTAATTGATCCGCAGCGGCGCGAGGTGACGGTGGCCGGCCAGGCCGTACCCCTGCGTGCCAAGGAGTTCGACCTCTTGGTCCATTTCGGCCGGCATCCGGGCCTGGTGCTGAGCCGCGAACAGCTCCTGGACGCTGTCTGGGGCTACGACTTCTACGGTGATACCCGGACAGTTGATGTGCATGTGGCCCATCTTCGCAACAAGCTGGCCGGCTGCGAGGCCGTCCAGATCGAGACCGTTTGGGGCATTGGCTACAAGCTGGTGGAGCGTGAAACGTGACGCGTGAAACGTGACGATCGTGTTCACCTTCAATGTCTTCACGTTTCACGTTTTACGTTTCACGATTCTGGTGTTACACTTTTTTTACACTTTGGAAATCGATTGGCAACGTTGAGACGCTAGGCTGACAACGGGCCATGTTCAAGACTTTGCGCGCAAAGTTGATCGCGACCTATGCAGTGGTAGTCATTTTGTGCCTCCTTCTGGCTGGCTCGGCAGCGGTGTACCTCTTTAACAACTATCAGGAGCAGACAGCACGTCGCAACATGAGGTTGTTGGTAAACGCGCTGACTGGCCAGATGCGAATCCTGGTAGAACGGCAGGTCCGCGTTCCTGAGGCAAGACGGCGGCTAGAGCAGATGGCCAGTAGCGTTGGCGCACGCCTGCTGATCGCAGACGAGCAGGGCCGTGTCCTCGTCGATTCCGAAGGTACCAGCAATGGCAGGCTTCAACTACCGCTTCTGCCGCAATCGGACGTGTTGCCACCACGAATCCCTATTGGGCACTTCGTGGATTCGACGGGACGAGTATATTACTACGCGGCTGCACGGTTGCCACCGCTTGTACGCAGATTGCCTCAGGGCGAATCACGCGACCTAGCTGTGCCACAATACCTGGCCTTGGCATTGCCGGCACGCGACGTGGGCGGGGCATGGAGAGAGCTGGCTCCGGCGCTCCTCGCCATCGGCGGTGTCGTCTTCGTGCTGGCCACGCTCTTGGGCGGTCTCCTGGCGAGATCCGTGAGCCGGCCCATACGACAGATGACCAAGGCCACGGAAGCCATGGCGCAGGGAGACTATGCCCAGGAGACCAAGGTACAAGGTGACGATGAGGTGGCGCGTCTAGCACGGTCCTTCAATGCGATGGCACGCGAAGTAGATCGGGCGCACCGCATGCAGCGGGGCTTTGTGGCCAATGTCTCACACGATTTGAAGACGCCACTAACGTCGATTCAGGGCTTTGCCCAGGCACTGCTCGATGGTACCGCTGAGGACCCTGACTCACGCCGCCGGGCAGCGCGGGTGATCTACGAGGAAGCAGCGAGAATGCGCCGGCTGGTCCAGGCTTTGTTGGAACTTGCCAAGCTCGAATCGGGGCAGGTCAATTTCGCCGACGATCCTGTCGATCTGGGGCCGCTTCTCATCGAGGCGGTAGATCGCGTGATGCCGTTAGCCGAGACGCGGGAAATCACAGTCAGTCTGCGAGCGCCGGCGTCACTGCCCACGGTCCGGGGTGATGAAGGCCGACTGTCGCAGGTATTCAACAACTTGTTGGACAACGCGGTGGCCCACGTACCGGCCGGCGGCAGTGTCAAGGTTGTGGCAGCGCCTACGTCGGAAGGCACGTTGGAGGTTGTGGTATCGGATACAGGCCACGGGATTCCACCCGAGGACCTGCCTCGGATTTTCGAGCGGTTCTATCAGGCCGACAAGGCCCGGGCAGGTGCGGAAGGGACGGGCCTGGGGCTCTCCATCGTGCAGGAGGTCATCGCGGCCCACGGCGGGCGCGTCACTGCCGCCAGCCAACCGGGTCAGGGCACGCGGTTCACAGTGACTTTACCGATCGACTATGTTGGAGATTAGAGATTGGCGATTGAAGTCAGATCCCCCTTGAATCTCTAATCTCCAATCCCTAATCTCTGATAAGCGGCAGATAAATGGTATACTTCGGAACCGGCAGGAACTCGACCGCGATCTGAGCTGAGGTCGCGCCGGCACTGGCGATGACGAGGGCCGATCCTGGAAAGCGGTCACTCCTCAGGACCGTCGAGGCTCTCCCATCCAGCGTGCCCACCGTGTGGCGCAACTGATCATTATACAGTGTGCCGCGATTCGTGTCGAAGGTCACCGGCGTGCCGTCTACGACCGGATTACCATATGCGTCCCCGACGTACGCTCGGATGACGGTGGTCGATCGCCCGTCGGCCGGCAGCTCGCCGATGGCGGCCTCGAGTCGCAGGT